>NZ_CP015423.1:3257500-3611250 GCF_001719045.1 Paenibacillus polymyxa
AGGGTGAAGGTGCGGTAACACGCACTGGAGGCCCGAACCCACGCATGTTGAAAAATGCGGGGATGAGGTGGGGGTAGCGGAGAAATTCCAATCGAACCCGGAGATAGCTGGTTCTCCCCGAAATAGCTTTAGGGCTAGCCTCGGAAAGAAGAATCGTGGAGGTAGAGCACTGATTGGGTGCGGGGCCCGCAAGGGTTACCAAGCTCAGTCAAACTCCGAATGCCATAGATTTAGTTCCGGGAGTCAGACAGTGAGTGCTAAGATCCATTGTCGAAAGGGAAACAGCCCAGACCATCAGCTAAGGTCCCCAAGTGTGTGTTAAGTGGGAAAGGATGTGGAGTTGCACAGACAACCAGGATGTTGGCTTAGAAGCAGCCACCATTGAAAGAGTGCGTAATAGCTCACTGGTCGAGTGACTCTGCGCCGAAAATGTAACGGGGCTAAACACACCACCGAAGCTATGGCTTGATGCAATGCATCAGGGGTAGGGGAGCGTTGAATGCGGGTTGAAGGTGTACCGTAAGGAGCGCTGGACTGCATTCAAGTGAGAATGCCGGTATGAGTAACGAAAAGATCTGTGAGAATCAGATCCGCCGAAAGCCTAAGGGTTCCTGAGGAAGGTTCGTCCGCTCAGGGTAAGTCGGGACCTAAGGCGAGGCCGATAGGCGTAGTCGAAGGACAACAGGTCGAAATTCCTGTACCACCGTAATCCGTTATGAGCGATGGGGTGACGCAGTAGGGTAGTGACGCGGACTGATGGATGTCCGTCTAAGCAGTGAGGCTGATGTGTAGGCAAATCCGCACATCGTTAAGGCTGGGCTGTGATGGGGAGCGAAAATTGGAGTAGCGAAGGTCATGATCTCAGACTGCCAAGAAAAGCCTCTAGCCAGGAGAAGGTGCCCGTACCGCAAACCGACACAGGTAGGCGAGAAGAGAATTCTAAGGCGCGCGGAAGAACTCTCGTTAAGGAACTCGGCAAAATGACCCCGTAACTTCGGGAGAAGGGGTGCCTCGGTAGGGTGAATAGCCCGAGGGGGCCGCAGTGAAAAGGCCCAAGCGACTGTTTAGCAAAAACACAGGTCTGTGCGAAGCCGCAAGGCGAAGTATACGGGCTGACGCCTGCCCGGTGCTGGAAGGTTAAGGGGAGTGGTAAGCCCTTCGGGGCGAAGCTATGAACCGAAGCCCCAGTAAACGGCGGCCGTAACTATAACGGTCCTAAGGTAGCGAAATTCCTTGTCAGGTAAATTCTGACCCGCACGAATGGCGTAACGACTTGGGCGCTGTCTCAACGAGAGATCCGGTGAAATTTTAATACCTGTGAAGATGCAGGTTACCCGCGACAAGACGGAAAGACCCCATGGAGCTTTACTGCAGCTTGATATTGAATTTGGGTACGATCTGTACAGGATAGGTGGGAGCCGTAGAATCTTGAGCGCCAGCTTGAGAGGAGGCATCCTTGGGATACCACCCTGATCGTATCTAGGTTCTAACTTGGTACCGTGATCCGGTACGAGGACAGTGTCAGGTGGGCAGTTTGACTGGGGCGGTCGCCTCCTAAAGAGTAACGGAGGCGCCCCAAGGTTCCCTCAGAATGGTTGGAAATCATTCGAAGAGTGCAAAGGCAGAAGGGAGCTTGACTGCGAGACCTACAAGTCGAGCAGGGACGAAAGTCGGGCTTAGTGATCCGGTGGTACCGCATGGAAGGGCCATCGCTCAACGGATAAAAGCTACCCTGGGGATAACAGGCTTATCTCCCCCAAGAGTCCACATCGACGGGAGGTTTGGCACCTCGATGTCGGCTCATCGCATCCTGGGGCTGAAGTAGGTCCCAAGGGTTGGGCTGTTCGCCCATTAAAGCGGTACGCGAGCTGGGTTCAGAACGTCGTGAGACAGTTCGGTCCCTATCTGTCGTGGGCGTAGGAAATTTGAGAGGAGCTGTCCTTAGTACGAGAGGACCGGGATGGACGTACCGCTGGTGTACCAGTTGTTCCGCCAGGAGCACCGCTGGGTAGCTATGTACGGAAGGGATAAGCGCTGAAAGCATCTAAGCGTGAAGCCCCCCTCAAGATGAGATTTCCCAGTATGTAAGACCCCTTGAAGACGACGAGGTAGATAGGTTGGGGGTGGAAGTGCAGTAATGCATGGAGCTGACCAATACTAATCGGTCGAGGGCTTATCCTAAGAATAAAACGCAAATAAGTTTCGGATCCAGTTTTCAGGGTGTAACCTTGAATGTAGAATTTACGATGTAAATTCATGTTTGGTGGCGATAGCGGAGGGGTTCCACACGTACCCATCCCGAACACGACCGTTAAGCCCTCCAGCGCCGATGGTACTTGGACCGCAGGGTCCTGGGAGAGTAGGACGTCGCCAAGCAAAATAAAAGAGCACAGCCTTTAAGGCTGTGCTCTTTTTCCTATAACCAATTCATTTATTATTCACATGAAAGGTCTTTCTCATGGATTCGGTCAAAAGTTTTATGATATCCTGGTTGTCCTTTGTATAGTGGTGCTTAGTTAGCATTTTTAACTAAGGACAGTATTAACTGGGGAAGTTAATCTATTTCAACCTGTTCTGTCTGAAGGACACTCAAGGCTTGAAGTTTACGGGTAATTTCTTTTTGCCACTTGGTATCTCCGACTTGTACGGCAAGATTGAGAAGGTCCAAATAATCATCAATATGCAGGGAGGTTTTACTGAAAGTTTCTTTCACTGCGGTCCTGCCTCCTTTAAAGTCTATGTGTATTTATCATTTAATAATGATAATCATTATCATAATATGATCTTATTCATATTATGCCTGTGTTCTAGATAAATTGCAAGTTATGATATGAATGAATTTTGAAGCACGCAAATGAGGGCTTGAAAAAACAAACCCTTCTCCTTAAGTTCACGCATTGTTCACGTCTTTTCTATGGAACATAATGAAAAGAACAAGCGGGCATTGAGTGTCCACCAATAAGGAGGGCAAATTGCGCAATGCTTCAACAAGAGGAGGAAAAAGACCATGAGCAGAACAAAAATGAAAGCGTTTGCTATTGTGGTGGTGAGCGCCTTGGCATTGACGCTGGCAGCTTGTAATAACGGACAAAGCGCAAGTCCGGGAAATTCAGGAGAACCGAGCAGAGGCACCGAAACGAAAGATGTTACGATTACCTTTCAGAACATTAATCCTGATCCGAGCACCCCTTCGTACAAAATGATTAAGCAAATTGTAGGTCAATACGAGCAGGATCATCCTCATGTCAAAATTGAATTGGATTCGCTAAATACAGATCAACAAAAGCTTAAGCTGAAAACACAGGCAGCGGCGAAGGAAGTACCTGATATCACGATTGTAAACCCGGCTGCACAGATGAAGCCATTCGTAGATGCCGGGCTGCTGGCTCCATTAAACGATGTGGCTGATAAAGAGGGGTTAAAAGATACATTTCAGAATGGACTTCTTAATTACTATAGTTTCGACGATAAGCTCTATGCTTTTCCGGACGGTAACAATATAGAAGTGGTGTTTTACAATAAGGAACTGTTCAAGCAGGCGGGAATCCAGAAGTTGCCGACCACCTTTGACGAGCTGATTACGACGGTCAAAACGCTGAAGGCGAAGGGAATTACTCCGATTGCCATTGGGGAAAAGGATTCATGGACGGGGTCCCTCCTTTTTATGAACATTTTGTTGCGTACGAATGAAGGACCGAATTTTCTCAATGATGTACTGGACGGCAAAAAGACGTTTAACGACCCGGCTTTTGTGGAAGCGGTGGATGCATTTCAAGAATTGGTGCAGGCAGGAGCTTTCCCGGATGGAGCTACATCTATTGACTACAATGCAGGCGGTAATATTTTTAAAACAGGAAAAGCCGCGATGTATATCATGGGTACATGGGAAACGGGGTCAATTGATGCTTCTTCGGTAGCGGGTAAGGTAGGAGCGTTTCAATTCCCTACGGTGAATGGCAAGGGTGATGTGAATGAGTATGTAATTGCGCCGGGCAGCGCATTTGCGGTATCTGCGAACAGTGAACATTTACAGGAAACGAAGGATTTTCTGCACTATTTTATTAAGGAGATGCCCAAAATTCAGTTTGATCTGAAAAATGCGATTGGCAGCGGTCAGAAAATGAAAGGTGATCTGAAGGAAGCGGGCTACTCCGAGTTAGCGATTAGTCTTAATGAGCTGTTCAAGAATGTAAAAGGGGGCGATCTCGCTTTTGATAATACGATGAATCCGGCTATTGCGCAGGCGCATCTGAGTAGCATTCAAAACCTGTTCGTGCAAAAGGAAGACTCTGCACAAGTTGCCAAGGAACATCAGAACACTTTTGAAGCGAATAAATAAGTGAGGATTTTGCAAAAATCCAATAAGCGACTTCCAATGAACAATATATAGATCGAAATGGCCTAGTTCGTCTAGATATTACACTTTGGAGCGACTGGCATTGAATTTTGCAAAATACTGAAGTAGCAGGCACTAGGGAGGGGGCAGAATGCTCCTTCCCTGATTGGAAATCATGTAGGTTGCGCATCCTCAGAAGATGTTCAGAATCAACACAAAGGAGATTAGAGCATGAATGTACTGAAGGTGCCAGCACGTACCATTGCCGTTTTCGTGCTACCCTGCCTGTTGTTGTATACCTGCATGGTATTTGTTCCGATTCTGGTGTCGGTGTATTGTGGATTGCTGGATTGGAACGGTATTGCCGAGGCAAAGTTCGTGGGGCTGGCTAATTTTGAGCGGATTTTTACAGCAGATTCAGTATTCTGGCCATCCGTGAAACGGACTATGATGTTTGCTGTGTTTTCCATGCTGGAGATTCCGTTCTGTCTGCTGCTGGCGATCTTGCTTAATCGTTATGTGCGTAAGGCCAATACGCTGGTTACGATGTATTTTTTGCCGGTTATTCTGTCGGTGGTCATTATCGGGCAGCTGTGGAAGACGATCTATAATCCGGCCTCGATGGGTGGAATGCTGAACGGTATTTTGATGGCGATTGGGCTGGAAAGCTGGACACGCTCATGGCTGACGGAACCGCAGATAGCGATGTACGCCCTCTATTTTGTATCGTTGTGGCAGTATTTCGGCTATCATTTGCTTATCCAGTTTACCGGGGTACAAAATATACCGAATGAGCTGTACGAAGCAGCCAAAATTGATGGAGCTGAAGGATTCAAAGCAGACCGCTATATTACGCTGCCGCTCATTGTACCTATTTTCAAGATATCAATTGTATTAGCATTTATCGGCTCCCTGCAATCGTTTGATTTGATCTGGGTGATGACGGGTGGAGGACCAGCCCATGCGACGGATACAGTATCCACGTATATGTACAATATGTCCTTTTTATCGATGAAATACGGATATGGCAGCGCATTGGCTTCAATTCTCGTAGTGATTTGCTTGTCATTTACAATTGTGATAAATTTTGTTTTCAAACGAATCGAAAATAAGGTAAGCTAAAGGAGATGGAACTGTTGAATGCCTTGAAAAAAACGGGAGTCTTTTCCTTATTGGCAATCTTAATTGTCACGCAGCTGTATCCACTCTTTTGGCTGCTGACCTATTCGTTGAAGACGAATGAAGAGATATTGAGCTCAAGCTTCTTTGCACTCCCTCAAGTGCCCCAGTGGCACAACTATCAGGAAGCCTATGAATCAGGGAGCTACTTGCGTTATTTAGGAAACAGTGTGCTGGTGACCGGGGTTACGATGATTTTCGTCATTTTATTAAGCTCGATGACTGCTTATGCGATTACACGTTTTCGTTGGCGCTTCGGGGCTGTTGTGCTGACTTTGTTTTTGATCGGGATGATGATCCCGATGCAAGCCACACTACTGCCACTGATGGTGATGTTTAAAAACGTCCATATTCTGAATACGTATTTCTCACTGATTTTACCCTACATTGCTTTTCAGACACCGATTGCGGTCTTCATCCTATCCGGCTTTATGCGGTCCATTCCCCACGAAATTGAAGAATCCGCTTACATTGACGGAGCAAGCATTTATCGTATTTTCCGCAGTGTAATCTTACCCATCTCGATTCCGCCTATCATGACGGTATGTATTTTAACTTTCATTAACATCTGGAATGAATACATTATGGCTGCCACCTTTATCTCATCCGAGAAGCTCAAAACTCTCCCTTTCGGCGTATATACGTTCGTCAGCCAGTATTCTGTGAACTACGGTAATATTGGTGCTTTTCTAGTCATGGGTGCCTTACCGGTCATTATTATTTATTTTGTTCTGTCCGAAAATATCACCAAGGGCATGGTTGCGGGAGCGGTTAAAGGATAGGCGGCCGATGCGAAAGGAGCGCACGGAGGTATGATGCGCCGTTTTCAATCCATTCAATACCGCTTGTTTGTTCTGTTCCTATTGAGCATGTCCGGCATTGTGCTGGCGGTCAGTCTATTATTTTACAACCGTACTACGGTGCAGTTCCATGATAAGGTCAGCGAACTGGCGCGTAAAAATGTATCCCAGACGGCAGGCCTATTCGAATTGCTACTCGGCAGCTATAACAGTCTCTCCAAATCGATCAGCAACAATATGGATTTGGTGCGTCTGTTGACGACGGATAGTAGTGATTTACCTGCTGTCAATTACATCAACGAACGTACGATTACGAATATTCTGGGGGCTATCTATTATTCGCGTGAGGATCTGATTGGCATCCATGTCATCACAGACACAGGCAAGGTATATAACTATGGAAATTATATGAATGTCATTGATACTCATTACGAACATACGGAATGGTATAAGGAAATTCGAAAGTCGGCTGGCAAAATTGCATGGCTGGGCGTGTATCCTCACTCTGTCATTGATCAGGTGGAAACCAGACCCGTGTTTGCGTTTGGACGGCAGCTCTATGATCTGGATGAACACAAGCCGATTGGTATTGTCCTGTTTGAGGCTGAGCCGCGTTCTGTTTTGTCCGCTCTCCACAATTTGCGGTTAGGCACCAATAGTCAGGTATATTTGTTGGGTCATGAAAATCGAATTGTGTCGGCCACTTCCTCTGATCCGCCACCGGATTTGCAAAATTTAGAGCAGCAGGTACCGGAGGAGGATGTTATTGTAAATCGAAGTAATGAAAGAGTTGTAATCGCTTCCAAGTTGCCGTTTGCCGACTGGTCTGTGATTAGTGTGACACCTAGTGAGGATCTGAACGTGGAGCTGGTGCAAAATCAAAGGTACTTATTTATCGTGGCACCTATACTTATTATTGTGTCGGCGTTAATTGCATCTATCGTCTCCAGGGGCATTTCCCTTCCACTCAAGCGAGTCATTCGGGAAATGAAGCGGGTAGAGACAGGAAATTTCCGTCATACGGTAAACACCAAATCCTATGAAGAAATCAATCAACTAGCTACCTCTTTTAACCATATGGTAAGACGGATTGCAGAGCTAATCGAGCTGGTGCGTATATCATCGGTCAGTGAAAAAAATGCGGAGCTGCACGCGCTGCAGACGCAGGTCAATCCACATTTTCTGTATAATACGCTGGATATGATCTATTGGATGCTGGATGAAAAGGGACAAGATCAGCTCGGAGAGGTGGTTCTCTCCTTATCCCATATGTTCCGTTACAGCAGCCATTGGGAAGAGGGGACTGATGTAAGCCTTCGTGAAGAAGTGGAGCAGGTTGGCCACTATCTTACCATTATCCAAGCCCGGCTGGAGGGCAGGGTATCCGTAGACATCAATATTGAAGAACGATGGATGGATATCCGCTTGCCGAAAATGACCTTACAGCCATTAATTGAAAATGCGGTGAAGCACGGACTGGAGCCTCTTCATGCAGATACAGGTGGCAAGTTGCTCGTCAGAGCGGAGGAATATGGCGGTGTATTGAGTCTGCACATCATCGACAACGGTGCAGGGATGGAGTACGAACGATGGGAGGTGGTCCAGGTCGCTTTGGCAGAACCCGGCAAACAGGCGGGCAGCGGGCAGGCGGGAGGCATCGGCCTGCAAAACCTAAATTTACGGCTACGGCACATGTTCGGAGAAGAGTACGGCCTACGGATCTCTAGCGTACCTGGGGCCGGAACAACAGTCACTGTAAGTGTGCCTCTGCCACAGAAGGAGGAGAAACATGAATATTCTGATAGCTGACGATGAAAATATGATTCGGCAGGGGATTCGGCGTACCATTGGCCAAGCTCTACCAACCTGCGGCATTCATCTCGCTGCTTCCACCGAGGAGGCAGCAGGCATTCTGGCGGAGCATCCTGTAGATATTGTATTAACTGATATCCTGATGCCCGGTATGGATGGTCTGGAATTCATGCGTATTTCTAAGCGAAAGCATCCTCATCTGCAGTGGGTTGTCATTTCGGCCCATTCCGACTTCCATTATGCACAAAGAGCAGTAAAGCTGGGTGCCAAAGACTACCTGTTAAAGCCGATTGGTAAAAGAAAGCTGCTGGAATGCATTGAAATACTGGCAGCCGAAGCGCTTGTGGCCTCGCAGCAGGCGAACGAGGGTAGGCTTCTCAAATCCAATATGGTTTATTTGCGTGAAGCCGTTTTCCAACGCTATGCCCTTGGACTGGACACGGGCAAGCTGGATATACAGCCTTTTGTCGAAAATTATCCGGAATTCCATCTCTTCATGGTTCGCATGGAACCTGATCACAAGCAGACGCATCTGGAGCATTTTATGATTGAAAATGTACTGTCCGAGCTCATTGAGGCAGGAGGCAGCGGCTTTGTCGTCAGTCTAGACCGCCATAGTCTGCTGGGCATTGCAAGGCTAAGGGATGAGGCAGAGGCCGCACGGCTAGAGACGTTGCTCGAATCCCATTTGAAGCGTTATGTGAAGGTGCCCCTACAAATTACACGTTCGGGTGTTCATCACAATTTTGCCTCCATACCTGAAGAGGTGGCGCGACTAAGACGTACACCAGAGGAGATTGCAGCCGCAGCAGCGGATACAGGAGAATGTCTGCGCAAAGGCATGCATACGGTAGATGTGGCATTGCAATACATTCGGGCTCACTTTACAGAGGAGCTGTCGCTGGAGAAGGTGGCTTCAATCGTATTTTTGAATCCGGTGTATTTCAGCCAGTTATTCAAGCAAAAGACGGGACAAGGCTACAAGGATTATGTCATTTGCCTGCGTATGGAGGAGGCGAAGCGGCTGCTCAGTGATCCTCATCTGCGGCTGGCTGATATTTCGGAGCGGATCGGCTATCAGGATATGCGGCATTTTACACAGGTATTCCGGCGCAAATGTGGAATGACTCCAACCGAGTATCGGCATCAAGGAGTCAAGTAAGGCGGTTACCAACGACCGAATGAAGGAAGTTCATCTAGCATCAGACTGTTTCAGGAGTAGAGCGGTAGAGCATCTACTCGGGAACAGTCTTTTTCGCGTCTCCAGCTTGTAGCAGTTCAACAAATTTGCGAGCTGCATTGGATAAATAACGATCTTTGCGCCATACGACGGCAGGCTGTGTGAAGGGGAATGGCTCCTTAATGGAGAGTGTGCGAAATCTGTCCCCGTATTCTTGTCCCAAGCCAGCGTCTGGAATAATGGTAATTCCCATGCCTGTGGAAACGAGCGAGAGAATGGTCGATATTTCTGGACAGTCTAGTACGACGCGCGGAATAAGATGGTGTTCCTGAAATTTGCGGATGACGGTTTCGTATAGTCCGTATCCTTCTGTTCGGCGTCCCAACAAGAGGTCATAGCTGGCAGCTTCCTGTAAGGTAATTTCCCCACTGGGATGGCGATCTGCCCATTCACACGGAAGAACCGCAACAAAAGAAACGCCCTCCAGTTCAATCGTATGGTACGATTTGTCATCTACCGGAAGCAGCAGCAGGGCCAGATCAACTTTATTTTGGTGCAGCAGCTCTTCCAGATGATGTGTGTCTCCGTGTCCTATTTTAACGTATACCTCTGGATAAACCTGATGAAAGCGACTGAGTTGTTCAGTAATCAGAGACATACAGGCGGATGACGTGCCTATAGCAAGTGTGCTGGTTACTTTGTTTTCAAACTCCCCAATTTCTCTACAGGTGTCCTCCATTTCAGCCAATAATCGTTTGGCGCGTGTATACAGTGTATACCCGGCCTCGGTAACTTCCCACTTCTTTCCTTCACGGTAAATCAGCTTTACACCAAGCTCGTCCTCCATATTTTTGAGTTGTTGACTCAGTGGAGGCTGGGCCATGTTGAGCGTTCTGGCGGCCTTGGTGATTTGCCCTTCCTCCACGATGACGCAAAAGTAATGGAGATGCTTCAAGTCCATTGGGGATTCCTCCTCATTTCTAAACAACGCTTCGATTTGAATACTTTTAAAGTATGCATTACATATATTATATATATTTTTCGTGTGCAGGGAACGGGCGTATAATTTTTGACAGTAATGCATGGGTGAACATAAAACGATGGGATGGAAGGAGGGGACATATGAAGAAAATCATTGTAGGAATATCGGGAGCGACAGGGTCGATTTTTGGTATCCGTATATTACAACAATTACGAGAGGCTGGGGTCCAAAGCCATCTGGTGCTATCCCCGTGGGCTATTGCGAACATCCCCTATGAGACAGGCTACACGGTGAAGGAAGTGGAGGCGATGGCGGATGCGGTCTACTCGTATAAGGATCAGGCTGCGCGTATTTCCAGCGGCTCCTTTCGAGTAGACGGCATGGTCGTCGCTCCTTGCAGCATGAAGACCCTTGCCTCCATTCGTATTGGTATGGCGGACAACCTGCTTACCCGATCAGCGGATGTGATACTGAAGGAGCGAAAGAAGCTACTGCTCATGACCAGAGAAACACCATTAAGCAGCATCCATCTGGAAAATATGCTGGAGCTGTCACGTATGGGCGTGATGATCCTGCCGCCGATGCCTGCCTTTTATAATCATCCTGCAAGTATCGAGGAATTGGTGGATCATATTGTTTTTCGTGCATTGGATCAGTTCGGTATTGTCACAACCGCAGCCAAACGCTGGGATGGAATGAAGCAGAATGACTCCAGGCTGCACCAGAATTGAGAAATCGAAAGACGAAGGAGAATGAATAATGGCTTATAAAGACTTTCGCGATTTTCTACACACCTTGGAAAAGGAGGGACAATTACTCACGATCAGCGATGAGGTAAAGCCGGAGCCGGACCTCGCAGCAGCTAACAGAGCATTAAACAATCTTGGAGATAAGACGCCTGCTCTCTTTTTCAACAACATCTATGGATATACGAATGCTCGTATTGCAATGAATGTGATGGGCTCCTGGCCCAATCATGCCCTCATGATGGGAATGCCCAAAAACACGCCGCTCAAGGAGCAGTTTTTTGAATTTGCCAGACGCTATGAACAATTTCCGGTGCCCGTGAAGCGGGAAGAAACCGCACCCTTTCATGAAGTCGAGATTACAGAGGATATTAATTTGTTTGATATTTTGCCGTTGTTTCGTTTGAATCAGGGGGACGGTGGGTTTTATCTGGATAAAGCAATTCTAGTTTCACGCGATCTGGATGACCCGGACACCTACGGTAAGCAAAATGTCGGCTTATACCGGATGCAGGTGAAAGGCAAGAACCGTTTGGGCATCCAGCCTGTACCACAGCATGATATTGCGATCCATATCCGTCAGGCTGAGGAGCGCGGAGAAAATCTGAAGGTGGCTATTGCCCTCGGATGTGAGCCTGTGATTACAACGGCTGCTTCTACGCCGCTGCTGTACGATCAATCCGAATATGAGATGGCGGGCGCCATTCAGGGTGAGCCTTATCGTGTGGTCAAAGCGAAGGATGCAGATCTGGATCTGCCTTGGGGAGCCGAGGTCATTTTGGAAGGCGAAGTGTTAGCAGGTGAACGTGAGTATGAAGGTCCATTCGGTGAATTCACAGGTCACTATTCCGGCGGCCGCGCGATGCCAGTCATTCAGATTAATCGTGTATATCACCGCAAACAGCCTATCTTTGAGCATCTGTACATCGGGATGCCTTGGACCGAAACGGATTATATGATCGGTGTGAATACAAGTGTACCGCTGTTTCAGCAGCTTAAGGATGCTTTTCCTAATGAAATCGTGGCTGTTAATGCCATGTATACGCATGGGCTGGTCGCTATTATTTCCACGAAAACCCGGTATGGCGGCTTTGCAAAGGCTGTGGGAATGCGTGCGTTAACGACTCCGCATGGATTAGGGTATTGCAAGCTCGTGATTGTGGTGGATGAGGAGGTCGATCCGTTCAATCTGCCGCAGGTCATGTGGGCTTTATCCACCAAGCTTCATCCAAAGCATGATGCTGTCATTGTTCCTGGCTTGTCTATTTTACCGCTTGACCCCGGCTCTGATCCGGCAGGTATGACGCACAAAATGATATTGGATGCGACGACACCTGTAGCACCGGATATTAGAGGACATTACTCGCAGTCGCTCGATTCCCCGTTGGGTGTAGCAGAATGGGAGAAAAAGTTGAGCCGAATGCTTCGCTGAATATTTTTAAAAATAAAGAAAGATTAAAGGAGTGCTGACAGATGCATATTTGTCCCCGTTGTGAATCTAATCGTTCGGAGGTTGTTACCCGCTCGCCAGTTAAAGGCGCCTGGGAGGTTTTGTTGTGTCCTGTGTGCCTGTTCACATGGCGGACCTCAGAACCGGATAGCATTACGGATCCAGCAAAGTATAAATCGGCGTTCAAGGTAAACCCCCAAGATATTCCGAATGCTGCTCATGTTCCTCCTATTCCCGAGCGGATATAGGGTCGTTCGTAAGTAGCCGTAAATTATGGTACTTTGAAGTTATAGGCCAAAAGTAAAGGGGAATATACTTCATGCAGACACCAAGGATCGGTAAGGAACTGTTTACGCTGTTGGACGGTAAGGAGCTGAAGGACAAGCAGCATGAAGCAATGATGCTGCTGACGGTCACGGAAGATCAGTGGCCGCACATAGCGATGATTAGTGTGGGCGAGGTTGTAGCGCTGGACGAGGGGAATTTGCGTCTGGCACTATGGCCGGGTACGACCACGACGGGCAACATGATCCGTACTGGGAAGGCGACGCTTGCGGTGTTCACCGGGGGGAAGGCGCATTATGTGCGGTTATCACTGGAACATCTGCCTGCTTTGCCTGGAGCCAAGCATGTACGTGAGCGATTTGCGGCTCATGTTTTTGCAGCCAGAGAAGATTCGGCCCAATATGCGGATATCTTGACAGGTGTCACGGTTCGTCTCAAGGAACCGGAATCGGTGATCCATCGCTGGAAGGAAACGGTGGCTGAGCTGTTAATGTAATGCCATCTGATTACTCCGTCGTTTATATGCACCAACTGGCTCCTAATATGGAAGAATACCATCATTTAAGAGTTCGCGCAGCAGCATATAGCTGTTTGTAAATGCGAGATTGTGGATCTGTTGAGAAAACTCTTCACTATGGCTCTGAAGCTACACAAATTGTAATGTCTAATCTTTATCAGAAACGATCTAGTTAATAAGGACCAAATTTCCTTCGAAGCCTAAACTATTCTTTTCCATATGACGACATAAAACGTAGGTGTAAGGATTTTGCGAAATCCTTAATTTAAGTTTTGAAATGGGAGGGAATTAGATTTTGAAGAATAGATGGTCCGGTTTTCTGGCGTTGGTCATCCTGATTTCAAGTTTTACATCATATGCAGGATTTGCATCTGCTGCGGATGCGGTGCTTTCCAAGATTGTCCTTTCATCTAACGAGGTAACTTTGCAGCAGGGAGATACGGCTGCGTTGACGGCTACTGCTGTTTTTAGCGATGGGACAACCTCGAATGTAACCGTAAGCACGGAATGGAAAAGTGATAATACAGCTATTGCTACTGTGTATAATGGTACAGTTTCGGCTAAGGCTGAAGGGGAAGCCACCGTGGTTGCGACCTATAAAGAGAAGGTGCAATCGGTTCAGGTACATGTCACGAAAAAGGTTAAGGCGCTGACATCCAGTGTACAAAGCCTGAACTTGCGTTCAAGCGGTACAGGACAGATTGATCTGACAGCGACTTACAGTGATAATACAACAGCTCAGGTTTCAGGCGATGCGGCCTGGACTTCGGATAATCAGAAGGTAGCGACTGTAGTCAACGGATTGGTTACCGCTCAAGGAGCCGGTACAGCCAATATTAAGGCTGTATATGGACAACAGACCGTAACGATTGCTGTACAGGTGGAGCAGGTTAAACGGCTGGATGCCAGTACATCAGAGGTTTCTCTTTTGTTGAAAGATACGGAGAAAGTTAAATTGACAGCAACGTTCCCGGATGGATCAATTCAGGATGTTACAGAGTCTGCCGAGTGGAGCTCCAGCAATACAGCCGTGGCAGATGTTCTGAAAGGCACTATTACCGGCTATAGCACAGGGAAGGCGACAATTACAGGTAAATATGGCACGATGTCCGCTACGATTGCAGTGGATGTGGATCAGACGAATAAGCTGAAAGCCAGCGAAACCAATATTTTTCTCCGTTTGGATGAATCTAAGAAAATACAGGTGTCTGCTGTGTACCCGGATGGAACGGTAACAGATATCACAGATAAAGCTACTTGGACATCAAGCGATGAAAAAATTGCGACTGTGAATAAGGGAACGATTATGGCTATTGGAGCGGGTTCGGCTACGGTGACCGCTAAGTATGGAGATAAGACCGTTTCGATCAAGACAGATGTCGAAACCTCCAGATATCTGGATTTGAGTGAGGACAAGCTGAGCCTGAATGCCAAGGAATCCAAAAAGCTCAAGCTGACCGCAACGTATGTAACAGGTACGGAAGAAGATATCACAAGTAAGGCAGAGTGGAAGTCCAGCAATGAAGACATCGCTTTTGTCAGTGCGGGAGAAGTCACGGGTTATAAAACAGGTGAGGCTACGATCACCGCTTCTTATGGTGGCAAAACAGTTACAGCTACGGTATCCGTAAATGTACCCGGTGATCTGTCTTTGTCCTCCAAAACGGCAACGATTGATATTGATGAGGACTATACTGCAACTTTGACGGCTACTTATGCGGATGGACGTAAAGAAGATGTAACACAGGATGCAGAATGGACTTCAAGCGCAGAAGATATTGCCTCTGTGTCCAAAGGAACGATTACGGGTAAATCCGCTGGTAAAGCGGTTATTACAGTGACCTATAATGGCAAAAAACTGACGATTAACGTGCAAGTAGGCCTTGTAGACCGTCTGGAAACAGACTCGCGTGTAATTGCGCTTGGTGCTCAGGAAACGAAGCAACTGAAAGTAACAGGAGTTAAGAGTGGCGGTACAAAAACAGATGTAACTAAGGACGCCACCTGGACAACTAGCAATGTAAAAGTGGTTGAGGTTAGCGAAGGTTTGATCAAAGCGAATGGTAGCGGTAAGGCAACTGTGACTGCTTCATATGGCAAGCAAAACATTACGTTTACGGTAGAAGTGGACGTAGCGCAAAAGATTGAAGCGGATGCAATCGCGCTATCGCTCAAATCTGGAGATCAAAAAACCATCGCGATTGTGGTTAAATCGAGTGATGGTAAAGAAAAGGACGTTACGGCCCAAGCTGAATGGAAAACGTCTAATTATAAGGTAGCCACTGTTAAAAAGGGTCAGGTTACCGCGGTTAGCTACGGTAAAGCTAACATTCAGGCGAAATTTGGCGGGAAGGTAATCAGCGTACCTGTGGATGTTGATACGCTTAAATACCTGCAAACAGACGAAGTCGCATTGAATTTGAAGGCAGGACAGCTGGCTAAGGTTACGGCTACAGCCACGTATAAGGATGAGTCGGAGAAGGATGTCTCCAAACCGGCTGTCTGGTCCTCGTCCAGAATTATTGTTGCGACCGTCAAAGACGGTAACATTAAGGCACAGGGCAAGGGTAAAGCTGTAATTACTGTGAAATATGCAGGTAAAATGACGAAGGTACAGGTAACCGTTCAGTAAAAAAGAGAGCAAGCATACGTCCAAGGACGATAGGCTTGCTCTTTTATTTTAAGGAGGCTACCGCTTATAATTTATGACTTATCCTTCTTGGTTGGTGTGTTGCGTGTAAGTGATTCGGTCAAACGCTTGCCAGTCGGCGTCTGGGCCAAGCCGCCTTTGGCGGTCTCGCGGTGCTTCGACGGCATCGCACTGCCGACTTCAAGCATCACGTCAATGACTTCGTCAGACGGAATAGCGCTGCGCACACCCGCCAAAGCCATATCTGCTGCGGCAAGTGCAGTCACGGCTCCCAGCCCGTTGCGCACGATGCACGGGATCTCCACGAGTCCGGCGACGGGGTCGCAAATCAGGCCGAGCGTGTTCTTAAGGGCGAGACCCACGGCGTGAACAGCCTGTTCAGGCGTACCACCGCGCAGCTCGACCATAGCGCCAGCGGCCATCCCGATAGCTGAGCCAATCTCAGCCTGACAGCCTCCCTCCGCGCCAGAAATGAAGGAGTTGTTGGCGATCACGTAGCCAATGGCTCCAGCGGCGAATAGGCCGTTCACCATATGCTCATCATCCCAGCCGAACCGCTCCTGCGCACTGATGAATACACCAGGGATAACCCCACATGAGCCTGCGGTAGGCGTGGCGACAATGCGACCCATGGATGCATTAACCTCCGACACGGAGAGGGCATAAGCCATGGCGAGCGCGGAGGCATCGCCAGAGCAGGTTTCCCCTGCCCGCAGATACTCGGTTAGGCGCTTGCCGTCCCCGCCCGTCAATCCACTGCGGGATACGGTGTCTTGTGTTTGTCCGCGATGAACGGCTTCCTTCATGACTTCATAATAATCAGACATTTGGCGGAAGATTTCTTCCTCCGTTGTATTCGTCTCTTGTACCTGTTCTTGAATCATCAAGCGGCCAATTGTGGTGGATTCTTCAGCGCATAAAGCGCTGATTTCATGCAGATGGCTAAACCGCATCGGATTCAGCTCCTTTTTTCAAATTAATCATTTTAATTTCATACATATGAGGTAAAGAACGCAGTTCCGCAATTAGTTCAGCTGGAGCAGAACTGTCCGTTTCAATGGCGGTGAGTGCTTCACCGTCCCGGCCCTTGCGATCTACGTGCATATAGGCAATGTTAATGTGAGCCGCGCCCAGCGCTGAAGTTATCGCGCCCAATGTACCGGGCTTATCTGAGTGGAGAAGCACCAGCGTAGGCAGCTCCCCGGTCAGATTGACCCGGAATTCGTTCAATTGCTGGACATGGATGCTGCCGCCGCCGATGGAGGAGCCCAACAGTGTGCGCTGATCCTCGCCCTTCCACAGCTCGAAACGGACAGTGTTCGGATGAGGGGCGGGGAGTCCGCTGACGGCGAATTCTACGGCCATCCCGGCTTGCTCTGCCCATTGCTCGGCATCGGGAATCCGGTGATCGTCCGTATCGTAATTAAGCAGTCCTGCGATGAGCGCCAGATCTGTACCGTGTCCTTTATACGTATCGGCAAAGGAGCCGTATAATGTCATGCGGGCACGGTCAGGCTGCGCTCCGAGCCAGTGCCGGGCAACGCGTGCGAGTCGCACCGCGCCTGCGGTGTGTGAACTGGAAGGTCCGGTCATGGCCGGGCCGATAATGGAAAATACATCTTTGAAACGCATGGTGTGGCCCCCTGTATGTTCTAATACCATACTATATGGTATTTCCGCGTCTTTGCGCGTTTATGACGGTTCCTAATGCTGACGCGCAATGTGAGCACAAAAAAGGACAGGATAAGGAAGTTTCCCTTATCTCTGTCCTCGTTACCTGAGAGTTTCGTGCGGTGTTCTTACCGCCTTACCCCTTGGGTGGCTTGCGCTCTCTCCAGAGTTGCGTCAGATGACGATACATGGACCTGAGAGATTATCCGCCAGCCGGGTGCTGGCGTCTTGCTCCTTCGGTGCCGCCAGAGTGTAGGCTCCCTGGACAGACTCTCCCGTCATCTTCATTCGCGTATACCGTTCTACATGTCTTCCTTAGGGTAATGTATGCCGTGCTCGGTGTCAATCACAGGGTTCAATTTTTACATAAACAGGTGCGTTACCAATAAAGAAGATTAAAATTTACATAATTATGGATGGAATCAGGAAGGAATTAGAAGATTGGCGGCTAATCTGATAAAGGACAAGTACATTTATGGAAAACATAGGAGGGATATTGACGTATGGTAAAAGGCTTGCGGTTCACAGATTCACGCTTAAAAGGGATGCTGCATCTAGCAGCAATCGTATCACTGCTGATCGGGATCTTCGTACCATTCGGTCAGGTCAAGGCAGAGGGAGCATTGACAGTAGCCGAAGCAATTCAGGGCCAAAGCAGTGGAGGTACGGTGACGGTGGAAGGCTACATCGTCGGACATGCTACCGGATCGAAAACGGCTAACTTTTCTTCTCCGTTCGCGAATGATTTTAACGTACTGATTGCCGATCAGGCAAATGAACGTAATACGTCTAATCTATTGGATGTACAGCTGACTTCAGCGTACAGAGGGCAATTTGGGCTGTCAGGCCACCCTGAGCTGATCGGCAGCAAAATTCGTGTGACGGGTACACTCGGCGCCTACAATAATTTTGGTGGAGTGAAAAGCCCAAGCGCTGTTGAACTGGTGAGCGGAAGCGAGCCGGGGGAACCAGGTGAACCTGGCGAACCTGGCAACCCGGGTCAACCCGGTACTACTTTGCCGGATGGAAAAGGCAAAAAGGTGCTGTTCGATAATACGCACGCACAGACCGCTGGTGCAGCAGATTGGGTCATTGAAGGCGCCTTCTCCGACTTTGCCAATGGACTGCGTAATGTAGGCTTTACGGTAGACCAATTGAATCGTCCCATTCCTTTTACTTATGGAGAGCAGGCCATAACATATGACAAGCTGCGCCAATATGATGTGTTCATTATTGGTGAAGCGAATGTTGCCTTTAAGGCATCCGAGCAGGCTGCTCTGCTGCAATACGTGAATAACGGGGGGAGCGTCTTCTTCATCTCCGATCATTATAATGCGGACCGTAACAAAAACCGTTGGGATTCCTCCGAAGTTATGAATGGCTACCGTCGTGGAGCCTATACTAATCCGGCCAAAGGCATGACTGCAGAAGAAGCAGCATCACCGGCGATGCAAGGATTAACAAGCTCCGATTGGCTGGCGGCCAACTTTGGTGTTCGTTTCCGTTATAATGCGCTTGGTGACGTGAATGCTACCGACATTGTAGCCGCAGATCAATCTTTCGGCATTACCAAGGGTGTGCGCTCGATTGCGATGCATGCAGGATCTACGCTGGCTATTATTGATCCTACCAAGGCTAAAGGCATTGCTTTTATCCCTTCAGGCACGAAAAAATGGGGGAATGCTGTAGATCAGGGAGTTTATAACGGCGGGGGCCGTGCGGAAGGACCTTATGCCGCTATCTCCAAGGTAGGTCAAGGCAAGGCAGCGTTTATCGGTGATTCTTCCCCTGTAGAAGATGCTACACCGAAATATGTGCGTGAGGAAAATGGACAGTCGAAGAAGACATATGATGGTTTCAAGGAAGTGGATGATTCCACCTTCCTGGTACAAACGGTCCAATGGCTTGCATGGAAGCAGGACTACACGAAATTGTCCGATGTGGCAGGTTTGACTCTGGATCAACCAACGAAGCTTCTGCCATTCGAGGAGCCTGCGGCTTCCACGGAACCGCAGGCTGAGCCTTGGGCTGCTCCGGCAGCAGGCTACAAATGGTATGATCCTAGAACGTTCAAGTCTGGCTCCTATGGAGCGGCTTCGTAATTATCGTGAGGAGCTCAATGTGAGCTGGTGCTAATTAGTCGTTTGATCCCTGTAGAGGGATCAGGCGACTTTTTTTGTGATGAAAATTAACCTGTGGTTGGTTATTTCATTACATTTTGTGCCAGAAAGGCCGCGCTACTGCTGGATCATTGATTTTTTAAATGATGTTGATAGCATAATCTTAATTGATATATCCATATACTGGTGATAGGATGTATTCAAATTATTCCGACAAAAACGGTATGTAATGTTCATGAGAGGTTTTAAACATCAAACATGGTGAGAATAAGCGGGACAAGACCATGGAGAATGGAGGAAGCGCGCATTGAATACCGAACCTGTGTTGGAAATTAAAGGATTATCCGTCTCTTTTCGCATCAAGGATCAATATCACCCCGCAGTCGACCATCTGGATCTGACGGTCAACCCCAATGAAGTGCTGGCTGTAGTCGGAGAATCTGGCTGTGGCAAAAGCGCGCTGGCGCTTTCTATCCCGCAACTGCATGACATGGAACGCACGCGTGTAGAGGGAGAGATCCTTTTTAAAGGCACGGACCTGAACCGTCTTTCTTCAGGGCAAATGAACAAAATCCGCGGAGCGGGCATTGGCATGATTTTTCAGGACCCGCTGACAGCACTCAACCCGTTGATGAGCATTGGCAAGCAGATTGAAGAAAATCTTGATTATCATACGTCACTATCTATGAAGCAAAAAAGGGAACGTGTGCTGGAGCTGCTGGAAAGTGTAGATATACCGAATCCTGTGCGTGTGTATGATCAGTATCCGCATGAACTGTCAGGAGGGATGCGGCAGCGTGTGATGATCGCGATTGCCATAGCTTGCCGACCTTCTCTTATTATTGCAGATGAGCCGACGACTGCGCTCGATGTAACGATCCAATCGCAAATTCTCGACTTGCTCAAACAGCTTCAACAGGAGACTGAGAGCGGAATTATCCTGATTACGCACGATCTTGGTGTTGTGGCAGAAGTAGCTGACCGCGTGGTGGTCATGTATGCCGGAGAAATCGTGGAGAGCGCTGATGTTTTTGAATTATTCAGGCATCCACAGCATCCGTATACGCGTTCTTTGCTTGCTTCTATGCCGGGATCTCATACCAAGGGGGAATCACTGCATGTCATCGGCGGCATTGTTCCCTCATTACAAGATATCCCCCGCAATAGTTGCCGCTTTGCTCCGCGTATTCCTTGGATTCAGGAGAGAGTGCATGAAGACCATCCCCAACTAAATGAAATTTCCCCTGGACATTGGGTCCGTTGTACATGTTATCAGCATTTTCATTTTGAAGACGAGGCAAAGGGGGAGGCTGCTCATGGCACTACTAGAGTTAAATGATCTGAGGGTCCACTATCCGGTGCGCGGTGGTTTCTTCCAGCGTGTTATCGATCAGGTGAAAGCAGTGGATGGCGTGTCGATCAGCATTGAGGCAGGCCAGACATACGGGCTGGTGGGAGAATCCGGCTGTGGAAAAACGACGACAGGCAGGACGATCATCGGTCTAAATAAGCTGACGAGCGGACGGCTTCTGTTTAAAGGAAAGGACCTTGCAGCTCTGAGCCGTAACAATCGCCATCCACTGCGTAGAGATATTCAGATGATTTTTCAGGACCCATACTCTTCGCTCAACCCGCGTAAGCGCGTATTGGATGTCATTGCTGAACCGCTGCGAAATTTTGAAAGGCTGAGCAGTGAGGAAGAACGAAGGAAAGTACAGACGTTGCTGGAAAAGGTCGGCTTGAACGCCGATGCAGCCTACAAATATCCGCATGAATTTTCCGGGGGGCAGCGGCAGCGGATCGGGATCGCGCGTGCGCTTACATTAAACCCCAAGCTGATCATAGCTGATGAGCCGGTGTCGGCGCTGGACGTTTCCGTGCAGGCACAAGTGCTTAATTTTATGAAGGATGTGCAGCGGGAGTTTAATTTAACGTATTTGTTCATTAGTCATGACCTAGGTATTATCCGCCATATGTGTGACCAAATCGGTATTATGTACCGAGGACGTCTAGTGGAACAGGGGAGCGAGCAAGACATTTATGAGCGTCCACAGCATCTGTATACCCAGCGCCTTATTGCAACCATTCCCAATATTGATCCTACAAAACGACTGGAAAATGCCCAAAAAAGGCGAATGCTTTTATCCTCCTACAAAACAGAGCTACCCAAACATCTAGACGCGAGTGGAAAGCCGTTTGCACTAAAATCAGTAAGTCCATCCCATCAAGTCGCGCTACCATAAGGGGGGTACAGAATATGTGGAAATTTACACTGCGTCGGCTGCTGGTTATGATCCCTCAACTTTTTGCACTGAGCGTGCTTATATTTTTCCTAGCTAAGGCTATGCCGGGGGATGCCCTGACAGGACTTATTACTTCGACACCCAATCTGAATCCGGCCGCACTGGAAGAACAGCGACAAAAACTGGGACTGAATGATCCGGTGTGGGTGCAGTATGGGAACTGGCTCGTCCAGCTTGCTCACGGGGATCTGGGCAAATCTTATGTACATAAAATTAGCGTTACCGATCTGATTGGCAGCCGTCTGGGGAACACGTTCTTTCTGGGCGTAGTAATTCTGGTTCTGACGTATCTGATCGCCATTCCGCTCGGCGTACTCAGCGGTCGTTATCAGCATAGTCTGCTGGACAAAACCGTAGTGGGCTATACCTATCTCAGCTTTGCGACACCTCTATTTATACTCGCGTTGTTGCTGCTGTACGTATTCGGATTCAGGCTCGGCTGGTTTCCAACCAGCGGCAGTGTGGATGTAGGCGTGGAGCCGGGGACATGGTCATATTACGTGAACAAGTCGTATCATCTCATTTTACCGGCGGTTACAGGCGCATTGCTCAGTACAACGGCTACGATTCAGTATTTGCGCAATGAGGTCATTGACACAAGACTGAAGGATTTTGTGAAAACAGCGCGTTCCAAAGGGGTGCCCGAAGGTAAAATTTATTCCCGCCATATTTTCAAAAACTCTCTATTGCCGATTGCTGCCTTTTTGGGCTATGACCTGACGGGAGTAATTGCAGGCAATATTTTTCTTGAATCTATTTTCGGTTATCCGGGGTTGGGCCAATTATTTCTCCAGTCCATCACTCAACGGGATTTTTCAGTCGTGAACGCGCTGGTCATGATCTCTGGTTTCTTGGCGCTATTAGGAACTCTTTTATCTGATGTCATCCTCAGCAAAGTCGATCCCCGCATTCGAATTGAATAGCGAACAAGTCTAGAGAAAGGGAGGGATTATGGTGTCTATACAGGTGGAGGAGGTCTTCACGCCGGAAATCATTCGTAAATCACCATCCAGTTGGTCTGTACTGCGTCGTGAGCTGGTGCGTGACAAAATGTCCTTGGTTTCCATTGGCTTTGTAATTCTGTTCTTGATCTTTATATATGCCTCTGTCCTGTTTGTAAATCAGGATGTAGTCACGACAGTCGATTTGGGCGCGATCCGTGAAGCTCCAGGCTCAGTGCATTGGCTGGGGACAGATCGAGCGGGCAGGGATATTTTCGGTCAGCTGGTCATTGGAGCCCGCAATTCCTTCACCATCGGCTTTACGATTACATTGTTATCCGCCGCTATTGGCTTAACGTTAGGTTTGTTGGCTGGTTTTTATGGGGGACTGGTCGATAACATCATCATGCGAATCATTGATTTTATTCTGGTGCTTCCGTTTTTGATGCTGGTTATCGTATTTGTCAGCATTGTACCCAAAAGCGGCATAGGGTCCTTTATTTTCATTATGACTGCCTTTTTATGGATTGGGAAAGCACGTCTTATCCGGGCCAAGGTGTTGTCGGAGCGCGAACTCGATTATGTGCAGGCTTCCAAAACCCTTGGCACACCCAATTGGAAAATCATTTGGTTTGGCGTGCTGCCCAATCTTAGCTCGGTCGTGATCGTCAATCTGACCCTCAGCCTCGCGGGGAATATCGGGATTGAGACCGGGCTTTCTTATCTCGGCTTTGGCTTACCGGAATCTACGCCAAGCTTGGGTACACTGGTGAGTTATGCCAATGACCCGGATGTTTTGCAGAATAGCTGGTGGATGTGGTTGCCAGCCTCACTGCTTATTTTGGTGCTAATGCTGGCGATTAACTTTATTGGCCAGGCGCTCAAACGCGCCACGGATGCCAGACAACGATTGGGTTAACTGAAGTTCAAGGATAAGGACAATGACAAGGAGGGATTTACAATGGTTAAACACTGGAAAAAAGGAATTCTGCCTGTTCTATCTGCAATTTTGGTATTTTCACTGGCCGCATGCAGCGGTTCGCCTTCCGCTTCAAATGGAGGGAAATCGTCTGACGGTACAGGCGGCTCAGGGTCCGACAGCAAGCAGGTGAATGCGACAGCGCTGGCGAAGGCGGTCAAGAACGATAAGGCGCCGATTAAGGGTGGCATCATCAATTATGCACTCGTGTCTGATACCCCTTTTGAAGGTATTCTGAATCCTGTATTTTATGAAGGCAATCCTGATTTTGAAGTCTTCCAGTTTTTCTACCCTTCTATGTTTTCGATTGACTCCAATCTAAATATTGACGATAAAGGAGCGGCGACAATTTCCTTTTCCCCAGACAATAAGGCTGTGACTGTCAAAATTGATCCCAAGCTGAACTGGACGGATGGTAATCCCGTAACGGCAGAGGACTATGCTTTTTCCTATGAAGTGATTGGTCATAAAGACTATGAAGGTCCGCGTTATGATAGCTTTATGACCAACATTGTGGGCATGGAGGATTATCACGCGGGTAAGGCCAAAACCATTTCTGGCATCAAGGTGCTGAATGAGAAAGAGGTTACCATTCACTTCAAGGAACCTAATCCTTCGGTGAAATCGGGGCTTTGGTCTACACCACTGGAGAAAAAGGTATTTCAGAATATTCCCGTGAAAGATATGGCCGGATCTGATCCTGTCCGTAAAAACCCGATTGGCTATGGGCCGTTCAAAATTAAATCTATGGTCACAGGTGAATCTGTGGAATTCGTCAAAAATGAAGATTATTTCCACGGTGAGCCCAAGTTGGATGGCCTTCATCTGAAGGTGGTGAACCCGAATGTCATTACCGAGGCGCTGAAAAGTGGAGAAGTCGACTGGGCCAGCTATCCAACCACCCGTTACAATGAGGCCAGCAATCCGAAAAATGTACAGTTTCTCGGTCAGGAGGAATTATCTTATAGCTATGTGGGCTTTAAGATGGGCAAATTCGATCAGGCCAAGAATCTAAATATCATGGACCCGAACGCCAAGCTGGCGAACAAGTCATTGCGTCAGGCCCTCGGCTATGCGCTGAATAATGAGCAGGTCGGCAAGCAGCTCTATCATGGACTTCGGATTCCAGCAACATCCCTGATTCCGCCTGCCTTTAAGGGATATCATGATATGAATGCAAAGGGCATCACGTATGACCCGGACAAGGCGAAAAAGCTGCTGGACGAGGCAGGCTATGTGGATACCAATGGAGATGGATACCGTGAGGACCCTAAGGGCAAGGAACTGGTACTCCATTATGCAGCAATGAGCGGGGATGCGACAGCCGAATCGCTGGCGAAGTTTTATTTGCAAAATTGGAAGGATGTCGGGCTTCATGTCGAACTGGTGGACGGTCGTCTGCTTGAGTTCAATTCTTTCTATGACCGTGTGCAAAAGGATGACCCCGGCATTGATATTTTTGGCGGCGCATGGAGTACAGGTACAGATGTAAACCCTAGTGGGCTGTATGGACGCGGAGCCAGCTTTAACTACTCGCGCTTTACCAGTGAAGAGAATGATAAGCTGTTGCAGGAAGGGGTGTCTGTGAAAGCCTTTGACGACAATTATCGTAAAGATATATACAATCAGTGGCAGGCGTATATGAGCGAGGAGGCACCCATCGTACCGACGTTATTCCGCTACTCGTTAGAGGCAGTGAATAATCGGGTAGCCAATTACGATATTACTCGTGGCAAGGAGTATGATGCAGACACGTTTGCGAATATTACGTTGACTGCGGAAAAAGCAGAAGTAGCCCAATAATCTCAAAAAAGCGCAATAACCTGAAGAAGAAGCGCGAACCGGATGGATCCGATTTTGCGCTTCTTTTGACCTTTTCATGCAATCATTCTGGGGATTCTCGAAGGGAGAGAAGGAAGACGGAAATACGTCAGCTTCAATACTTCATTGCTGTATGCGAGGAACTACATTTTACGAAAGCTTCGGAAAAGATCGGAATCTCCCAACCCACGCTCAGCTTGCAAATCAAGGCGCTGGAGGAGGAATTGGGCATGACGCTTTTTGATCGTGCAGGTAAGAAGATTAAAATAACAGATGCCGGGAAGTTGTTGCTGCAACACAGTGCACATGCGCTCAAGGATTTGCAGCAAGCAAAGGCTTCCATTGAGGAGTTGCGCACCGAGCAACGCGGGAGTTTGCGGATTGGTATTGCATTACCGGAGCTGGAGGAGTCATTGCATGAAATGCTTATCCATTTTCATCAGTCATTTCCTAGAGTCAGCCTGCACATCCATCCATCATTTGATGTAACAGAACAGCTGCTGGATAACCGAATGGATGTTGGCATTACGCTGCATTCGGGTACGGATGAAAGGCTTGTCCAGCTTCCTCTTCGTACGGAGAACTACTGTCTTGTTGTTCCGGTAGAGCATGTGTTTTCCAACCGTTCTTCCATTACGCTGGACGAATTGAGGCATGTACCCTGGGCGATGCAGCCAGAGTGTCATCCCGGCAGGAGGCTGATTGAGAAGTGCTTCCGGGATCGCGGGTATCCCTTTGCAACCGTCTTGGAGACAAATTCCATACCTTCAATCCTGCACTGGGTGCAGGAGGGACTTGCCGTAACCCTACAGACGGAGTCCCTTGCGGCAGAATTGGATCGCTCACAATTTTGCACTGTACCTATTTTGTGCGGCGTGCTCCAGGGTCAGCTAGAGTTGATTTATCGGTCTGGCCGTTATCAGGGAGAAGCATTGAAGCGATTAATTGAAAAGATACAAGCTGTACTAACAGTGCGTTCCAACTAGTGGCAACGCTGATGAGTATCACGAGCTTTAATGTGTACGAACTTCCAGCCTGCGTGCAATCAGTGACATACTGTAATTGACAGCAAAGTACAGGAAAGCTGCGAACAGCAGGGCTGGAATGACAAAGGATTGATTTTGCCCACCGACAATCTGAATGTTATGCGTCAGCTCCGGCAAACTGATAATGACAGCCAGTGAGGTATCCTTGAATAGGGAAATGAACTGGCTGACAATCGGGGGCACCATGCGACGAAGCGCTTGGGGCAGAATGATATGCCATAAGGTTTGAGAGTAGCTTAGACCGGAGGAACGTGCGGCTTCCACCTGTCCTTTATGGACCGAATTCAGACCGCTGCGCACAATCTCGGCGATCATGGCTCCCTCGAAGATCGACAGGCCTGTAATGGCTGCCCACTTGAGGGAAATCGACAATCCGATGGATGGTAAAACCATACCGATGAAGAAAATAATGAGCAATAATGGAAGATTGCGAATGAGATCAATGATAAAGGCTGCAACCTGTGAAATGACAGGTAAGCGGGTATAGCGCAGGATGCCGAATAAGATACCGAGAACGAAGCTGAACACGATAGAGTAAATAGCAACCTCCAGCGTGAGCAGGAAGCCCTCCAGTATAAAACGCACATTAGGCCACACAAATAATCCACCGAAATCCATACGGGCTTCCCTCCTTAGGATGTTTTGGACAGACGCCGTTCCATATATAGTACAAGAAAGCTAAGCGGAACCGTCAAGATAAGATACAACAGCGCCGTGATGGCGTAGACTGTGATGGGCAGGAAGGTATCCGAGTTAATGAGGTCCGAGTAATACATTAGGTCCAGTCCGGCCACAATAGCCAGCACGGAAGAGTTTTTGACCAGATTAATGAATTGGTTGCCGATTGCAGGCAGTACAATTTTGATGGCTTGCGGTAAAATAATGCTGATCATCGTCTGGTTGTAACTCAACCCGGAGGACCTTGCCGCTTCAAATTGCCCCTTGGGCACAGATTGAATGCCGGCACGTATGGCTTCAGCAATAAAGGAGGCCGTGTATACGGTCAATCCAAGCGTTCCAGATACGAATCCGTCCAAAGGGATGCCCAAAGTGGGAAGCCCGAGATAAAAAAACAGTACGACGATCAGCAATGGGATATTGCGGATGACCTCTACATAGACGGTACCGATCCAGTTCAGCCATTTAAAAGGCGCAATTCGGAGGATGGCAATAATAGCCCCTAGAATAAAGCTTCCGATCAAGGCAATGACACTAGCTTGAACGGTATGAAGCAAGCCTTCTCTGAAACGGTCGCTATGATCAAAAAGTACGTTGATATCAAAAGTAAGCATCTGTGAATGTACCTCCTTATCCAGACCTAAGAAAGGAAGGAGCTCGCAATCGCGGCTCCTTCACAAGAATACTATTCGGGTTTAACCCCAAGCCATTGCTCGTGGAGCTTATCGTATTCACCGTTGCTTTTCAGTTCCTTGATCGTATCATTAATGGCTTGCAGCAGTTCAGGCTGTCCCTTCTTCACTGCAATGCCGTAAGGTTCCTCTGTGAAGTTCCCGCCTACAAGAATATAATTCGGATCTTGCTTCTGCATGCCGAGCAGAATAGAGTTATCGGTAGTTAACGCTTCTCCTTTACCTGCTTTGAGGGCGTTGAAAGCATCCTGATAGTTTTCGAATTCCAATATCGTTGCTTCAGGAGCTTTTTCACGGATATTTTTGGCGGAAGTAGAGCCTTTCACGGCGAGCACCTTGGTTTTTGGGGTCAGAGATTCCAGCCCGGTGATGGGGCTCCCCTTTTTCACGAGCAGAGATTGCCCGGCGTTAAAATAGACGTCGCTGAAATCAACCTGTTTTTTACGTTCATCCGAAATGGTCATCGTCGCGATAATGGCGTCAATGTCCCCGTTTTGCAATAAGGTGATTCGTGTTTTGGACGTGACCTCTTTTAGTTCAAGTTTGGTTTCATCGCCAAAAATATGTTTGGCTACAGCCTTAGCGATGTCGATATCAAAGCCTTCTACTTTTCCGCTAGCCGGGTCTTTCAGTCCGAACAGCTTGGTATCGTATTTCACACCAACGACCAGTTTGCCACGCTGTTTGATCGCTTCCAGCCCGTTGGCTGCTGCCGGCTCATTCCCCGACGTTGCCGCTCCTTCTTTGCCTCCACAGCCTGCCAAGACGAGCAGACAAGATAAAGCTACCAGCACCAAAGTACTCCATTGAAATCTTTTTCTCATCAGAACATTCCCCTTTCGATTTACGCTACATTGGTAGTCTGTTTAATGATGAATCAGACGGCTCAGGAACAGGCGAGCCCGTTCCTCACCCGGATTCTGAAAAAATTCGGCAGGTTGGCTGTCTTCCAAAATCTGTCCTTTATCCATAAAAATCACGCGGTCCGCCACTTCACGTGCAAAGCCCATTTCATGAGTGACAATGACCATTGTGATGCCCTGATGGGCGAGCGAGCGCATAACATCCAGTACCTCTCCGATCGTTTCGGGATCAAGAGCTGAAGTAGGCTCGTCGAACAACATAATTTTTGGATTCATCGCGAGCCCACGGGCGATCGCGACCCGCTGCTGCTGTCCACCGGACAATTGGGCGGGGTAGCTCTGTGCCTTTTCTTCGATTCCGACGCGCTTTAGATAGGTGATGGCTGTTTGAGTAGCTTCTTCTTTCGAGATGCCCAGTACCTTCATAGGTGCCAGTACAATGTTTTCAATCACCTTTTTGTGTGGATACAGATTGAAATGTTGGAACACCATCCCGATGTTGCGGCGGAAGGCATTAATATCAATCTTTTTGTCATGTACAGGGACCTCGTTAACGATCAGCTCCCCATCCGATATCGTTTCCAGACGATTGATGCAGCGAAGCAGGGTGCTTTTACCCGAGCCGGAGGGACCGATGATTACGACGACCTCGCCCTCCTTAATTTGAAGATTGATGTCTTTGAGTACATGGAAGTGACCATAATGCTTGTTGACATTGCGAAACTGGATCAGAGAGCTCACCCCTTTTAGACTTGGATACATAGCTTAGTAGACGGATTGACATGATCAAGCTCTATTAGAATTTCAAAATTTCTCTCATGATACTATAAGCTTACAATAAAAAACAAGATTTTATGTCATAAAACTTTACGCATAGTATATTTTGGTATGTCCTTTTGCTTGTTAACTGCTATTTATATGATAAAATCAAATGAATATTCACAATTTAATGTTATTTAATTTGACATGGAATAATAGCGTTCGACATGCCAAGGGAGAAACGTGACAAAAGCAACGCTATGTTTTACAGTAGGGAAGAAGGAATTTAGGGTAAAGGAAGGTTAGACAATGACGAAAGCTATTTCACCGCTAGTAACGGCATTGGGCATGGAGCCCCATCCAGAAGGCGGCTGGTACAAAGAGATGTGGAAGGCCCATTTCCAAATTCCGAAGCCTGTACTGCCGGATGTGTATTCCGGTCCGCGCTTTGCAGCTTCGTCTACGTATTTCTTGCTGCATCCGGGCGAGTTCTCCGAGTGGCATGTGGTCCATTCTGATGAGCTGTGGTTATATCATAGCGGAAGCCCTGTAGAGTTGAAATTGGGTGGAAGCGGAGAAGAGCCTGGTGAAGAAACTGTGATTATCGTCGGTGCGGATGTGGAGGCAGGACAGCATCCACAAGCACTCGTCCCAGGAGCAGTATGGCAAACGGCACGTCCGCTTGGGGATGAGCCCGTGCTGGTAACCTGTGTGGTTGCACCAGGATTCCACTTTGATGATTTCAAGCTGATTGCTAAGAATCCAACTGAATCATGATGTGAGCATTGGCGGGTGTATTTCTGTAATGAACAGGAATGGCCCGCCTGATTTATTTTTACTCATAGAAATAGGTACTTTAAAATGGCTTTAGGTGCTTAGTTTGGCCTGAACAATGAGACGATGGGTGGGGTTGACGAGAGGGTCACATGTAATCAGCGTGAGCAGCTTTTGTTTTTTGAAGCTTTTTAGAACAGACACGTCCGTAGGATCAACCACCTTCAGGCTATAAACGCTATATACATATTGGTTACCCCGAGTGTTGACAACAATCTTATCCCCAATCTTCAATTCATTTAGACGATTAAATAAACGTCCAGAGGTACGGGCCCGATGAGCAGCAATGGCGGCATTCCCCGCTTGTCCCAGCGTCCCCGTTTCCGGCATATGTACAGCCGCGTGTCTCATATTTATCCTCGTTGCGCCTTCCAACACAGGGAGCTTTAAAGCAATACGACTTATACTAATAGTGGCTATGGGAGTTTGTTCATTAGCGCTTGCCATGGGAGCAGGGGGTGGGGAAGTATTTTGTCGCGCTTCACTAACCGGAACTTCCGTAAGACGAGTAGACAAGCGAGCATAGCTGTCCGTAAGACTGGCGGTCCATAGCGCATCGCTTTTTCCTGTTGGTAGCTCGGCTGTTTTTAATAGCTTGCTTTGTTCCCGATCCTCATTCCATTCCGTCGCTTTAGGAAACAAAATAAAAAGTAAGCCTAACACAATGAATACGTAGGAAAGTTTACGCAGACGCAGCAATCTCGCCTCCCCTAAGCAAAGTACGGATTATACATACTTTTTAAAAAAATGCCCCATTCCCGGCTCATTCTAATCGGGAATGGAATGAGCCGGGAGATCAGGGCAGGTGATTAGTTTTATTTTTTGTTTGTCCGTCTGAATTTCAAAAATACGCCCCATATAACCATCGCTATGCCTGTCAAATAGAACGGAACGGGGCTGCTTTCACCTGTTTGGGGTAATTGATGGACCGCAGGTGTATCTTCCTGCTCTTCAGGTTCTTTCCCTGGAACCTTGAGACGGATCTTAGGTTCGGGATCGTCTTTCGAATCCACCGGAGGAGGAGGATCTTGATGAGGCATGACGGCTGGCAGTTCCGGCGGTATAGGCGCAGGTTCCTCCTGTGGAGGGACTATGTCCTCCGGAGACTTTGGCAATGACGGAGGGACGATTATAGACGGAATATCGGGTATTTCCGGATCTTTGTCATGTTTTTTACCTGAGCCTCCGGACGGGGGTGAGGGGTTTGGATGAGTAGGCGTTCCTGGTCCTGAGGGATTCGTGGGGTTTGTTGGAGTTCCCGGGTCTACAGGTGGTTCAGGGTCGTTTTTCTTTTCTTTACGATTGGTGATCACAACCCTCTTTACGCCAGAGCTTTGTCGCAGTGTTGCGTCTATTTTGATCTCAAGCTTGCCCTCGGTGATTTTATAGCCCTCCGGTGCTGCCAATTCTTCCAAGATGTAATCGTCATGAAGCAAGGAAGAAAAGATGATTTTGCCTTCCTGATTGGTGGTCTGAATGAGAGGGGCTCTTTTTTGACCTTTATCATAGAGCGCAAACTGTGCGCCAGGCAGTACCTTGTCAGGCATATCCTGATCTACCTTGGTCAGCTCAAGACTTTCGGTCACACCCCCGCCAGAACCGGAGCCGGAAGACGTTCGTACGATGATTTCCTGGCTGGTTTCCCGCAGTTCTGTCGTCAAGCGATCCCCCTCAAAGGCAACCTTATTACTCACCTTGGCTTTGTCTTCAGCATGAATGAACGATTGGTATTCAAGTATAAAAGCAGTGGAAATATCCTTAGCAAAAGTAAGTTCAAAAGTTTGCTGGCCTTGAGCATCTGTCTTGATATACAGCTTGTAATCTTGGTTTCTAATCAACTCGGTGCCCTTGGTGGTATTTCCGTTGGCAGCGATGATTGTAGAGTACAAATGAAAGGAATCCTCAATTAAGATTTGATTGCTGCTAGGCTGGTCTATAATTTTAGCATTGGATACATGGGACTGTCCTTCATTGATGCGGATGCTCCAGTCAATCTTATTTCCATTTTGTGTACCGACTTTAGATACATATTCTCCGCCATGGGGTACCGTGACTTGCGCTGCCCATTCGGAGACAGTTTTTTGTCCATCCAGTAGAAGGGCTTGATTATGGATTTCCTTTTCAATCAGTTCTCCTTCCAATGAAGTTTGAAAGGTAATCCAGTAGGGAGTCTGTATCTTATTTTTGAACTGGATACGCAATTCATTACCATTTTGCTCGGAGGGAGGAATAATGGTGTATTGATCTGCTGGGATTTCAGCCCCTTTTTGTACGCCATCCCACCATCCCAGCAAGGTCATATCGTATACTTTTACGGAGGCGGGCAGTAACTTCTGACCTTGCAACAAGGGGTCTCTCACTTCCGCGTGATTCAGGATCTTGCGATTGTAGTTAGCTTTAATGTCCCAGGTAATGAGCTTGGAGGTCGCATTATAGCTTCCTTGCTTGGCACCGTTTCGTTGTGTCATAAAGTCCGGCCAGATCGGGCACTCCACTTCTTGCGATGATCTTTCTCCGTCTTCAAACTGGTATTCTATATGGGATTTATTACGAAACTCGGGCTTCGTCGTATCCGTTTTCCAGTCATTATTATAGGTAGTTGAATACTTGATTGTATAAGCCTTCTGAATGGCTTTATGAAAAATGAGCGTAAATCCTTGTTTATAGTCCTGTGATAGCGGAATCAGCTCATAATCCGTGGGTGCACGTAGCTCCGTTGTTCCGTCAACACTTTGAATTTTTAGGGTGTCCGGTAACAAGGCCAAGCCCCCGTTTGGAAACACATCCTGAATGACAATATTTTTCATGATGTACAAGTCTGTATTGATGGTAATCACCCAAGGTATGATTTTGGTGTTGTAATTGGGTGTGTCATACATTTTAGTCATAACTCCGCTTATGATTTCCGTCGATACGATCTTCTGGGTTCCATCTGAGGTTATGATGTTTGTAACTTTTCCATTATCATAGACACGGCCTCTGGCTTGAGTCTGGTATCGGATGGTATAGGCTGAATCTACGTCGAAGTTGAATTGAAGTTTGAAGCCGTTGCGGTCCGGATAATCAACTGGGATGACAGTATACGCCCACGATGGGAGCTCTTCCAGTGTGTTTCCCTTAAATACTTTCAAAGAACCGGGCAGCAATTCTTGAGTTTTATTGAAATGATCAATTAAAAGAGCTTTGGCTTCGGGAATTTTTGTCTCGCTGAAGTTATATCTTATGGCCCACGAGAGTGTTTGTGTGGAATGATCATATTTTTCAACCTTTTTGGACAAAAATTCACCACGTTCCACCTGAACAGTAGCGGTAGCAACAACGTTCTCTATCGCATCTCCTGAAAGCGTTGCTGTGTTGGAGAAACGAGTTTCATCGCCAATAATACGCGTGGAATATTGAATCTGATAGGCCGTGTTAATGCTATCGTCTTGAAAACGAATCACAAACCCTGTCCTGGCTTGATCTGCTTCAATGGCATATTCACTTGCATTCACTAGGTCTCGAACAACGGTCGAGCCGTCGATATTGACTTGTAGATGATAGAGCCGGATAGAGTCTCTTCTGAGTTCCAACCCTGAAGGAATTGGATCGGTGATGAGGGCATGCTTTACGGTGTTTAGCTGTTTGTTCACATCAATGGTCCAGTCAATCTGATTGGTGCCAGCTATTTTCCCTTGTTTGCTTAGGGTTGGCCCTGACTGGGGTTTTACATTCACGATGACCGTTTGTACCCCGCCTTTGATCGGAATCGCAATGATGATCTCTGTACTGCCTTTCATCATCTCTTTCGTAAACTCGGTTTTGATTTGCAGTTTGCCGCTGACATTGGAATGATTCTCTACATATTGGTTAAAGGTCATGATCACCTTGCCCTGACGATCTACTGTGAAGTATCCCACGGTTCCGTCGGTAGTGACTAGTGGAGATGAGATATCAGTGTAGATGACAAACTGTTCTGGTAAATGAAAGGTGAAGGTGTCCCCTGACTTATAGGTATTGTCAGGAAGCTCCCATTCATAGCCTAGTTGGATGGCTGATCCGATGTCGAATTGGCTGTCTGGACTATATACCGCATCAATGACACGCCCTGCTTCGTCGGTCAGGCTCAACTTCGTTAATATGCTCTGCGGAGCTGCATCATGTTGAGACTTTGAACTGGTTGCTCCTTGAACGAAGGGAACCGTGTTTGAAGGAATCTCCCTAGGAGGTTCAAGGTTTGGGACAACGTATACAGCATCCGTAACGGTATGGTTAGGATCGGATACAGCACTCTGCGGCAGTTCTGGGGCTGGAGCATCTGCGTAAGCCAGCGTTACGCTGAAAAAGTTTTGGACAATGAGCAATAAGGCAATGATCATTACATTTATTTTTGTTCTCATGCTCCAAGTGATTCTCCTATTCATCGTAATATGGCAATGCTTCGGCGGTTATGTTTTTCCTTCCCTCCTCCTAGTTCGAAATTAGTATATTCAGCATGCTAGGCTGACATGACTATCCCAATAGAAAAAAAGCCCTGATCATAGCGATCAGGGCTTTCTTCGAGAGAGGTAAAGCAATTTGTGATGGATCTATGTAAAAAAGACATAATAAAAAGCTCGTTCATCTGGTAGCTGGCTGCCATCTGGAAAGGAAGGCCCTATAGTTTTGCGTCACTGCCTTTCGACAGTTTTGCCATTAACTTGAATAGCTTGTGCGTCTATCATCTATCAAACTGATTTCATGTAACCTCTCATTTACAACTTTGAACGGTTCCCCCATTTTTTGCGGAAGGAATGAGGTGTTTCTCCTACATGCTCCTTGAATAGGTTAATAAAATGGCTCGTATTGGGAATCCCTACGTACCTTGCGATATCCACAATGGACATGTCACTGGTTTTAAGCCAGCTTTGAGCGGCTGTGATACGGACATTAATGAGATAATCAATCGGAGAGAAACCGATCTGCTTTTTGAAATTTTTAGCCAGATTAAACTTGTTTAATTCAAACATATCTGCCAGCGAGTCCAGTGTTATTCGCTCACAGTAGGACTGATCCAAATATTGCTGTACCCGACGTACTTCGCTCAGGGTTTCAGCATTCACACACGGATGATCATAGGGATGTTGCAAAATGCACGTTAGTATTTCACCAATGAGCCTGGACGTTAGTAGCTCAGCGGAAAGACTTCTGTCAGACTGCCCACAAATCAGAGCATGGAGCTTATCCAATATAATATGCGGATTATGCATGGAAATGACCGGTTTATTATGCTTGGCAAATTGTTCGTAAAAATTTTCAATCAGATTGCCATACAGGTACAGGCTGATAAACTCCCAGGATTCATGACCGGAGGTGCTGTATTGAACATATTCCTCGCAATTAACAAAGAACAAATCTTGAGGTTTTATGATATATTTCTTGCCCCGGTACAGTAATTCTCCCTTACCAGACAACGTAAAGACAAGCAAAAAAGAGGCAAGTTCTTTCCTTTCCATCATAAAAGCAGAAGTTTTTTGGAAGTAGCCTAATTCCTGGATATACAAAAGGGATTGCTTGGCAAAAGCGGAGGGAGTGCGTACAATAACGACCGGATCGCCATTCCAGAGGCCCACGTTGTTTTTTTGGTCTGTTGTCATATTCAATTCCTTTACAAAAAAGCAATTTTATCTAGCATATCTTGGTTTGAATTACCAATATATAATGACTGATTAAACATGATTCCCTATTTATAAAAGTTTATTTTATCACATCAAATATGTCTATATAGCAAAATATGTGTTTGAATTTTATGGGAGTATCACTTTTATGGATATATAACCTGGTAATCCATATGAAAAAGTCGAATGCTGTTGAAAGAATCTGGGGTTATCATGGATTCAAATCCTTTCTGAGGTCAAATACCAACATGGTACTGAAAAAAGGTATCTTATGCCCATTCAACTTTCTTGTTCACTTCTCCTTTCGGTTTAAAAAAAATGGGACTTGGTTCTGATAAAATGGTTCGTAAGGCTTATTATTGAAAATAAGAGTTTGGGCCCAGTGCTGTGATTTTGTTCACAAACATGAATGTAAAAAAGAGAGATATATGCATAAAAAATTACGCAAAAAGTGCCCTTCCGCGTTTCATCTCAAGTGCTTTCAACTTTGGAAATGACACGGGCAATGATATGATGGGTAATACAGGTATAGTGCTTTACTTACTCGATAGTCAGTTTGGAGGATTACAGGATGGGAAAACCAAAAAATACGAAAACCGCAGCGGCTTGGTCGCTCGTTATTCTAGGGGCAGGCTTTGCAGCCACATTGCCCTTCCAGCAATATGGCTGGGCTCGTTTGTTAGCCGGAGCTTTTGAGGCAGGACTTGTAGGGGGACTGGCAGACTGGTTCGCTGTCACTGCTTTGTTCCGTCATCCGCTAGGCATTCCGATACCACACACCGCGCTGCTTCCTAAAAATAGGGACAAGCTCACGAATGCATTGGTGAGTACGGTGGAAAATAACCTGCTAAACAAAGACAGCATCGCGTCTAAAATTGCAGATATCCGTTTGGCCGATTTGGTGCTGGGCGGTGTGGAAAAAGGATTGCGCACGCCGGAGGCGGCGGCATCCATAGATGTTCTTGCCAAGCGGCTTGTTCAGTCCCTCCCGCTCGCGGAATTGGCTCCGGTCATCGTGGCCGAGCTGAAGCGGCAGATGACTGACTTTGACGCCGGACCGCTGCTGGAGGCGCTTGCTCGTCAGACCAGCGAGAAGGGCTATGATCGCCGCGCACTGGATTACACGCTGGAGCAAGCCGAGTCCTGGCTTTTGCGACCCGAAACGGGTTATACGCTGGGCACCTTAGGGATGCAGGCTGTCAGTGGTTTGCAGGTGAGCGGGCTGATGCAGTTTGCTTTGAACGCATTCCTCGGCTATCTGAACGAAGAGCGTATGGGTGAAATGATTCGTCATTTCCTGCTGGATCAGGTAGCAGAACTACAAAGGGAAGAGCACCCGCGCCGTCAGGCTGTGCTGGATGGTCTGAGGACGCAGGTGACCCGATTGGCGACGAAAGATACGGTTCAGGAAGGGTTGAACGGCTGGAAGGATAGCCTTGTTGAAGCCTGGGAAGGCGATGCGTCAGTGCTGGGCAAAATGGAAGAACTGCGTATACGCTTATTGGACTACATGGAAGACGGAAGCTATGTGCAGACCTATATTTTACCGCTATTGGATCGGATGCTGACTGATTTAAGAGGGAATACCGAGCTGCTGGACAAGATCAATGTGCGAATTGTGGAAGGTATTACTGGACTGGTGGAAGCCAACCATAGTCGAATTGGTAACTTGGTACGCGAAAATGTAGACAAAATGGATAACAAATCCCTGATTGCACTGATGGAGGACAAACTGGGACAGGATTTGCAGTGGATACGTATTAATGGCGCAGTTACAGGCTTCCTGATCGGTATTGTGCTGACAGGTATCCGTATGCTAATCCAATAATACAGAAAAAGCTACAGATAAGGTTGTGGAAGCTTGAGGCTTTGGCATGAACATTTAATCGACAAGTTACCCCGTCCGCAACTGCTGGGGCAACATCGTGAGTGCTGTGCCCTGCGCGGGAACGGGTGGGGCAAGCCACACGCCATCGTGAATTATGTGTTCGATTATCACCCCATGCTGCTGGTGCGCTATCATAGGCTCATTATGGACGAAATGAAAAGCAGAGGGTACAATGTTGATCCACTATGGGAACAGCCGTTGTATCGCGGTAAGCAGTGTGAGCCTTGGGAGGCGGAGCTGGGTGAGGAACTGGCAGGCGCGGGTGCATATGTGGAGCATGACGATGAGTATATGAAGGAATGCTTGGACAACCTGGCTTCCAAGGGTATTTTAATAGAGATTGAAGTGACCTAAAAAGGCGGGCTGCGGTAGGTTCATCATTCAGATGAAGTGCCGCAAGCCCGCTTTTTACGTGCTTCAATGTTCAGGGTTTGGGAAGAGGCTCGGGATATTAGATTACAGGACCCAGCGTGTGACCTTTTCCAGTGGTTGTCTGGATTTTTCCCGCTTGGGTTCATGAGCACGATAACCGAAGGCGGCAATGACTGAAATATCGAGCAGCCCGTTCTCCAGCAGTCCTTCTTCCTCCAAAATGGCATGCACCTGATCGTAGTTAAAGCCCTCAATTGGACAGGAATCAATACCGATCTGAGCCGCTGCTGTCATCATATTGCCTAAGGCAATGTAGGTTTGCTTGGAAGCCCAGTCAAATAACGTACGTTCGTTTTCCAACAGACGTTGACTTTCACCCTGGAAAATCTTATAGCGGCCTGGCAGTGAGGCAAAGTCCTCCTCAGACATACCTTTAACCTCTTTATACATATACTCCACGTAAGGAGAATCATAACGAACATCCTTGCGCGCCAAAATCAGGACGACGTGGCTAGCTGCAGGGATCTGCTTTTGACCGCCGCTGGAAACTGCAGCCAGCTTTTCTCTCAATGCCTGATTTTGTACAACTACAAACTGCCATGGTTCAAAACCGACGGAGCTTGGAGAAAGTCGTCCGGTTTCGAGAATGAACTGAAAATCCTCTTCCGGTATGATGCGATTGGGATCGAATTCTTTCGTGGCGTGCCTGAACAGAAAGGCGTCCAGAATTTCCTGTTTTTTAGCTGATGTATTAGACATAAAATGTACTCCTTTGGGTATGGGTTTAGTTGGTACTCTATGGGTTTTCTGCTACTATAATGAGAGCTGATATCGAATATATAGTTATCATATAGAAAGTTTTTGCAGGGAACAAGTACGCACATATTTGTTCCTTGTCATACGTCTGGGGCTATTGGTTTACACATTCTACAGAAAGAAGGGGTATACATGGCACAGGAGATGGAACATGCAGTTAGCGTTAATTTTGGATGTCCGGTAGCGAAAACCGTCGGGGTTATAGGCGGCAAATGGAAGGGAGTCATCTTGTATCATTTGACCACAGGACCACGGCGCTATAACGAAATTCGACGGACCTTGCCTAATATTACACAACGGATGCTAACCTTGCAGTTGCGTGAATTGGAGCGAGATGGCATTGTGCACCGTGAAATTTATAATGAGAACCCACCGCGTGTGGAATACTCGCTTACCCCGTTAGGAGATACGTTAAGACCGTTGCTGGATTTTATGAGAGACTGGGGGATCTTCTATGGAGAACAGGGTTGCGAGCCTGTGACGACAACTTCCAAATCAGGCAAGCACTTTTGTTAAAGGGCATGAAGAAAGCCCGCCAAATGATTTCATAGAAGACGCATAAGAAATCATTAGCGGGCGGAATAAGGTCAGATACACTTATTTAAACTCGATGGCTTCGTTCATCTGTGCCCAGGCTGTTTCTCCAATGATACCCAAGCGCCAGATAGCGATTCCTTTGAGGTCATAACGTTTGGCTAAACCGATCTTGGCGTTAATGGTGCTGTCTTTTTCGCTACCCATCGAAATCCCCAAAATGAGCTTGTCCCGCGAGGTTTCCTTCAAGGCCAGTTGTATGGCTTCATCCACTTTTTCCAAAGGCTCAGGCGTAGCCTTCTGTCCGTAATCATAGGCCATGATGATCAGATCGTCCGCCAGATTGCCCAGCGTTTTGTAGTCATAGCCAGAGTAAGAGCTGTTCAGCGGATGCAGAACGACGGTGAGCTTGAGCCCGGCCTGATGCGCTTTGGCCGATAGCTTTTGAATAAAGGCGTTGTAGTCTGAACGCGCTTTAGCTTTATCGCCGCTCCAGCCCAATCCTTCCAGGTCTAGCGTAATGCCTTTAAATTGTTTGTCGGTGGCGGTGCTGACGATTTGGGAAATGGTCTGTTCTTGAAGCTGCGCATTTTCCAAAATCTTGGTCAGCTCGTGATTGCCATCTCCAGAATAGACCATCAGGTAAGGGGAAGTCCCCTGGCTGTCTGCCTCCTGCACAATGGACTCCGGTGTTACGGTTCCAGCGGCTTGAGGCCATTTGTATTCCTTGCCGTTTGTCGTAAATTGTCCGTTCGTATCAATTCGACTCCAGCCGAAGGCAACTGCGTTAAAATCGGGTATTTTGGATTTTTGGTCAAAGGAAGACAGCGCATAGAAGCCTACTGTATACATAGCTTCACGTGGCGATGTAATGGAGACCGTCCGTGTTCCCTGGTTCCAGTTCACCGTGGCTCCAAACTGCTGCCCGAAAAAGCTCAGCGGAATCATGGTGCTGCCGTGCACGGTTTGCGGAGCGGCTGTTAGTTGAACCGTTTGTCCGTCCACTGTGGCATTGCGGCTACCCATCTTTAGAACCACCTGCTTGGTAGCAGAGCCTTGCGCTTTGGTAGCGGTGATGCTTTGGCTGGCTTGATCCCATTTCACTGTAATGCCAAGAGCCTCAGAAATAGCGCGAAAGGGAACCATGGTCGTGCCGTTCATCATGGCAGGTTGTACGGGGAACGGTAATGGATATCCGTCCAGCATAATGCTGATCTTGCCAGCCTCGGCTTGTGCCAAGGGGCTATAGATGCCGACTGTGGTACTCAGAAAGATAGCACTAGATAACAGAGCCTTATTTACGATTTTCATCCTATGATCTCCTATGCTCAATAGATTGCAATGCTATCATGTTAGAATCGTGAGGGTTCTACCTATTTTACCAAAAAAATGATAGAAAGGTGAATGTGAAATAATAGGATGAGATGAATCTAAGTATATTTAAGCTGAATATTATCGTTTTCTTTCATACCAAAAAAGCTGACCCCTTTTAAATAGGTGTCAGCTTTTCTTTTTAAAACGGTCTTAACCTTTATCCGTAACCCAGATTACTTGTGGCGCTTGAGTGCAATGCCGACAGCTGCGGCACCAAGAACGACTGCAATGATTGAGAGGACGAGTGCTGTCGTTTGTGCAGCAGAGCTGGCTGGAGCAGAAGCGGCAGGTGTAGCTTCTACAGCATTGTTCGAAGCAGGTGCGGGGCTGCTGCTATCTTTATCCGCATCTGTGCTCGTATGGCCTGCTGCCGTGCCCGCTGAATCGTGTCCGCTGTCTGCGGCAGGGGCAGGAGTTGCGGACGTGGCATCCGCCGTGATTTCAGTAATGGAATGTGGATTATTACTTCCTTCGTCACCTGTCCATTCCACGATACTTCCGTCACTGTAATATTGGAAGGCGTCCCAGGGTGCTGCGGTATTTTGATCTGCATTTTGCGCTACAAAGCTGAAACGCTGATACTGACCCGCTTGAATTCCGTCTTTTTCAGTCGTCCAGGTCACGGTGGTTACTTTGCCGGAGCTGTCTTTTTCGGTGGCTACTTTCCAATCCGGTACAGGCTCGTATTGTTTGAAAACGACCTCTTTCGGAATTTTCAAGGCGACTTTGGTGGTTGGAATGTTTTTTTCCACGGGTACTTTCAATGTGTACGTTTCCCACGCATTAGGTTGTGAAACAGAAGGCTTGACTGTCACATGTGCACTGGCCATACCTGCAAAAAGTAAGGCACCCGCTGCAATTAGACTCACAGAGGTCGCAAACCTGGAAAATATGGATTTTGCTGTTTGAATCGTTGTATTCATATTCAATTCGCTCCTTTTAAACATAAAATAATTATTTTTTACCGCCTACATGCAGGGTGAATTCAGCATCAACCGCATCGAGTGATGCCGTCAGAGCATGTACTTTTACCGCCCATGTTCCTTCGGAGGTCATCAATTCCTGACTGTGGAATGGCTGTTGCTGCTTCACGGGCAGAACAAATTCCTGTTGATCTTGGTCAGGGTCTGCTGGAGTGAGCGTTAATGTAACCTGCTGGATTCCTGAAATGGCAGCACCCTTGCTATCCTGAACGGATACCTTAAATTCATTGCTGCCCACAGCATTGGGACTGACTGACAGCGTAACGTTGTATCCGCCCGTAGTGCGAGTCTCCTCAAACGGAACAGCAGGTGCCTGGCCGGGTGACAGGTGAGTGAGCACCGCAGTCAACAGCATCACGAGCAGGCCGACGGACACCTCGGCACGCAATCCCCGGGCGGCTCGCTTGCTGGGCGCCGCTTGCCTTGCGCTGCGGAACTGGCTGGCCGCAAAGGCAAGCATGACTAGCAGCAGCGCTGCCTTGCCGAGCAGAACGAGTCCATAGGACGTGTTCAGCAGCATGGAGGGAGCCGGAATGTACAGCACGGCTCCATATATACCGGTGGCAAGTAGCGCTGCCACCATAGCAATGCCCCAGCCGGCAAAGCGGCGCAGGGCGGCTTGCCGCAGAGTTGCCCGCTCCGATACGGGCAACTCCGCTCCGGCAACAGGCAGGCACACGACCATGACGGCAAGTGAGCCGATCCAAAATGCTGCTGCCGCGAGATGGACAAAGTCCGCCGCAATGGCCGGAGCTGGATGGGTAGCCGCTGCCGGATGACCGACAAAGGCTTTGGACAGCATGAGGCATAGCGTTAGGAGAACTGAGCTGTAGCCCCAAAGACGGCGCTGGCGATCCGAAATGCTGTAATCCAGCGCGTAAATCAGCGTTACGCTTAGGAGCAGCACGAGAATCATCTGGATAAACCAAATTTGCCCGGCTCCAGTAAACTGGAGAGCTTCTCCCAGAATCGGGAGTGAGAAGCCCTCCCTGATGGAAACCCCGGCATCCCATGAAGCCTGAAGTGGCAGGCTGATCAGAATGGCGGCAGACGTTATGCCGTAGCCGCTCCATAGCAGCTTAGTCCAGCGGGGCAATGTTTCAAAGGGCCGCTGATTTTGCTGATGCTGTTCACTTCGATTCTTGTCTTGGCTTATGCTCGGTAAGATGAACAGCCGGAAACAAATCGCTCCAAAAAGCAGCGATAGTCCTATGTAAAGAAACCAACGGACAGCGATTAAGTCGATTCGTGATGTCCCTGAGCTTTCAGATGCGATAGCTTGATGAGTAGGCGCATTGGAACCGCTACCTACTTGAAATGGAATGACTCCATTAACCGGATGTCCGTCTGCGGATAAAGCTCTCCAATTGACGGAGTAAATTCCATTTTTCACCCCTGGAATCAATTGGATTTCCATGGTGGCTTTGTGATTCGGGTCAAGCTGTGCTTTTCCTGTGTCGACCCGCTTGCCTGTTTCATCGGTCACTTTGATCGACATAAAGGCAGATTGCAAATCTTCATTGAAGGTGATGGTCACCTGAGAAGGCGACTTGTCCAAAACCTGATTTTCGGTCGGACTGGATTCAATGACAAATGCATGAGCCCACGAAGAGTGAGGAAACAGGATTAGAAGGGGGAGACACAGCAATAAAAGACAAGCCACACGGGCTGGTCTGGACAGGTACAACATGCCTGTGAAGTCACCTTCTCTCGATTACTTGAAGCGAGGATATCCCCATTTGTAACATTTTATACGGACAAACCCATTCCTATCTTAATCATAGTGCATATAGCGTGAATAGATGGAGCGAATTATGACATTTATATGAAATTTGAAATAATAAGCACTATACAAAATGCCAATCATATGAAAACCCCTAGCGTGGTTGAATTCAGGACGATTTCAACCACGCTAGGGGCAAAGAGGAAGAGCCAATGAAGGAATTAGAGCCCTGTTTCCATGAAATCCGTGAAAGCAGGTTGCTTATGTTGAATATAATGGATAAAAGTAGCCGTTAGTTTGGGATCGAATTGGCTACCCGAGCAAGCACGTAGTTCTTCAATGGCCTCCTCGAACGTTTTGGTGGGTTGATAGGGGCGCTCAGTTGTCATCGCATCAAAAGAGTCGATGATCGTCAGCATCCGACATAAACGTAGAATTTGCTCGCCCTTAAAGCCAAACGGATAGCCTCCTCCGTCATAACGTTCATGATGCAGCTCCACAAAAGGAACCAAATCTATGAATCGTTCGTTGGCTTCGACAATTCGTTTGCCCCACATAACATGCGCTTGCACCATCTGCCATTCCTCACCGGACAGCTTCTCTTTTTTATTGAGGATATTCCAGGGAATCTCCAGTTTACCAATGTCATGAATGAGGGCACCTAGTATGAAACGCCGCTTATCCTCTGGTCCGAGCTGAAGCACATCGCTCATGTCTGCTGCATATCTGAATACCCGTTTGGAATGCTTGAAAGTGTTAATATCCTTGTACAAGAACAAATTAAGCTGCTGTTCAAGATCACGAATATCCTGCCCCAGATCGACCTCGCGCTCCACTTCATTTAAACTTCCATGCGTATGAACGATGTTTTTTCCCTGTTTCTTGGCGTAGTACAGGGCTTTATCCGCCAGATCGACCAGCTGTGATTTGTCGTAGATGTCAATGCGACTTTGTGCAATGCCTGCGGAGAAGGACAGACAGCCGTGTGGAAAAATTTCAACACCCTCATAACGAGAATCATTTAATCTTTTTCGAATAGCATTAACTATTTCGTATGCTTGTTCAGCGGTATGATCGGGCATCAGCAGGGTGAATTCTTCTCCACCATAGCGGGATACGGTGATGTGGGTGCCGGAGGTCTCCTTTTTAAGAAACTCACCGAGAAATCCCAGTAGCTGATCGCCTTTGAGGTGACCGAAATGATCATTGTATTTTTTGAAATCATCTATATCAATCAGAGCCAGACTGAGAGGAGTATTCTCGGATCTGGATATATTTAATTCAGCTTCAAGTGTATTTTCAAAGTAGCTGTGATTGTATAGCCCTGTTCTGCGATCCATGTTCGCTTTTTCTTCGATTTCCCGATACAGCGTGAACATTTGCTTGAATGCGTGAGACAGGAGCATACTTAGCCCAAGGAACAGCAAAAGTCCTAAAATGCCATTGTCATAAATCAGTGTAGTCAATACCAAAGACAGAATGAGTGTACATAAGTATACGAGCAGAGATTCAGCCAAAAAAGCCTGTTTAAGCTCATTGAAGGACCCTTTGTATGCGATATAAAAGTAGATGCCCAGTGTGATGGTGTTCACCGCAAAGTAGCAAATCAACGCCAGCAGGTAGGAAGCGAAATGATCTTGGTTTAAAGCCCCCTGCGTTCCGCCGCTTAGTTCAAATACTGTTGAAGACAGGAAAATGGAAAGGGCGTAAATGGAAAAATTGGCGGTATGCTTCCACCAGGACAGCTCTGTGTGCCGGAACATGGCAATGATTACATTTAACAACAAAATCAGAATAGCAATTTCGGTGCCATGCACAAAAATACAAGCCAGATACACGGAGGAATCCATGGACTGTTTGTTACTGGCCGGTGGTAGCTGGAATGTAAAATGCTCCAGAATCAGAACAGCTCCCAACAGGGAATAGATCGTGACCCACTCTGTTGTCGTATAGTGCAAAAAGGACCATTGGTTCGTATACAGGAGGACGATCACGCCTGCCAAACATATGAAAAACACATATATTCCCGTCGCGGTAACCCGTTCTTGCAGCTTTTTTATTATACTCATCATTTCTTCTCCTGCCTTGTCGTATCTTGATGTCAAAGCTACCAGGGGTGAATGGGATAATTTACAATTTTGTAATCGAAAATTTCACATGAAAAAACAGGCCGGAATCCAGCCTGTTTTGTTGAGCCTGTGCTTCCTTTTTTTCTTATCGGTGACTAGCCCCCGATTTTGTAACCGGAAGTCAAAGCAATTATGACAGAAGCCACGATAATAGCATTGATAATCACACGGGAGTATTTCAAGTTTTTCATAGGGTTCCCTCCCTTCCTTGGAATAAGGTGCGTACTAGGCGTGGTGGGGATTGGTTTCTTGCTGCTTATCCTTAGTTCTCTTCACGACCATAATGCTTTGGATAAACAGGAACATCCCGAAGTTCATGACCACATCTCCAATACTAATTACCTGCGTGCGGGGATAGGGCTTGGAGAGAGGAATAATGTCACCAAGCAATGATAGACGCGTGCTCGCATCCATCATGTAATGTTTCGAGATGATACTTCCAGATTTAAGCATATCTGTATAATAGGGACCCAGCACCTCCGAAGCGCTCAACGAGACCGGCATCCTGCCGCCATTCACCGCCATAACGATAAAATTCATCAATACGCCGATTATAATAAGCTTGAATCCCTTATGATGTCTGTTCAACCAGAGAAATATCAATCCAACCACGTAGACTCCCATAAATAGATACCCGTTAATGGCTGCCAGCCAAGCCCACTTTTCCTGGGCATAAAAAATAATGAATTGTACCAGCAGCAGCACAGGGAACATCCAGCCGGCTATAAGGCGAATTTGACTGAAACGGATCAGACCTTGCCGCCAGCCTCCTCTGAACAGACCTACAATGAGACCCAGTAGCACTCCATCATAGACCATTATCATTCTCCAGATTCCACAAATTTTTTGTTTTGGTTATCGTATAATTCGACCTGAAATTGGTAAATTCCTGCCTGATATATAGCAGTTTTGAAAAAAAATTGCGGATTAGCGTGTAATTATTCGAAGCCAGACGAAATGAGTGATATCATGATGTATTGAAGTAATTATTTATATTTTTGTGAAAAGGATGATTATTATTATGAACCGGTTATCCAATACTGTTATGGTTGCCGCAGATATGACCAAATCGCGAATATTATGGATCGCCTTTGTCCTGGGTGCATTGAGTGCTTTCGGGCCGTTGTCCATAGATATGTATTTGCCGTCGTTGCCTACATTAGCCGACAATTTGCATACGACCACTTCGCTGGCGCAGCTTAGTTTGACCGCCTGTCTGTTAGGACTGGCCGTTGGCCAGATCGTTGCTGGTCCGCTTAGCGACGTAAGGGGTCGCAGAGGACCGCTGGTGATCTCGCTCATTCTGTACGCTGCTGCTTCGCTGCTATGCGTGTTTGCGCCGAATATCGGTATGCTCATTGCGCTTCGCTTTATTCAAGGGCTTACGGGGTCGGCGGGGATCGTGATCTCCAGAGCTGTAGCCCGTGATCTTTACTCGGGCAAAGAGTTGACACGCTTTTTCTCACTGCTCATGCTGGTGAACGGCGTGGCCCCCATTGCTGCACCAGTACTGGGCGGTGTCATATTGAACTTTGTTTCCTGGCGTGGTGTATTCATGGTGCTTTGTGTAGTCGGCGTGGCTATGCTAATTGCCGTCGTGTTGGGTTTGCCAGAAACGTTGCCAACTAACCGCCGCTCGTCCGGTGGCTTGAAGCAGACGCTGGGAACACTCGGTCATCTGTTTGCCGATCGACGCTTTATGGGCTATGCCCTCTCACAGGCGCTGATTACAGGAGCGATGTTCGCGTATATCGCTGGCTCACCATTCGTGCTTCAGGATATTTTCGGGGTTTCCCCTCAGACGTATAGCATCATTTTTGCAGTGAATGGTTTGGGGATTGTACTGTTTTCGCAGTTGACGGGTAGACTCGTGGGTCGCTTCAGCGAACGACAGTTACTCTTGTCGGGTCTGATAATTGCGGCTGTAGCCGGAATCAGCCTGCTTACTGTAGCTTTTACCGGAGGCCAATTGTTTGCTGTTTTAGTTCCTCTGTTTTTTGTCGTTTCCTGCGTAGGGATTGTAAGTACAACGACGACTTCATTGGCAATGCAGAGTCAGCAGCGCTCCGCAGGCAGTGCGTCCGCCATGCTTGGTTTGTTGCCTCTATTGCTGGGTTCCATCGCTTCACCGCTAGTAGGCTTGGGGAGTGGAACAACCCCCGTACCGATGGCGGTCGTTATAGCTATAGCTGAGGTTGGCGCGCTATTAAGCTTTGTCGTACTTGCTAAGGGAGCACGCGCGAAGGCTTGAAATAAGGCGAACTTGAACTGAAAAACTCCCATGGACTGATACGTGAACCATTTCAGTCCATGGGAGTTTTTTACCGTTTTGCAATCGAGATATCTTCGGCTTCCTTTGCGGGCAGAGGTGTCTGTTTTAAGTACATACGAGATGGTTTGTGAACCAGAATGGAAATAAGCATGCAGATATGAACGGGAAAGAAAGGGTCTATTCCGTTGATGTTTAAACCAAAAATGGATACGAAGAGCAGTAAAGTAAGGGTAAGTTTATACTTTTTTGTCGCAATAAACAGCAGGATCATTATTGTAGGAAGTAATCGAAAGAGCAATTTTCCAAATACAAATCCGACCATATGAGCGGTAGAACCTTCAAGTGGATGTGTGATGGATAGCGTGCGGGAGGCCATATGGATTAACCGAGACTCCCCACCTGTCGGTTGGGCTGAAATAAATACACATCCTGCGATAATGATTACAAGGATTTTAAACCACAACAGGCCTTGGATAAGCCGTAACAAGGGTGTAATCTTTATTTTCATTGACTTTTAATAAGCTCCTTCGATGTATGATTTGTTATTATTGCTCGTTTGGATATATACAAGCCAAGTGGGAATTGTACTTTAATATTATATTAATATATTACCAAAAGAGTAGTCCTGCTAAAGAATGATTATGCGGAGACTATTTTCCTGATGTTGAGATAGAATCGAACGATATTTCGGTTTCCTGCCAATATATAGTGTGAGATGAGAGAAAGGGGGAGATCAGGATTGGACAACGCAAGGAGGCGGGCAAATTTGACAAAGAATGATTTGGTGATTGCTCTTGTTGCGGAGACGCTGGCTGGCAGTCGTAAAGCTTACAGGGAACTGTATGATCAAACAATTCATACAGTCTATAGAACGGTGCATTTTCTGTTGGAAGAGAAAGTGGATGCTGATGATGTGGTGCAGGAAATTTATATTCATGTATATAAATCACTTGAGCAATTTGACGAAAGACGTCCTTTTCAGCCTTGGCTAATGGGAGTCGTTATGCGTCAGATCCGGACTTACCGGAGAAAACAATGGATGAGGCTACGAATCACAAACAGAGCAAAGAGGCTCGAACTTCATACATCTCATGATTTTTCTGAAGAAATTGTGAACAAGGTATCAAATCATGCGTTGTTATATGCTGTTCAGCAGCTTTCATTCAAGCTTAAACAGGTGATTGTGTTGCACTATTTGCAGGAATATTCCCAAGAGGAAATTTCCAACATTTTAGAGATACCATTAGGCACGGTGAAATCACGAATTCACGCGGCTTTGCAAAAGCTTCGATTGAAAGAGCAGCAGGAACATTTTCTAATCGGAAAGGTGGAGAAGATCCATGAAGCTTGAGCAAGAACTACGTAGGGTGATGCAGCAGGATGATGACCACATATTGGCTCCGGCTGAATTAAAAGAAAACATTATGGGTCAAATTGAACGGCTTGAAAAAGGAGGACCTAAACCTATGAAAAGGTATATTGTGATAACTCTTCTCGTAGTGTTATTACTGATTCCAACAGGTGCTTTTGCTACTTACACTTATTTGGCGGATACAATGTATGGTTCACAGGAAAAGCTAATTGAAATGGGAGGATCGCCAGAGGAATATAATAGAGTAGAATCCAAGTTGCAGCAGGCCCAGGGGCATTTAACGAAAGAGGAGTTCACTGTTTTTATAGGGTTATTGAGAGAACTCGGGGCCTATAATCTGAAAATGACGGATGAAAACGGCGCACTCCACAAGGAGCGCTTAAGCGCAGAGGAACAGCGTGGATATGATCATATATCTGCCAAGCTGGAGCCGTATTTTGACAAGTTGAATCAGGGAAAAGTGCTAACCCAAACGGACGATGGTAAAAAAGATGGCGGTGATTCTGCCATTTCGGGCACATTAGATTCAAAGGCCCACGCAGGCATCGATTTACAGGTTGAGCTGGACTATGCGAAAAAGGTTCTGACTGAGGATGAATTTGTAAAGTTTCGTGTACTGTTCACGAAGTTCTACGAGTATGTACCCCGCATTACAGGGGCCAAAGGTGTACTATATCCAGATCGTTTATCTGAGAGGGATAGAAAAGATTATGAGGAACAGTTAGAGTTGCTGCAGCCTTATTTTGATCAGTTTAATTCGCTTGAGTAGAAACAGTGGCGAAAATTAAGACGAAAAAGTGACATCTTTCTGGAAGGTTGACATACCCCATGGGGGTATATTATGATAAGGATATAACAAATGCATAAATGCATATATACACCACACAGGAGGCTGATGTATGGCTGAGGAGCAACCTGTTTCCCACACTCAAATCCATGAGAATCACTGTGGAACAGACGGGGAAAAGACAGTTAGAAAAAGTCATCATTCGGCAGAGTTCAAGAACAGCCTCGTATCCCGGTTGAACCGTATTGAAGGTCAGGTTCGCGGAATTAAGGGCTTGATTGAGAAGGATACCTACTGTGACGATGTACTGAACCAGATTGCGGCTGTCCAGTCCGCACTGAATGGTGTCGGTAAGCTGCTGCTGGAAGGGCATATGAAAAGCTGTGTCATTGAGCGCATGCAGGCAGGAGAGCAGGAAGTGATTGACGAGCTGCTGGTTACGGTCAAAAAGCTAATCCGTTAAGAGTAGTATTCATACACATTATGGGTACGGAAGTATCCCTGAGGAGGAAAAGAAATGGCACAAGTTACATTGAACGTTGAAGGTATGAGCTGCAATCATTGCGTGAAAGCAGTAGAAGGGGCTTTGGAGAAAGTTGGCGCTACCGGCAAGGTCAGCCTCGAAACGAAACAAGTGAATGTAGAATATGACGAGTCCAAGCTGAACGTTGAAGCTCTGAAAACAGCCATTGAAGACCAAGGCTATGATGTTGTTTAAGCTGAAGATATTTTATGTGTGAAAGACTTGTTTCGAAGGAGAAGCTTCCATATTAGAAGCTTTTTCTTTTTGGATATGATATACCCCACTGGGGTATAAGAGGAGGGTTACTATGGAAAACCGTGCGACCGACGGTGACAAGCAGACAACGCTTCACATTACGGGGATGTCCTGTGCCGCTTGCGCAAGCCGTATTGAGAAAGGTTTAAATCGAATAGATGGTGTGGCACAGGCTAATGTGAATTTGGCTTTGGAGCAGGCGTCGATATCCTATGATCCCAAGCAGGTGGAGATCCCTGAGTTTCGCGATAAAATTGCTTCTCTTGGGTTTGGAACTGTCAGTGAAGAAGCCAATCTGAATGTGACGGGCATGACTTGTGCGGCCTGTGCAACCCGGATTGAAAAGGGATTGAATCGGATGCCTGGTGTAACAGGTGCCACGGTAAACTTGGCGATGGAAACAGCTCATGTGGAATATGCCGCGGGGAGTATTGCGGTTGGTGATCTGGTGAGCAAGATTGAACAGCTAGGCTACGGAGCGATCCCGCAGAGCGCTGAGGACAATATCGCGGATGTGCGCAGTAAGGATATCCATCGTAAAAAATGGAAGTGGATTGTGTCCGCAGTGCTGTCGTTTCCGTTGTTGTGGGCGATGGTGGCTCATTTTTCCTTTACGTCATGGATTTATGTGCCGGAACTGTTCTTGAATCCATGGTTCCAACTAGTGCTGACAACGCCGATTCAGTTCGTCATTGGTTGGCAGTTTTATGTGGGCGCGTACAAAGCGCTTCGCAACGGGAGTTCGAATATGGATGTGTTAGTTGCACTGGGTACGTCTGCGGCTTATTTTTACAGCTTGTACCTTACGCTGCGTCCGTCTGATGTCATGGAGGGGATGGCGGGAATGCCTGTCATGACCATGCCAGAGCTGTATTACGAGACAAGTGCAGTACTAATTACGCTTATTTTAGTGGGTAAATGGTTCGAGGCGGTAGCCAAAGGGCGTTCGTCCGAGGCGATCAAGAGCCTGATGAGCTTACAGGCGACGACGGCACGTGTAGTACGTGATGGACAAGAGACTGATATACCGATCGAACAGGTACGTGTGAAGGATATCTTTATTGTACGACCCGGCGAGAAAATTCCTGTCGATGGTGTGGTTGTGGACGGACGTTCGGCAGTGGACGAATCCATGTTAAGTGGTGAGAGTCTTCCGGTTGAAAAAGAAGCGGGTTCCGCTGTTACAGGGGCGACGCTCAATAAAAACGGGGTATTACGTATTCAGGCCGAGCGTGTGGGTGGTGATACAGCGTTGTCCCGTATTATTAAGGTCGTGGAAGATGCGCAAAACTCCAAGGCCCCGATTCAGCGGATTGCGGATCAGATTTCCGGTATTTTTGTCCCCATTGTTGTTGCTATTGCTGTGTTAGCCTTTATCGTCTGGTTTTTCCTTGTGACGCCGACTGATTTTGCAGGCTCACTGGAGAAAATGATTGCAGTTCTCGTCATTGCTTGTCCTTGTGCGCTCGGATTGGCTACTCCAACGTCCATTATGGCAGGCTCGGGACGTGCCGCTGAATACGGTATTTTGTTCAAGGGCGGCGAGCATTTGGAAATGACCCGTTCAGTCAACGCAGTGGTATTGGATAAAACAGGAACAGTTACGAACGGCAAGCCAGAGCTGACAGATGTTATGGTTGGTGCAAGCGGCTTGGCTGAAAACGATTTGCTGCGGTTGCTCGGTGCAGCAGAAAAAAGCTCGGAGCATCCGCTGGCGGAAGCCATTGTAAAGGGGATTGCAGATCGAGGAATTGAGCTGGTAGGACCGACAGATTTTGAAAATATTCCGGGTTATGGTGTGAAAGCGCATGTGGAAGGTAAGCAGGTATTGGCGGGTACACGCCGATTGATGAGCAGGGAAGGCATCGCAATAGATGACTCAGCCGAGCAGTATATGAATGAGCTGGAAAACGCAGGGAAAACCGCGATGCTGGTCGCTGTGGACGGTTCCTATGCCGGACTGGTGGCTGTAGCGGACACGATTAAAGAAACGTCACGGGAGGCCGTTGCCCGTCTGCGGGCGATGAACATTGAAGTCATCATGATTACGGGTGACAATGAACGGACTGCGCGGGCTGTTGCCGCCGAGGCCGGGATTGAACGAGTGCTGGCGGAGGTGCTGCCTGAAGGAAAGGCTGAGGAAGTGAAACGGCTTCAGGAACAAGGCATGATCGTAGCTATGGTTGGGGATGGTATTAACGATGCGCCTGCGCTGGCTACTGCTAATATTGGGATGGCGATGGGCACGGGAACGGATGTGGCCATGGAGGCGGCGGATATTACCCTCATGCGCGGCAACCTGAACAGCATTCCTGACGCGATCGAAATGAGCCGCCGGACGATGACAAACATACGGCAAAATCTGTTTTGGGCGCTCGGTTATAACGTGATCGGTATTCCGATTGCCGCTTTGGGCTTCCTTGCTCCATGGTTGGCGGGAGCAGCCATGGCATTTAGCTCTGTTTCGGTTGTGCTAAATGCACTGCGTCTCCAACGGGTGAAGCTGTAAATGTATGGATGCACCAGCAGGATAGCGTGCTGCCGGACATCTGTAGCGAGATAAAGTTATTATCAGAGTATAGAGCAAGTACGCACAATTGGTTTTCTGCGTGCTTGCTTTTTGTTGTGTTTGTTTTTTTTAAAACCATACTGTTAACCCTCATCACGTCAGGTTGCTTATCATTCGCGAAAGTTTCATAATATTTGTAGGAGTGCCATGCAAGCATGCAAGAACTTCTTCGTATACTCACAGCTAGAAGTAGATAAAGAGCTTAAATTATGGATTAGGAGTGAAGCAGTCATGAATGATACGATTTCCTTGTTGATGAATCACCGGTCTGTGCGAAAGTTCAAGTCAGACGCCGCCGTTACCGACGAGCAGCTCGCAGCTATTGTGGCAGCTGGCCAAATGGCATCCTCGTCCAGTAATGTGCAGGCATATACCGTTATTGCCGTTACCGATCCTTCTTTAAAAACAAAACTGGCCGAGTTGGCAGGAGGGCAGGCTTACGTTGAGCAATGCCCCGCGTTTCTGGTATGGTGCGCAGATCTGTACCGTTTGAAGCAGGTCACACTCCACCATCAGCCAGGTCAGCCTTCCTATGAAGGGTCCGTCGAAAATTATACGGTTGCGACCATTGATGCCGCGTTAGCTGCACAAAATGCAGCGGTAGCCGCTGAATCACTGGGCCTGGGCATCGTCTACATTGGCGGCATTCGTACTAAAATAGCAGAGGTATCTGAGTTGCTAGGGTTGCCAGAGCTGGTGTATCCAGTGTTCGGTATGTGTATTGGTGTACCAGATCAGGAAACGGGCTTGCGCCCACGTCTTCCGCTGTCCGGTGTTTTGCATATGAACGGCTACGACAAAAATCAGACGATGAAAGCTGTAGAGGTATACGACCACACATCAGCCGAATATTTGAAGGAGCGTACGGGCGGTCAACGCTCCACGCCATGGTCTGAGCAAATGGCCGCGAGACTGACCGAGCCAGCACGTTTGCAGATGAAGCCATTTTTGGAACAGAAGGGTTTCTTGAAGCAATAAAAGCTGAGTAGCGACAAAAAACTCTGCAAAATACAAGAACCTCCTTATTTACGCATGATGATGTCCCGCGTAAATAAGGAGGTTCTTTGCTTTAGTTGCATGTTGTGGTTGTAAACCTTCCAGTGAGTAAATAGCTGGTATCCTTTATCAATCAGATAGTGAGTAAAAGCGTCTCGTATTTTCATGAAATAATTGACGCACGGCAGATTCATCTTGATGGGTCAGCTTGCTATACGCGCGAATGACGTCGGCAGTCATCCGTGGATGTGTCTGTTGTCCGGTAAAAGGCCCCTCGAACGGCCAGGGACCGTCTGTCTCTGCCATGATCTGATCAAACGGATACTGTCTTGCCAAACTGCGGATCTCTTCTTCGTACAGAAGATCCGGTGTGAAGGAGACATAATAGCCGTTCCGGGCCATACGTTCGGTTGTGGCGGCAGAGCCTTTAAACCAGTGAAAATGCGCCTGCGTGACGCTGTGACGTTCCAGAAGGTCACAGGCGATGTCTGCGTCCTCATAAACGGCGTGTAGGATAATGGGCTTGTTATGCTTGCTTGCAAACTGGATAAAACGCTCCAGCAGCGCTATGTAGGGAGCGAGGTCAAAAGGTGAACCACTCTGTGAGGCTTCCAGCCGATTGTAATAGGGCAAGCCGACTTCACCCACGGCGACCATCTGCTGTATATGTTCGTCCATCCAGTAGAACAAGAGGTCAAGCTCAGCTTGCGGTGGAAGAGTCTGTTCGGGATGAAAGCCAAAGGCTGGTCGTACCAGCTCGGGGTAACGCTTGGCTAACCGTAGATTGGCTCGGCTGGAGCCCAGATGCATCGACACGGCTATCACGGTTTGGACGCTGCTATCGGCAAGTGAAGCGAGCAATAACTCCTGTTGTTCAGGCGGGTAGCTGTCTACATGAATATGCGCGTCGATCAATGGAGCGGGCTCAATTGCGGTCAAATCCAAGCCTGGCTTTGTTTGGCTGTTCCATTTCAATGCACATCGAACTTTTACGTCACTCATGTCGATTCAATCCATCTTCCGGGATATTCTTGTGGACGCTCTGAGCATTGTCCATGTCGCCGTCCAGTTTGTACTTTTCCTCGCGCATCCAGCTGGTCATGGTCCGCTTCCATTCAATAAAGAGCGGATCGAGGGTGATTTCTTCCCTACGCGGGCGGGGAAAAGGGACATCTACGACATGCACCACCGAAGCAGGTCGCGCCGACAGCACATAGATGCGGTCGGAGAGCAGCAGTGCTTCTTCAATGCTGTGGGTAATAAACAGCACAGAACGGCGGTTCTTTTCCCACATACGTAATAACCATTGCTGCATGTCTGCACGTGTCAGCGCATCGAGTGCGCTGAACGGCTCATCCAGCAGCATTAATTCCTGCGGGCTGAGTAGTGCTCGTAGAAAGGCGGCGCGCTGTTGCATTCCACCAGACAGCGTATGTGGATACGCCTTGGCGAATTTACCAAGTCCAACCTGTTCGAGCCATTGCAAGGCTTCTTTGCGACGCTCGCGTTCACTTGCGTACTGAGGGGGGACTACTGTAGTCTTACGTGGAGCATTTTCCTGCCCAAGCAGTACGTTGTCCAGCGTGGTACGCCACGGAAAAAGGGCGGGCTGCTGCGGCATATAGCTGATATGCCCACGTTCACCAGTCATGTCCCGTCCGTGCATACGGATACGTCCCTGCTGGGGTTTGAGTAGCCCACCGATGATGTGAAACAGCGTGCTTTTGCCGCTGCCTGACGGACCGATGAGGGAAACGAATTCTCCCGGCTTGACTGTGAGGGATACATCCTGCAGTACGGGCAGTAAGCTTCGCTTTTCGCGGAAGGCAAGGCTGATCCCGTCCAATTCCAAAGCAGGAGGAGCAGTTGAAGGACTCTGTTGTTCCCCGGCTCGTTGTTCATTAGCCACGTTGTGTGATGATAAGTCAATCGGATGCAGACTCATACGCGCCACGTCCTTTCTTTGCTGTATTTAATTCAAGGAGGAAGCTACTCTCGATCGGGTTTCCAGCGAACCAACCATTTCTCCAGTAGTAAAATAACCACAAACATGAGTAAGCTGAGTGCGACAATAATGCCGATGGCTGCAAAAATGAGGTCCGTGCGATAGGCCGATTTTTGCAGCAGCATATAATATCCAATTCCTTCACTAGCTCCGATCCATTCGGCAATGATCGCGCCCATCACACTATAGGTAGCAGCAATTTTAACGCCAGAAAAGACTTGCGGCAGGGAATGTGGCAGCTCCAGCTTCATAAAAATAGACATGCGGCTTGCACCCGACATCCGCATATAGTTCATCATCGTACGGTCTGTTCGAGTCAGCCCGTCCATGGCCGCTACAGCCACGGGAAAAAAGCATACTAAGGTAATGACCATGAGCTTGGGCAGCACGCCAAAACCAAACCACACCATGAGCAGCGGACCCAGAGCGATGATCGGAATGTTTTGGCTAAGGATCAAGAGCGGGTATAGAGCAGATTTGAGAAAAGGAATCGTATGAAGAACGATGGCGATCAGCAGTCCCGTAGCTGTCCCTATAGCGAATCCCGCAAGTGTCAGACGAATTGTAGCCCATGTATGGGTGCCAAGCAACGCCGATTGCGCCATGCCCTCTTGTACGATGAGAGATGGAGCTGGCAGTAGCCAGGATTCAATATGTAAATAGGAAACCGCTCCCTGCCAAGCCGCTAAAAAGAAGAGGACCGCCACAAGGGGCGGCCATACGCTTTTCCACCAGGATGCGTTCTTGCCTTTCGGATTCATGGGCGATATTTCTCGGTCAGCTTGTTCATGCTGATGCCTTGTGGGTTATGTGCGATTTTGATCTGTGAAATGACGCTGGGACTGCCCGCTTCCGTCAAAGCCTCGTGCATTTCTTTAACCACTTTCAGCAACTCGTCGAGGTCGCCCTCCATGGTCGTATCCAGTGGATTCACCTGATGTTTGACGCCGGAGCGCTGAATGACCTCAATCGCCTTATCTACATACGGGTAAGAGTCCTCGTTATTAGGAGTTTTAGGGATTACTTGAATACTGAGCAGTGTGTTAGCCATGAAAATTCACCTGTCCTTTATTGTGGAGTTGTTTTGAGAAAATAGGGTGATTTAAGGCGGGGAGACCGCTTCGCGGTTCATTTGATCTTACGATCGCTGCGCTTCTCCAGATTCAAATGAACCGCTCCGCTGCCAACCGCCTTAAAAAGCACCTTAGTTTTTAAGCTAGGTTGTGTAGCATTTTTATAAAAGCAAAACAAGCAAAAGAACGAAGTGGGCGGAATGGTGCTCTACAAGCGTTAGCGTTCGCCTTTGTACCCAGATTTCAACCTCTGGATATTCATAAAAGAAATCTGGGTACAACAGCGATGGGAAGCAACATCCGACTGCGTAGTGGCACTTCGTTCACTTCTCTAGTTCAGTCTTATTTAACGTTTTAACAAATGATCAGCGCTTGGGCAAGAAGTCGTTTGTGAAGGCTTTATCCACTTCCAAAGGCTTGCTGAGCAGCTTGCGTTCGTACATCCAGTCCGAATAGTTTTGCCATACCTCCGCTTTTTGCACACCCCATTGCGCGGCATCGTCCTGATAACGCGGGCTTAGCCATTTTTGGCTGGCAAGTACCAGTTTTTTATCCAGCTCCGGTACAGCTTTGCTTAAGATGTCCGCGGCTTCTTCTGGATGGGCGATAGTGTATTCATAGCCTTGTGCGGTAGCGTTCATGAACGCTTTTACCAGTTCTGGATCATTTTTTATTGTCTGTTCGTTGCTCACAATTACAGGTGTATAGTAATCGAGGCTTTTGGAATAATCTTTTACATACAGCATATCCAATGGCTCACCTCGAAGCTGGGCTTCGATTCCGGTCCATGCGTAGAAAATCCAGGCAAAGTCGATATCCCGCTTCACGGCTGTAAAATAGTCTGCATTACCCATGTTGACGATCTTCACTTTGCTCACATCGCCTTTGTCTGAATCCATGATGGATTTCATGACCGCTTCTTCTACGGGAGAGCCCCAACCGCCGTATTTTTTACCTTCAAAATCTTTGGGGCTCTTAATTCCGCGATCTACTGGGGCTGCGAAGCCTGAGGTATTATGCTGAATCACCGCAGCGATGGATACAAGCGGCACGCCTTGCGTACGAGCCTGTGTGACGCCTTCTTGGTAGCTAATACCAAAAGGTGCAGCATTAGAGGCAACCATTTGATCGGCTCCACCTGAACCAGGTTGAATAATTTGGACATTCAAACCCGCTTTTTCGTAAAATCCTTTGTCCTTGGCAACATAGAGTCCCGTATGATTCGTATTGGGTGTCCAGTCGAGCACGACTTTAACATCTTTGAGCTCCTTTGCCGGAGTAGACGTTTGAGTGTTGGTTGCGGGAGCCGCTTCTTGGGATGTGGAGGGACTTCCACCGCAAGCGGTCAGGGTCAGGGCCATGAGCCACAGACTGATCAGTCCCAGGCTTAACATTTTCATGCGCTTCATCGTTGTGTTCTCTCCTTTAATTACCCGTTATCCGTCCAATCAGACAGCTTATGTTCCCCATTTTCATAAAAATAACATCTGCCGGACGCGATCTTTCCAACAACTTAATCTTCAACAAAAAAAGCGCCCCGAGGTTCCGGACGCTTGCGCTTGTATATACCAAAGTAAGGGATGGTCCTATGTAAAAAAGGCACATCTTGCTTAAGCATTCCTACGCTGGCATTACCCAGATCAGGTTGTAAGGGTCAGTGTCTTGGGACACACTCTCAGCCGGCCGATTCCAGCACCCCTGGCATTGTAAGGTTTAATGGGTTCATTTATTCGGGTTTACTACGACGATTATATGCCTTGAATGCGGGTCTGTCCAGCATGGAGGAAGAGATGACGGTTCATTTGCCGAACGACAGGGTACACTTTTACTGTGAGCTTTGATCTGAAAATGAGCATGCATCAATCCGATCTGATCGGGTCATGTTATTTTCAGAACAGCTGCGCAGGTAGGTTCAGATGGGCTGGTGCCCAATGGCATGGCCGTAGAGAATTCTAATTCGTGAAAAGGAGTTGTTGTACTGTGGGTAAAACGGAAACATTGGATCGTAGCCAACTAGAACAAGCCATTGTGAAGGCTTTGGATAACAACAAATTTTGCTCGTTAGGCACGGTAGAGGGTGGCAAACCGAAAGTACGCTATATGGCCCTTTTTAACGATGGAATGAACATTCATCTGGCGACAGATCGTAAAACGCATAAAGTGGATGAGCTAAAGGATAATCCGAATGCTTATCTGCTGCTGGGTTATGAAGTTGGCGGTACAAAGGAAGTCGTAGAAGTGGAGGCTACTGTCCAGATTACAGCTGATGAGGGGCTACGTAAACAAGTGTGGAACGATTCATTGAAGGAATGGTTTTCCGGACCGGATGATCCCGATTATGTCATTCTGGACGTGAATCCGACTCGCATTGAGTATGTGGGTCAGCAAACGGAGCGCCAAGTGTGGAATAAATAATGAGAATATAAATGGATAAACCAGTGAATCTCCGAGTTTTTTAGGAGGTTTGCTGGTTTTTTTATTTTTGAGAGAATTAATTATTTTTTCATAAATAATTTAAGTGAATGACTACTCTTTTGTCTGGCGTTGGATTAAAATAGAAATGGTGGGTTCAAGGCTTACATATATGTGCAAAAGTATGTATATGAGGCATACACCTTAATGAGGAGGGGTATATTTTGTTATTTCGTAAAAATTGGTTTAAAGGGTTTACAGCAATAGTTGTAGCTTGTAGCATGCTGGTGTTTTCGGCCGCTCCATCCTGGGCAGCTAGCGATTCTCGCGATAGCGCTACGGTGAATTTGCGGATCATGGAAACAACGGATATCCATGCGTCGCTGATGAACTATGATTACTATTCAGACAAAGAAACCAACGAATATGGCTTGATTAGCACAGCCAGTTTGATCCAACAGGCGCGCAGTGAAACAAGAAACAGCATGCTGTTCGATAACGGTGATTTGTTACAGGGCAATCCATTAGGCGATTATATGGCCAGAAACAAAACCTATGAAAAAGAAGGCGGTGTCCATCCAGTCTACAAGATGATGAACTTGATGGGCTATGATGCGGCGACAGTGGGCAACCACGAATTCAACTATGGTCTCGATTTTCTGGAAAAATCGCTCAAGGGAGCCGATTTCCCTTACGTAAATGCGAATGTTTATGTTGATAAGGGGGGGCAAGCTACTAAAAATTATTTTACCCCTTATCAAATTCTTGATAAAACGGTAACGGATGAGAAAGGTGAAGAGCATACGCTCAGAGTGGGTGTCATCGGCTTGGTCACACCTCAAATTATGCAGTGGGATGAAGCCAATTTGAAGGATAAAGTCGTTACGAAGGATATTGTGGAAACGGCGAAAAAGTTTATTCCTCAAATGAAGACGGAAGGTGCTGACATTATTGTCGTGCTTGCGCACACAGGTTATGAGGATGTGCCGCAAACGCCAATGATGGAGAATGCCGTTAAATATTTAAGCCAGGTGGACGGAATTAACGCTATTCTGTTTGGGCATGCTCATAAATCTTTCCCTGGTCCTGATTTTAAAGAAATGAAGGGTGTAGATCTAGATAAAGGGACCATTAACGGCGTACCGGCCGTGGAAGCTTCCTCATGGGGCAAGGAGCTGGGTATTATTGACCTGAGCCTGGAAAAGAAAAACCGCGAGTGGAACGTAACAAACTCTCAGTCTGAAGTACGTCCGGTTGTGAATACCACTAACCAGGCTGTGCAGTTTACTCCTGACTACAAACTGACAGATTCGATCAAGGAAGAGCATCAAGGAACCTTGGATTATATTCGTCAACCTGTCGGAACAACGACTGCACCGATTACCAGCTATTTTGCATTAGTGCAGGACGATCCTTCTATTCAAATCGTGACGAATGCACAGAAATGGTATGTTCAAAACCATCTTAAAGGAACTGAATACGAAAAACTTCCCGTATTGTCGGCAGGCGCTCCATTCAAGGCCGGCGGTCGAAACGGAGCCGAGTATTACACCAATATTCCTGAAGGTACGGTAGCGATTAAAAACGTATCCGACCTGTATGTGTATCCGAACACGGTTCATGCTGTAGAAGTGACCGGTGCTGAAATTCAGGAATGGCTGGAGTGGTCTGCAGGTCAGTTCAACCGCATTGATCCAAAGCAAACTGAGGAGCAATCGCTGATCAACAAAGATTTCCCAACCTACAATTTTGATGTCATTGACGGTGTGAATTACCAGATTGATGTAACTCAGCCTGCACGATATGATGCCAAGGGAACTATTATTGATTCTTCAGCTCATCGTATCAAGGATCTGCAATACAATGGAAAAGCTATTGATCCTGCGCAGAAATTTATCGTAGCCACCAATAACTATCGTGCTTCCTCATCCAAACTGGCCAACCCAGATGGCAAACGAATTGTGATGGCAGCACCGGATGAAAGTCGCCAGGTCATTGTTGACTATATCCGTACGAACGGAACGATTAATCCATCGGCGGATGGCAACTGGTCTATTGCTCCTTTTGGTCAGGCAAAGGTTACTTTCGAGTCCTCTCCTGATGCCAAAGACGTGCTGGCAGGAAATCAACAAATTTCATTCTTGAGCAGCGCGGCAGACGGCTTTGCCAAATACAGCTTAAAAGCTGGCGCTAAGCCTAGTGCAGCAACGACTCCTGTAAAGGAAGCTGTGGCTCCCGCGAAAGCAACAGCAAAGCCAGCTGTTAAAACGACCAAACCCGCGACTGTTAAACCAGCTAAAACAACGAAGCCAAAGGCGTCCAAATAACTTCGAACTTTAGTTTTCAATCAATATCAGAGTGAAGCAGCAAGTCTCTTTAACCAAGAGATTTGCTGCTTTTTTTAATGTCAAAAACAACAGCCCCCGAATTTATCATGAGTGCAAAAAGTTTTCTGTTTTTGTCGAATATATACTTAAGTCCTAAGTTGTCGTTAAGAATAAGCTAGTTTTTTGTAAAAACACGTAGTTATATAGTACTTTTGTTCTAGTTATTTGTGATATAATGGTGAAAAAACCGGAAAATTGTTCCGAGGAGGACCATTATGACATGCAGCAATTGCAGCATCATATTACCTATTAAGGATCAAGGATTTCTCAGAATTAGGCATTCCAGGGTGTCGCTTACTCCAGCATTAGATGGTTTGGGTATGCTATCGGAACAAATGAAGCAGGAACATGAGCGTGAGGGTGGCATAGAGTTTCGCTATGACAGCCGTTCAGAGCTGGAACAGCTGGTTAACGGACTGGCTCGTCTGCCGAAGGAATACTTGAACCATATGCAAATTGTGGTGACCGGCTTGCATCATGTCGAAGGATATGAGGACTGGCTTTTATTTAGTCAATTGCAAGCCAGACTGCAACATCCGGATATCGTGAATATCATTAAGGATCAAAGTTTTTCCAGCCATATGCAACCTATTGTTGACCATAAGTTGGATATTATCGGGTTTGAGTTTTTACTGCGTCCGTCACATGCGGAGAGACCATTTCAGCCGTTACGACTGTTTGAAATCGCCCGTGAAGCTGGTTTGCATGCTCATCTGGATCGCTCGGCTCGTATTTCCGCTATTGAAAAAAGTGCAACATGCCTTCCGGCGGGAATTAAACGTTTTATTAACTTTCTCCCTTCGACCATTTATAATCCGGCTTATTGCTTGAATCACACCTTTGAGACGATTGATCAGTTATCCATGAATACGAAGGATTTTGTATTTGAGGTCGTAGAAACGGAAGAAATAGACGACCTTAATTTTTTGCATCATATCTTTGATCAATATCGTAATCGAGGAGTTTCGGTAGCCCTGGACGATGTGGGGGCAGGTTATTCTACGACAGAGCTTATGAATTGCCTTCAGCCGGATTATGTTAAAATTGACCGCAGTATAATTGACGGCTGTCATAGTAACAGTGATCAGAAGCGGCAAATTACAGGGATTGTAGAATCGGCTTTTCGTTTTGGAGGCCAAGTGTTGGCTGAAGGCGTAGAGCAGATGAAGGATTTTGAATTTTGTCGTGAAGCAGGTGTATCACTGGCTCAGGGTTATTTGTTTGGCAAGCCGGAGCCCGGTCCGCCCTCTAATTTTATACTTAGTAGCGTAATATAGTCAGGAACAAATTTAAGTAGACGTAGTTTATAAAAGTTGGAGCTTAAATAAGGCTGTGGCATAAGCAAATTCCAATTCTATTGGACAGTGCTTATATCACCATTAATGTAAAAAAAAACGCGAGTTGCAGAGGTTATCACACCTTTGCAACTCGCGTTTTTTGGTCATGCTTGCCCACCTGAGCAAGTTCTGGACAAGCGAAGCCACCCAGTCTCGAATTTACTTGGTAAGGAACGTTAAAAGTTTGGAACAGTTTACGACCATTTTTATTTTTAAAGTAAAGATTGACGTTTTGAAGACAATTGGATACAGTGTATTACATAGGAAACAGTGTTTCTTGCGTAATACATTGTATCCATACTAGGTAAAAAGTTTAACATTACAGGGAGGACAACCAAAATGAAAGCAGTGCAACTGAAAAATGGTTTTGGCTTTGAAGAGTTAACCTTGACGGAACTTGACATACCGGTGCCAGGACGGTTGGAAGTTCTAATCCGCATAAGGGCAGCGTCTCTGAATTACCGGGATTTGGTAATCATTAACGGAGTAATGCCAATCGGCATTCAATTTCCCTTCATTCCGTTATCTGATGGAGCGGGTGAAATTGTAGCTGTGGGCGAAGGGGTGACAAAATTTCAGATTGGACAAAGGGTAGCGGCAAATTTACAACAGAAATTCATTGGCGGAGCCACGAGAGCGGAGGTCTTAAAGGACAGTCTGGGAGGCCCGCTCAGTGGAGTGGCGTCTGAATATATCGTCCTGCATGAAGAAGGGGTCGTCGCCATTCCCGATCACCTTTCTTGGGAGGAGGCTTCCACCTTGCCGATTGCAGCATTAACCGCATGGAGCATGCTGATGGAATCCGGCGGGCTGCGAGCGGGGGATACGGTGCTCTTGCAAGGAACAGGCGGTGTTTCCATCTTTGGGCTTCAATTCTCTCTGATGGCGGGAGCAAGGGTAATTATCACATCGAGCAGCAATGACAAGCTGGAACGGGCAAAGGATCTCGGCGCATGGCAGACAATCAACTATTCGGAAGTTCCCGAGTGGGATAAGGTGGCTCTGGAGCTGACAGACGGCGGAGTCGACCATGTCCTGGATGTAGGGGGAGCGGCAACAATGGCGCAATCCATCAATGCACTTCGTACCGGAGGGACTGTGAACATGGTCGGCTTCTTATCGGGCTTGACTATTCCTGAGTTCGATGTCACCAGCATTTTGCAGAAGGCTGCGACGATTCGCGGCAGCCAAGTCGGTAACCGGGAACATTTCGAAAATATGAATCGTGCCATTTCCCGCCATCGTTTACATCCTGTCATTGACCGGGTATTCCCGCTCAGCCGAATCGGCGAAGCCTTCGCACTTTTGGCTGAAGGAAAACAGTATTTCGGTAAAATCGTCGTTCAAATATAAATATTATTCACATCACATAGGAGGCAATCTAATGCCCAGTAAACCTGATTTATCTGTCAAAGATTCTCAAGGAAGAAAGAATAAGAAACCGCGTAAATGGGTACGCAGAACCGGAGTATCGCTGCTGGCGGTAGTCCTTCTGGGAGTGGTTATTTTTATGCTCATCCCTTCCCCTGTCCAGCCTGCAAAATGGTTTGCACCTTCGGCCCCCTCATTTGAACAAGCGGGTCCATGGCAACAAAACAACAAACTCAGCTCCGCAGAGCTTGTTACAGATGCCCCTAAGTTTCCGGAATTTATCACCTTTGACAAGGTAGGAAATTTATATACGGGAGACTCCGACGGGAAAATTTATAAGGTTGCCTTTGATACTAAGGGCAATCCGCAAAAGGCCCAGCTATATGCAGATACCCAAGGAACGCCCAATGGACTTATGTTTGATGCAAGTGGAAATTTGATCGTTACGGATGTTAAGAAGGGGTTGCTGTCGGTAGATCCTTCTGGAAAAGTGACGGTGTTGGCCAATCAAGTCGACGGCACACCGATCTATTTGGCCAACGAGCTGGATATTGCCAAAGATGGTACCATTTATTTTTCTGACACCTCCAATTATGGCAGTGTAGTCTTCAAAGAAATCGCCGAGAACAAGCCACATGGACGTTTGCTGAAATATGATCCGGTGACCAAGCAGACGACAGTTCTGTTGGAAGGCCTTTATTTTGCGAACGGGGTTGCCTTGTCTGCGGACGAAGATTTTGTGCTTGTGGCAGAGTCGTATCACTACCAATTGACCCGATACTGGCTCAAAGGGCCGAAGAAGGGGACTTCGGATATTTTTGTGGATAATCTTGCCGGTTTTCCGGATAACATTACGCGTGATGATCAAGGCCATTTCTGGGTCGGTCTCTTCACAACACGTATTCCCTTTGTAGATCAGATGCATGGAAGCCCGTGGCTGGCTGGAATGATGGCCAAATTGCCTCAATCGCTGCTCAGCGGTGCAAGCGCACCTGTGAAGCATGGGCTTGCCGTGGAGCTTAATCCGCAGGGTAAACTTATCGGAAGCTGGCATGATCCTGAAGGCTCGCTTTATGGGGTAACCACGGCTGTGAACCATGACGGATATTTATATATAGGTACAGCTCCTGGAGGCAGCCAGGGTGTTCATCGCGTGCTTTTAACCAAATAAGCTTGGGGAGGGTATAACATGATATTGGATGAGTTGAGATTATCCTGGAAAGCGAAGGAAAGCCTGGCCGGGAAAGTAGCTTTGGTAACAGGCGCAAGCAGCGGCATTGGGGCATCGATTGCAAAAAAACTGGCAAAGCGAGGCGCGTATGTAGCTGTATTGGCACGCCGTCAGGAACGATTGGATGAATTGGTTCGCGACTTGCACCAAGAGGAATTGTACGAGGTCATGGCAATACCTGCCGATATCCAAAAAGCTGAAGACGTACAGCAGGCGGTCCACGCCATTCTTGAACGCTGGGGACGGCTTGACATTATCGTTGCCAATGCTGGCTTCGGGTATCGAAGCCCACTGGCAGAAGTGGAACTGGAAAGGTGGGAGGAGCTTTACAAGACGAATGTGCACGGTCTTGTCCTGACACTGAAGTACGGACTTCAGCCAATGAGGGAACAGGCCAAGGGGGATGTTGTCATTGTCTCCTCTATTGCAGCGAAGGAAGTGGTTGCCGGAGGAGGACTATACAGCGCTACCAAGTACGGCGTTAGCGCTATAGCCTCTGCATTGCGTTTGGAGACCAGTACGCAAGGAATTCGTGTAACTGCGATTCACCCCGGGGCGGTGGCGACGGAATTTTCGCAGGTGGCCGGATATCCCGAGCAGGAAATTCGGGCGTTTGCTTCGAGCGTTTTGCCGCTGCATCCCGATGATGTCGCAGAAGCTGCCCTTTTTGCACTAGAGCAGCCGGAGCATGTCAATATTCCAGAGTTGACCATTATGCCTTCGAGGCAGGTCCAGCGGTTCAAATAGAGCGATATTTATTCTGACACAAACCGGGTAACCGGGTATGGTCATCGCCATGCCGGGTATGGCGGCGATGAGGACTACGTGCCTTCGTTTGACCAAACCTGCTCAAATGGGTGAGCATGAACCAAAAAGCGCGAGCTATAGGGGGAATAACCCTTGCACTCGCGCTTTTTTATACTAATGACGAAGCGTGACTGTCCAATAAAATTTAAAACCAGCTTTGGGACAGCTCCATTTACTATAGAGCAGACCATATCCTGTGAAAATTTTGGCTCCACGTTCGCTCATCCAGTCATCGTGAGCATAGCTATAGTGTAATGACGTACAGACCTAGCGGCGTAGTTGCACTGCCGGCGACCATGAAGCTCAGATCATAGCTGGATCTACCGGGAGGGACGCTGATATCAGCCAATCGGCATACCTTGGTATTATCTCGTAGCAGAGGAATACCATATACACGATCGTCCACACGTACAGATCCGGCGAACGCGCCCCCACGTGGATTGGCGTAGATTCGTACGATACGTACCTCGTCACTGTCATTAACGATGGGAATGGTCGCGTTGTATATGGTTCCGAATTGTCCGCGATTATCTAGCGCAGGCCCCAGCTCGCTGCGTGCCCCGGTAAATAGCAGATCGGCAGGAGTCTCGCCGTTCAGCTTTTTGGTGGCACACGCCCGATAGTTGGCGCTCTGCCCCACCACGTACTCTGGCATCCGCGCATTCGTTTCGGAAAAGGACCACACCCCTCGTGGATGCGCCTGGGGTGGAGGTACGGGAGGAAGCGCGTCCATATGAATCTGGCGTAGATCGGTCTGCGTATCCTTGCTGATCACGGTGCGAATCACATAATCCAGCGTACCGTGGCCTTCAGCAAATTCTACTGTGAGGTCATAGATGAATCCGACCAGCGATCCTTCGGGCAGCTCAAATTCTTCCAGCAGGGCGGTGCCTTTGCTGAATTTATGACGGTCTGCTGGTTTCAGACGTTCCATCGTACCCGCCAAACAGCTTTTGGCAATAGACTGCCCGACATCTATAATCCAGTTGGCATCCTCAGGCACAATCTTAAGGGCACGTTCAATATGACGTACTTCTAGTTTAGCAGCGCTTCTGTTCTCTACGGTGATGCCCAGTTTAACAGCGCTGCTGATTTTGTTATAATGCCAGCCGAAAATGCGATGTTTGACTGTTCGGGTTGTCGTGCGAACCACGTCATGCCACAGGGTGGCTTGCTCGGTAGGTACCGTCACATGGGTAAGCGTCTCCGGATTATCGCTAAGCATCAGGCGGCGTGTTCCCCCCTCATTGGCTGACTCCACATCCACATGAATATTGGGCGGGATCACAGCAGTTTCCACAATCAGATCCTTTGGCTCCTTGGGTCGATGGTTCATGTCAATTCCTCCTTTTATTCAAAAGTGGCACCGCTTTGGGTACATGTATATGGGCAGTTCATAAATATAGGTAACGCCAGATACACTTTTACAACCTGTTTTGCAAAATATTTTTTTAAAATAAACCTCCGTAGGTTATAGCGGCTCTGCTGATGCATGGAAGCAAGCTTACAAGACTCTTGTTCCCCTTCACTAACGATTCGCAGACAGGTATTGCGTGTATGTTAAGAGCATAAGCTATTGGATGTACAGAGAAGCTACAGGAGGGAAACATGCCTAGAAAAATATGGTGGAAGGAAGCCGTTGTATATCAGATTTACCCGATCAGTTTTCAGGATTCTGACGGAGACGGTAAAGGGGACTTACGAGGTATTTTGTCCAGGCTGGATTATTTGTGTGAGCTGGGTATTGATGTAATTTGGATTTGTCCGGTATATAAATCGCCCAATCACGATAACGGATATGATATTAGTGATTATTATGCCATTATGGATGAGTTTGGAACAATGGAGGATTTTGACGAACTGCTTCACCAGGCGCATGAACGAGGCATCAAAATCATGATGGATTTGGTATTAAACCATACATCGGATGAGCATCCGTGGTTTACGGAGTCACGCTCGTCCAAGGATAATCCGAAGCGGGACTACTACATATGGCGAACAGGCAAAAATGGCGGATATCCGAACAACTGGGAATCGTATTTTTCCGGTTCAGTGTGGAAATATGACAAGCTTACAGACGAATATTACATGCATCTATATTCCGAGCATCAGCCAGATCTGAACTGGGAAAATGAAGAGATGGTGAGCGAGCTCTACCGCATGGTGGAATGGTGGCTGAAAAAGGGAGTCGATGGCTTCCGTTTTGACGCCATTGCCCATATTGTCAAAGCCGAGGGGCTGCCGGATGCCGATAATCCTGACAAACGAACCTTGGTACGTGCCTATCAGCTCTTTTCCAATCTAGAACAGGTACATGTACTTCTACGGATGCTGAATGAAAAATTACTGGAGCGTTATCCCTTAATGACAGTTGGCGAAACGTCTGGTTTAGGACCGGAACAGGCACTTGATTATGTGGGGGACCAGCGGCATGAGCTGAATATGGTTTTCCAGTTTGAACACATGTTTATTGATGCCCAAGGTCTGGGTACGGAAAAATGGAAATCCAAGCCGTGGACACTGGTGGAGCTGAAAAAAATAATGAGCAGCTGGCAGACAGTGCTTCATGAGGAAGGATGGAATGCCAATTATCTGAACAATCATGATCAGCCGCGGGCCCTCTCGCGATTTGCGAATGATGGACAATATCGTGTGGAGTCGGCCAAAATGCTGGCAACCTTCACGCATATGCTAGAGGGTACGCCTTATATTTATCAGGGTGAGGAAATTGGGATGACGAATATTGCATTCCCGTCCATTGATGATTATCGGGATGTGGAAACGTTGAATTATTATGAGCAACAACGGAAGATCGGTGAGTCTGAGGAACAGATTATGGCAGAGATCTGGCGGAAAAGTCGGGATAATGCGCGTACTCCTATGCAATGGAATGCTGGACCTTCAGCCGGATTTACCGATGGAGAGCCGTGGATGAAGATTAATGATAACTACACGCACATTAATGCAGAGGCAGAAAGAAGTAATCCAGACTCGATTTTCCACTATTATCGCAAGTTGATTGCTCTGCGTAAACAACATGAGGTCATAGTCTATGGCGAATACAAGCTGCTGTTGCCGCTGGATACGGAGCTGTATGTATTCACTCGTATGCTGGGAGAAGAGCGTTTGCTGGTCATTTTGAATTTCTTTGACCGTGATCCGGTGTACCACTGGCCCGAGGAGGACTTTCCTGTCGCTAAGGCGGAGCTGCTGCTGTCCAACTACAAGCCGGTTCAAGGGGAACAACTGCATGCCTTGAAGCTGCGCCCTTATGAAGCCAGGGTGTATAAGCTAACCATGCAATAGGCGTTGCTATCTTTAGAATGGTAAAAGGAAGGGAAGGTTCATAGAGAGACCTTCCCTTCCTTGGCGTTTGGCTAAATGGTAACTGTTTCAGCCAACTCACGTATTTTGGCGATAATCCGGTCTTCTTGATTTTCCCCTTCGTTAGAGATCGATTCAGTCGCGTAGGCTGCCAGTTCAGGATGGTGATGAATCATGACGGCATGTTGTGCCTCCTTGAACATCGGAATATCGTTCGCATCATTGCCGAAGGCGATAAATTGACGGGGCTGCACACCAAGCTTCTGAAGCGCGTTCCATTTATGGATATTTTGCGGGCTGATGTCCAGCACTTGTTCATTATGGTGTTGATGGATGACCACGCCGAGTGGCGAAAGCTTGGCAGCCAGCCCATCCATATCGTTATATCCATTACCTTCCTTGGTCGTAAACTAAAAAGCCCGATTCACACTGGCTACGCATGGGCAGGTGTGGATCGGGCTGATAACGTATCGACTCATTAAATTCAATTACTATTTAGTGATAATGCTTCACCTTAAGGTCGTCTAGACTTTTAAACTCATACCCTTGCTTGCGAGCCTCATCGATGATGGAACCAAGCGCCTCGGCATTGTCCTTGGATACGGAGTGGAGCAGAATAACCGCACCAGGGTGGAGCTGACCAATCACTTGACGATAGGCATAGTCCGTTCCTTGATGGATATTTGTGTCCCAGTCCTTGTAAGCCACGGACCAGAATACGCTCGTATATCCGGCTTCTCGACAGGAAGCCAATGCTTTTTCACTAAAAATGCCGCGAGGCGGCCGGACGTATTTCATTTCTTTTTGCCCGGTTAGCTCTGCCGATGCATTTCGTACCCGATCTAGCTCAGACCGGATCTCTGTCGAAGAAATGGTGCTCATATCAGGATGGCTCCATGAATGGTTTCCGATAATATGGCCCTCACTGGCCATGCGTCGCATCAAATCAGGCTGGTCTTTTACAAAATGCCCCGTCACAAAGAAGGCGGCTGGAACCTTTTTGGCCTTCAATACATCCAGCACTTTGGGAGTATACCCATTCTCATAGCCGTTGTCGAAAGTGAGAAATAATTCTTTTTTAGTGGTATCCCCCAGAAAGATGCCACCTTGCCTTTCGATTAGTTGCATAAAGCCTTCTTGTGCGATGGAAGGCAGCTCCCCTCCCTTACTTTTTTTGAACCCAAAATGATAAGGCTGTCCGCCAACAGTCTGAGTAGCCCATGCGGGTTCTGCCGTAACTGTCAACATCCCTATAACTGCAACGCATAGCCACAAGGTAAATATTCGCTTCATCTATCTTCCTCCGCTTCCGTCCCGTTCGGGCAAGGTGTGTATGCTTCGGCATATTTCATACCATTTGCAATATCATGCTGATTTATGCAAGAACTGAACTAACCAAGACTCAAAACACATATTGACATGAATATTAAATCGAAGTAGTATACTTTATAAAACTCACTAGAATACTCGGATTTAATTCGATCATTCATGCCAAAGAAAAGCAATCAGCTTAGAACATCTTACATACTTGTGAGAACGGAAGGAGTTAGGACTCATGATTGAACTTAGGAATGTATCCAAAACCTATGTGAGAAAAGGTCTAAGTATTGAAGCGTTAAAAAATATAAATATCAAAGTGGATAAAGGAGATATCTTCGGGTTTATCGGATTCAGTGGCGCAGGGAAAAGTACGCTGATCCGTTTGGTCAATCGTCTGGAGAAAGTAACCAGCGGAGAGGTTCTTGTTGAGGGGGAACAGTTAAATACCTATTCGACCTCTGGGCTGCGAAAGGTAAGAAAGAAGATCGGAATGATCTTTCAGCATTTTAATCTGCTGGAATCGAAAACAGTATTCGACAACATTGCAATTCCGTTGGTGCTACTTAAGCGCAACAAACGGGAAATAGAGAGGCGTGTAAAAGAGCTTTTGGCGTTCATAGGATTGTCGGACAAGGCGAATAGCTACCCCAGCGAGCTTTCCGGCGGACAAAAGCAGCGTGTGGGGATTGCACGGGCGCTTGCGAGCAATCCGTCCATTTTGCTCTGTGATGAGGCAACCTCGGCACTTGATCCGCAGACCACACAGTCAATTCTCGACTTGCTTCGCAAAATCAATAAGGAATACAAGATCACTATTTTGATCATCACCCATGAGATGTCGGTGATTCAGCGGATTTGCAACAAGGTAGCCGTAATGGAAAAGGGGGAAATCATCGAGCAGGGCAATGTCCTGGAGGTATTCGGGCAGCCGCAGCACCCAACGACGCAGAGCTTTGTACGCACGGTCATTCACGATACGGTACCCGAGAGTGTGCTGCAAACGTTCGAACAGCAAGAATCACAGCGAATATACAAGCTGGAATTTATAGGGCAGGTTGCTTCTGATCCGGTGGTTCATGAATTGATTCGGCAGCATGATATCCACGTGAACATTTTGTTTGCCAACATGACGGAGATTCAAGAAACGACGATTGGCTATATGACGATTCAACTGCGCGGTGGACAGCATGCCGTTCAGCAGGCTGTTGATTTTCTCAAGAGCAAAGGAGTCCATATTCAGGAGGTAGAGAGTCTATGATGATTACAGGAACTACGATCACCTGGGATCAACTGTGGGAAGCTTTGTATGAATCCGTGCTCATGGTCAGCATATCATTATTCATTGGCGCCCTGATCGGTATCCCTATCGGTATTTTACTCGTCATCACCCGTCCGGGCGGGATTCTGGAGAACAAATGGCTGCACAATATTTTGAATCCGATCATTAACATTGTTCGTTCCTTACCGTTTATTATCTTGCTGATTGCGATCATTCCGTTAACCCGTCTGATTGTGAATACATCCATTGGGACCAGTGCGGCAATTGTCCCCTTGATTATATACATTGCGCCATATATTGGAAGGCTGGTCGAAAACTCGCTGTTGGAGGTAAATCCGGGGATACTGGAGGCAGCAGATGCGATGGGGGCGACCCCGTTTCAGGTCATTCGATACTTTTTGCTTCCTGAGGCATTCAGTTCTCTGATTTTGTCGTTAACGACAGCAGCCATTGGTCTGATTGGTGCTACTGCTATGGCTGGTGCGGTCGGCGGAGGCGGAATTGGCGATCTGGCGATCGCATATGGCTATCAACGTTTTGATACGCTGGTTATGCTGATTACCGTCATCATTCTAGTCTTGTTTGTACAAGGTGTTCAGTCCTTGGGGAACCTATTGTCCCGTAAAGCACGCAGGGGCTAAATTAGATGTTTTTCTTTTTCACCTATTGTCTGTTCATAGCTTGTAATTTTATAATCCATGCGTTCCAACACATTTTCCATATCTTTCATTTTTGCAATGAGCTGCTTGCGCTGCTCTATTAGGAGTTCTTTTCTAGCATTCATCGTTTCATCACCCTGTTGGAATAACCTAACATACTCAATCAAAATTTCAATGGGAAGTCCTACGCCTCGCATACATTTAATATATTCAACCCATCTGCAATCTTCTTCCGTGTAATCCCTGATGCCACTTTTATTACGGTTCACACGCGGAATAAGTCCGATGCGTTCATAATAGCGGAGTGTATCCTGAGATAGTTCAAATTTTTTGCTTACTTCTGCGATCAACATGCAGACTTCACCTCCTGATTTCTGATCAAGAAACGCCCTATGTAAATGGATAGGGCGTTCTTGTCGTTTCTTATTTCGAAACTGTCATTTCATCCATATTTACTGAGCGCCAACTACCGGATGAGGAACATAAGGCTCTTCCAGCAATGCGATTTCTTCAGGTGTTAACGTAATCGAAAGAGCAGCTACTGCATCTTCAAGATGAGACGTTTTCGTAGCACCGATAATCGGAGCTGTTACCGGTTCTTTCTGTAGCAACCAGGCAAGTGCGATTTGAACGCGGGGAACTCCACGTTTTTCTGCGATGGCCGCAACCTGCTCCACGATCAATCGATCGGTATCGGCAGTCGCATCGTATTTAGATTTCGCAACCTGATCGGTTTCGGAACGGTGTGTTGTTTCCTGCGCACCACGCGTCAATCTTCCACCTGCAAGCGGGCTGTATGGAATCACACCGATTTTTTCTTCCTTACAAAGCGGCAGCATCTCTCTCTCCTCTTCACGATATAAGAGATTTAAATGATTCTGCATTGATACAAATCGGGTCCATCCATTCTTTTCAGCGACATGTAACGCCTTTAGAAACTGCCATGCGTACATAGCAGAAGCACCAATATATCTTGCCTTCCCGGCCTTCACAACATCATGTAATGCTTCCATCGTCTCTTCAATAGGGGTATTGTAATCCCAGCGATGGATTTGGTACAGATCCACATAATCTGTCCCCAGTCGCTTAAGGCTCTTATCTATTTCACTCATGATAGCCTTTCGGGAAAGTCCCGCACCATTCGGGCCTTGATGCATACGGAAATGAACCTTTGTCGCGAGGACAATTTCATCTCGATTCGCATAATCCTTTAAAGCCCGTCCAACAATTTCTTCGCTAGTTCCATCTGAATATACATTCGCGGTATCGAAAAAATTAATACCTAGCTCCAGGGCATTTTTTATAATGGGACGACTGCGCTCTTCATCTAGTATCCATGGGTGAATCCACCGTTCTGCAACCCCAAAGCCCATACACCCAAGACAAAGCCGGGATACATCCAAGCCGGTATTTCCAAGTTTCACATAGTCCATTTGATTATACCTCGCTTTCCTAGATATTGTTTTCTTCAAATGTAGTCTACTCCAGCTACTTACACCGGATATTATTACATTTGGAGTTCACTCCAAGTCAAGCAATTTTGCTCCGGAATGATTCGTGTAGGTCTAATTGTTCAGAATCGGTTCAGTGGGGTTTCGTATACTTCTCTTAGCATAGTTCCTTGGTTGCATAAATCGTAGAACTAAACATGACTAAAGCCTTTGATAAAACAGGATATATGCCAATAAATAGTGTCTAGGAGTGGAAATGTTGAAACTTGTAAATCGAAATAAATGGATTGCATCTGCGATGGTATTGGGTATTGCTTCAGGTTCAATCGTATCTCTGCCTTGGGTGGGCGGCGTCCAGACTGCTTATGCAGCGACAGCAGATACGCAAAGCGAAACTGGATTTGTAACACAAGCTCGCACCTTGGGTTTGATGACAGGCGGTAATCAGGGCGATTTTATGGCACAAAAAAATTTGACCCGTGCAGAAGCGGCTAAAATTCTGTGCAGTCTGTTCCAGTTGGAAGTTAACAACCAGTCGCAGACTTCTTTTATGGATGTATCGTCCGATGCATGGGGCGCTCCCTATATTGAGGCTGTACGTGCAGCCGGGTATATGACAGGTAACGGGGAGCTGTTCCGTCCGGGGGATGCCATTACCAAGGAAGAACTGATCGTATCGCTAGTACGTGCAATGGACTTACAGGATGCCGGCACAGCGAATGCACAGCAAAATGCAGTTCAAGTTGCCCGCTCTTATGGTCTGTTATCAGAGGATGCTTCTACAACGGATTTGAAAAATCCATTGAACCGGGAGAGTGGTGCGGAAGTATTCGTCAGCCTGCTGGATCATCCGGTAGGAGAAGTGAAATCAGAGGGGAATACCGTTCGAATCGGAAATATCCCGTACCAGTTGGAAGGATCTTTGCAAGGTTTGTTTGGTGAAAATAACAAAGCTGTATTAAAAGGGGCAAAATTCGACCTTAACCGTAATTTGCATACACTGACAGGTGTGAATAAGCTGGAAATTAACGCAGACGGTGGCGTTCTTGACGGCAAGGGCGTGTCTTTTGAGGGGCGCCTGATCGTTAATGGCTCGGTAACCTTGAAGAACATGTCCTCTACAGGGGTATTGGAAATCAAAGGCACAGGGACCCAGCCTGTATCGGCCATTTTGGAAAATACGGCATGGTCTGGTGTGGAGCTTGGCTCCAAGGATGCCAAGCTGACAGCAACCGGGACGACGAAGATCGACAACCTGACGCTGAAAAATGATGCATCGATCGTGACCGAGGGAAATGCCGCGATTAGCCGCGTTTCGTTGCAACAGGGACTGGGCAAGCTGTTGGTTAGCGGCAGTATTGGTTTGCTGGATGCATCACAATATGTGGGCGTTCCTTTTATTACGCTGGCTAAGGGAGCTACAATCAACCAGCTTAACCTGCCGGAACAAAAACAGCCGCAGGATGTTATCATTAACTATGATGCGATGAAAGAAGCTGTTAGTCTCGTGAATGGCACGACGAACTCGTCCTCTACTGGATCAGTTGTCACGGAAACAGAGAGCAAAGATAAGAAAAAACACAACAGTGATATTGTCAACGTAGACCGCAGTCAGCTGGAGGCAGAAGTCCATGCAGCCAAAGATCTGCTGGATCGTACAGGTGAGGGTGGACCGGATCAGGCACTCTACCCGGCTACGGCGAAGGAAAGCCTGTCGGCAGCAATCCATCAGGCTACGCTGGTACTCAACAATACTACAGCTACACAGGCAGAGGTAGATCAAGCGCTCAGCACATTGAAACAGGAAGTTTCTGTGTACACAGATTCAGCCACAGAACCGGTGATTGGAACACAGGAATTAGTTAGACTGATTCAGGTAGCTTCGACTACCCTTGAGCAAAATCGAATGGTTAGCGACGAATTCCCACCTCTTTGGGATGATTCATTAAGTCAAGCAATTCAATTTGGCAATAATGTGTTAGAAGGGAATGCGCCCCAAAATATAGTGGATCGGGAAGTAGTAAGCCTGCGTCGAGTAATTGAAGTCTACAATGCATCAGTAAAACTGAGAGATGCCTATCTGCATTTTCTCGATGTAACGGATCGTGTGGAGAATTTGAACACAGATAAAGCGCGTTATAAGTCCTTAGTGAGGGAAGGATTAAGCGTATATGTGAATCCATTAACTACAACGGAGCAGTTGGACGAATGGACACAAAAAATAGAAGCTACCACAGAATCATTCTTGGTACTGCAAACAGTGGACTTCTCAGTGCTTAAAAATACTTTACAAGAAGCGCAGGTTATCTACGATCAGAGTAGCGCTCAAAATGCCGAACTGGGCAACCTCATTCAGGAATATACAGAGAAGATGCACACCGCTATGACGCAGCTGGATGTATTGAACTTGAACATGGAGCTGAGTCAAAGGCTTGCGGAATTCACTGCACCAGTGCCTGCTACAACTCGGGAAAAACTGCAACAGCTGGTTCATGACGTTCATCTAAAACTGCTGTCTGACCCTATCGCTCGTAATTATTTGAATACGGAAATGCTCCCTTTAGAGCAACTAACAGAACAAGCCAACTTTGCACTCATGATGCCGTTTACTCCTGAGGAGCAATTGGTGATCTCTTATAATCAATTAAGTCAGGCTAAAGGGAACTATATTGAAAAATATAACGAGAAAAGACTACAATTAAGACACGAAATCATTGAAATGCAGGCATCGATCAATGGAATTTTGGTGCAAAATTCAGGCTCATTAAGCGCTGAAGCCCAGCAAGCCTTGTCTTCTGCTTCAGAGCATGCCTCCATCTTCTTAGGTTTGCCTAGCTTTGAATTGCAAGACGTGGTTCCTGTATACGAGGAGTTGCAACAGGTACAGAGCCAGTATGCTGCACCCATAGCAGTGGATACCATGTTCTTAAATTTCAACATAAGTATAGCTAATAATGAAGTTCAGACGTTCGGCCGTCATTATACCCAACAAGATAACGAAGAACTTCAAGGGCAAATTAATCAGGCAAGCCTTGTGCTTAATACTCCGGATATTACACAGCTTCAGGTAGATCAGGCTAACACAGATTTGATTACAGCACTTTCGAACTACCAATCCAAATGGATCGTAACTGATCTTGATATCAATGAGCTCAAGAACATTGCGAACAATCTGCTTACAGTAAATGGTACAGATCCTACGACGGTCTACTTTCACAGAGTAGTGGATGCATACAATCGTCTGGACCAGTATTATCCTATGCCGGAAATCAAGAAAAATTATATGAATCTGGAAGATGCGATTCAGGAGTATAAAGATTTTATAGCCAGCCAGCAACAAAGCAGCGGAACAGGAAGCAGTGACAGCAGCGGTGGAGCAACACCACCAAGCGATAGCAGCGGAACAGGAAGCGGCGACAGCAGCGGAGGAGCAACGCCGCCAAGCGATAGCAGCGGAACAGGAAGCGGCGACAGCAGCGGTGGAGCAACACCACCGAGCGATAGCAGCGGAATAGGAAGCGGCGACAGCAGCGGTGGAGCAACACCACCAAGCGACAACAGCGGAACAGGAAGCAGCGATAGCAGCGGTGGAGCAACGCCGCCAAGCGACAACAGCGGAACAGGAAGCGGCGACAGCAGTGGAGGAGTAATACCACCAAGCGATAGCAGCGGAGACGATTCAGGCTCGATTCCTGGCGGTGGCAATGATGAAGGCATGATTCCTTAATAAGGGAAATGCAGGGAGTACAAGGGTGTATAAAAGGGGACGATTCCGCACAGATTTTTGTCTGCGGCGGGCGTCCCTTTTTGCATGGGCAGCGCTTCTAATACAGCTGGTTAGAATAACCGATACTAAAAGATAGACGATATTGAAAAGAGCGGGGGATTTATGAAAAAACAGGGGGTTTTATTTTTTATTATACTTCTGCTTGCGGTTGCGTTGCCGGTGTATCCGTTAGTGTCAGGTGTTTTATCTGGAAACAGTCATTGGAAAGCACACAACGGTGTTATTGATTTGCGTAATTGGGACCCTGAAAAGGAAGGCCCTATACAGCTGGGAGGGGAGTGGAAATTTTACCCCAATCAGCTTGTGCAACCTTCATCCTTTCATGAAATGCAACAAGATAAGGATTGGGAAAATCATCAGAGTTCTTCAGAGTTGAGGCTGGAAACGAGTTCTTCTGCCAAGATTGTGGATGTGCCTGGTAAATGGAATCAGTGGATGCCTAAGGGACAGGCGACCGGATATGGAACCTATCATATCCGTGTGCTGTTGCCTGAAAAAGCGGAAAATCTGTACGGCATCTATATGCAAAACATTCGCAGCGCCAGTCAAGTATGGATTGACGGAGAAAACGTGGGAGCAAGTGGTATTCCCTCTGTTTCTGCCGACAAGGGCAAGCAGGGCAATGTTCCCTATGTTGGATTTGCAGCGATAGATGGACATTCGGCTGATATTACCGTGCATGTGGCTAATTATAGCTACTCCTCCGGTGGAATCATTTATCCACTGTTATTTGGGGATTACGAGAGTATTACGCATAGCCGGGAAGTTGCAATGGCAGAGGACACCATACTGATAGCAGGATTTTTTATTCCTACCGTATTTTTTATCATGCTATACCTTTTACGTAAAAAGGAGAAGGCATTGCTTTACTTAGGATGCTTTTGTATCGCGGCTTTATTTTATATTCTGACACATGGAGAAAAGCTGCTGGCTTGGGGAATACCGGACTTACCTTATGAATGGATACTGAAAATACAGTCGTTCTCGTCAACCCTGTTCTACTATTTTCTGATCCACTATGTTCATCTTTCGACGCAGATTGTTATGAATCGGCTCGTGCTGCGCCTCTATAATATTACAACCGCACTGATGCTGGGTATGGGGCTATTTCTGCCTACATTGGTACTCTCATCCTTTGAAGCATTTATTCTTCTTTTTGGTGTAGTCAGTGTGGGATATGTATTACTGATCTTGATTCGTGGGCTTCTTCAACGGACGGATGACGCTGCACTGCTAGTCATTAGTATTATGAGCATTCTTATGATTGTAGTGACTAATTTTGTGTATATTCTGGGCTGGGGAGATGTGCGTGGGGTGACAGCCTATGAAATGCTCATATTCGTATTGGCTCAAACGCTCCTGCTGGCCAAACGTTTTGTACATTCGTTTATGGAGGTTGAGAACCTGTCACGACGGTTGCTAACACTGGATGGGTTAAAAGATGAATTTCTGGCCAATACGTCACATGAACTGCGCACTCCTCTGCATGGAGTAATTAATATCGCTCAATCCATGCTAGACCGCTACGGGACACAATTCAATGAGCCGCAAAAGCACAACTTGGTCTTGATTGCGAATATAGGACGCAGACTTTCGTATTTAATTAACGATATTCTGGATTTTTCTAATTTGAAAAATGGCAGATTAGCCTTAAATCGTCGGCCTGTCAATGTACAGGCAGCTGTGAAGTCCGTGTTGGAGGTATTGGGTCATACAGTGGGTAAGAAAAAGATTCAATTTGTCAAAGAATTGCCCAATTCGTTGCCCAAGGTAGATGCGGATGAGGATCGGCTGATTCAGATTTTGTACAATTTGTTGGGGAATGCGGTGAAATTTACGGAGGAAGGCGAAATCGTTATCTCTGCCAAAGCGGGGAACCGTGAAATGGAAATCAGTGTGAAGGATACCGGGTCCGGTATTGCCCAGGAGCATCTTTCGCATATATTTGAACCCTTTAACCGAGGGGCGAATGCTGAGGATGAAGGATACAGTGGAACAGGGCTTGGATTAGGCATAGTCCGTCGTCTGGTGGAGCTGCATGGTGGTCATATCCGGGTAGAATCTAGATTGGGCAAGGGTTCGACCTTTTATTTTACACTGCCCTTAGCGCAGACTGGAACGTTGGCACATGAAGCTCAAAAAGATGTTTCGTCTGCGGTTATATTGCAGCCTGGTGTGACGTCGGGTCGGAATGTGATTCCGCAGGAAGAAGATGCACTGGAGCAAGTTCAGACTGTTCCTTACAAAGTGCTGGCTGTAGATGATGATGCGGTTAATCTTCGGGTGCTGGAGGAGCTATTATATACCACAGGTTGTAGCGTGGTGGCGGTGGATCATGCCGAGGAGGCACTTCACATGCTGAATGGCCGTTCCCGATTTGACCTAGTCATTACGGATTGGATGATGCCGGAAATGTCCGGTATTGAGCTGTGCCGACGGATACGGGAACGGTATTCCCTGTCCGAGCTACCGGTGTTGCTGCTGACGGCACGCGACCTGCCCAGGGATATCCGCGCAGGTTTTATGGCGGGAGCTAATGATTTTCTGCGTAAGCCTGTTGATGCTGAGGAATTAAAGGCGCGTGTGCGTACGCTGTTGAACATGCGTCATTCGGCGGAGGAAGCGGTGCGTTCGGAAATGGCCTTTTTACAGGCACAAATCAAGCCGCATTTTCTGTACAATGCCTTGAATGTCATTGTTTCGACTGTAGCCGTAGACCCGGACAAAGCAGCGGAGCTACTCATGGAGCTGAGTCAGTATTTGCGGGGCAGTTTTGATTTTCAGAACAGGGAGAATACGGTGCCATTATCCAAGGAGTTGGAATTGGTAGAATCGTATGTGGCACTGGAAAAAGCACGATTTGAAGAACGTTTGCAGGTGACCGTAGAGGTAGGAAGGAACATCCGGTCGCTCATCCCGCCATTAAGCATTCAGCCCATCGTGGAAAATGCGATACGGCATGGTGTGATGCAACGGGCAACAGGTGGAACCGTGCGAGTGGTTGTGCAGGAGGATGGAACCGATTTTGTGGTCAGCGTGACCGATGACGGCGTAGGGATTCCGTCCGAGCGACTGGAACAGCTGCTGTCGGAGGATCATGTATCTTCCAGCGTGGGACTGCGTAATATCCATCGCCGTCTTATCCATATGTATGGAGAAGGATTGCGAATTGAAAGTAATCCTATGCAAGGGACGACGGTAAGCTTCCGTGTGCCGGAAACGATCTCGCCCCGGAATACCGATGAATAAAAAAAGTACAGTACATTTGTCGGAAAAGCTAAAGTCACGCCCGCAATGATACGATATATAAAATATAAGAAATTAAAAATCGTAAGGATAAAGGCGCATAGCGTGTAAATAGAGCATCATGATGGATGTTGCAGCAGGAAGGGAGTACGGACACAAATGAAGGCGATTTTGATTGATGATGAGAGGTCGGCATTAACCTACTTGGAACGGTTGCTGGAGGCGGACGGACGGTTAACGGTAATGGGCAAATATACGTCTGCACAAGCGGGGCTGGATCATCTGGCGGCAGAACGTGCGGATATTGTTTTTATAGATATCGGAATGCCAGAGATGAATGGTCTAGAGGCCGCCGAGTGGATTCAACAGCTGGATTCCCATATTCATATCGTCTTTGTGACCGCGTACTCGGAATATGCTATTGAAGCGTTCGAGCTGCAAGCACTGGATTACTTGTTAAAGCCCGTTCATGCCCGGCGGCTATCCAAAACGTTAGATCGGATTGCAGCCACGCTGGCTGATCCCCGTTCTTCTAGTTTGGGAGCTTCAGCAGAGCAATCCCCCAAGGTACGTTGTTTTCAAAAACTTGAAATTTTGGAGGATGGACAGGAAGCTGTAGGTGCGAAACCATTCAAATGGCGCACATTAAAGTCGCAGGAGCTATTTTCCTTTTTATTACACCATGAAGGGGAATGGGTGAGCAAAGAACAACTGCTGGATGCGCTGTGGCCTGAATATCATTTGGACAAGGCTGTTGTTCACCTGCACACGTCCATTTACCAAATCCGCAAGGCGTTGAAAGAACGGATGCAAGATACGAAGCTGGAATATAATCTGGATCGCTACCGCTTGAACCGCAATGGCTGGATTACAGATGTGGAGCTATTCGAGCGGGGAATATCCGAATGGGCTGCATCCGGTAGCGGCGGTAAGCCGCGTATTGAGAGCCTGTTGGCACTATACCGTGGCAACTATCTGGAGGAGCACGATTACCCGTGGGCATATGCAAAAAGGGAGAAGCTGCGCAATATGTATCTGGCATGTGCTTCTGAGCTGGCGAGAGAAGAGCTTCGCTCAGGTCGTACCCGGCAGTCTGTTCAGCGCTTACTCAGCCTACAGCAACGGGAGCCGTACTCAGACGATATCTGCAGTCTGCTGCTGACAGCCTACGCCCAACTGGGCGATTATACCGCTGCGCAAAAGCATTATGAAAGCTTCATCAGAATACTGGAAGATGAGTTGGGTATTGAGCCGCAGCAGGTGACGCACCAGTTGTACGTGCAATTGAAAACACAGACGCTACCTGCGTAAACTGCTGTACTGGCTGTCTTCTTCAGTGGCATATTCATATAGCATATCTCTTCACGGTTGAGTCGTAATTGAGAGGTTTAAGGACTCACGTATATATAAGGAGGTATTGCATTGGGGAGAACGAGACGAACTGGCTTTAAGAATAAAAGAATTTCGGTGAACGTCAGACAATCTTCTTCAGCTCAGACAGGACAAGGCGGTAACCCCATTTCGATCAATGCTTCGGATGTTGGGGTAGTAAGAACAGATGTTAAAAACAAATAATCGACAATAGAAGCTCATATTCAACGTAAAAAGACCACCGGGAACAAGTTAACTATCTTGTTCCCGGTGGTCTCGCTTTTTTTACCGTATTCGGCAGTTACTTTCATCAGTATCCGCCTATAGAGGCGGATGCCTTGCTTCCCGTCTTGACATCGTCCTCTTAAGCAGGTTTTACTGACTGAGCAGGCGCTGCCTTCAGTACAGCGTATCCGTAGGGTGGAAGCTTGGCAAGCAGCCCCTTCTCTCTAACGGACCACTGGCTTTCGCCAAAGGCTAATTGCCATTCCTGCTCAGGAATGTCCAGTTCAAAAACGTGATCCTCATCGGAACGGTTGAGCAGCACGAGCAGCACCTCTTCCTCGCTGCGGCGCTCGTAGGCAAGTGAAGTGCCCTCTGGCTGTGCCTCCAAAAAGGTGATGCTTCCCTGATCACGGAGGACCGGGTGCCCCTTACGAAGCGCAATCAGCTCGCGGTAAAAGTCGAACAGCTCGCGGTCCTGTTTGTCGGTGTCCCACTCCATACACTTGCGGCAGCCTGGATCGGCATCTCCATCCAGGCCGATCTCATCGCCGTAATAGATGCAGGGTGCGCCCATGTACGTAAACTGGAACAGGGCGGCCAGTCGCATCAGCCGCTTGTCATCCCCGCACAGTGTCAGCAGGCGCGGTGTGTCGTGGCTATCCAGCAGATTGAAGGCAACCTCGGATGCTTGCTGTGGATAGCGGGCCAGCTGTCGTCCGATGGCGAAGGCAAAGCTTTGAGCATCAGTCACTTTTTTGACGAAAAAATCATTTACCGCGTAGGTGAACGGATAATTCATCGTTGCATCGAATTGGTCCCCCTGAAGCCATTCAGATGATTCATTCCACATTTCACCCAAAATGTACGCATCTGGATTGGCCTGCTTGACCGTAGTGCGGAATTCCCGCCAAAAGGCGTGATCTACCTCGTCTGCCACATCCAACCGCCAACCATCGATGCCGATTTCTTCGATCCAGTGCTTTGCCACATCCAGCAGGTACCTTTTCACCTCAGGATGTTCGGTGTTCAGCTTGGGCATCATCGGTTCCAGCCCGAATGTATCGTACGTCGGTATGCCATCCACCACTTTCAGGGGAAAGCTATGTACATGGAACCAGTCCTTATAAGGCGAGGCTTCGCCTTTTTCTTGCACGTCAACGAACGGTTTAAACGTACGCCCTGAATGGTTGAACACCGCATCAAGCAGCACCCGAATTCCTCGGTCGTGGCAGGCATCGACCAGTTTTTTTAATGTCTTTTTGTCCCCAAAATGCGGGTCCACCTCCATATAATCCTCTGTATCATATTTATGATTGGTCGTCGCCTTGAACACAGGAGTCATATATATGGCGTTAATCCCTAGCTCGTTCAGGTGATCCAGGTGATCCAGAATCCCCTGAAGATCACCACCAAAAAAATTGTCTCTTTGTGGTGTTCCGCCCCATGTCTCTGCACCTTCTGGGCTGATAGAGGGGTCACCGTTCGCAAAACGTTCCGGGAAAATCTGATAAAATACAGCATCCTTCACCCATGCAGGTGGCTTCAGAATATCAATCGGGTTCAAAAACGGATATTGGAACAGTTTATCTGCATTTTGGGGTTCCTGGGTGGTGAAGTCGTCCTCGTCCATCCAAATACGTTCCTCACCGTCTTCTAGCAAAAATCCATATTTCAGTCGACGGTGAGTAGGTTTTATGCTGCATTCATAATAATCAAACCTGCCATCGGTAGCGAATTTGGACATCGGGACAAGCTGTCGGGTACGGTCCCAATCGTATTTATCTCCGGTGAGAGCATGAACGGTATTCAGGTCATTTTTCTTCGCACGTAGACGTAGAAATATCGTTTCATCATTATAACCAAAAGCCCAATTACGTTTCGGGTGATGGTATATCGCTTCCAGCAGCATCGGGTAGTCCTCCTTTTTTACGAGCAATCAAATTTGAAAATGTGAAGCGTATGTCGTATAAGGTAGTTATTAACCTTTTTAAGTGGGTTATGTACCATAAATGCTATAATGCCCATTACATAAAAGAAAAACGATAAGTAGGTGTCTATTATGAAAACAAATGTGCTATACATCGAAGATGACCAGGATATTGGTGCTTGGACGCATCAGTATTTGGAAGAGCGGAATTACGCTGTAACCTGGCTTCGCAGCGGGGATGGGGCTGTGGAAGCAGCCCGTACGTGCCAACTCGTGATTTTGGATGTGATGTTACCCGGTCTGGATGGATTCACCATGGGGAAGCGGCTCAAGAAAGAGTACCCGGAGCTTCCCATTCTCATGTTGTCTGCCCGTACATCCATTGACGATAAGCTGCAAGGACTGGATTTCGCCGACGATTATGTAACCAAACCCTTTCACCCGGACGAGCTCATAGCACGTATAGAGATTTTGCTGCGCCGATCGGGAACCGTGCCCGAAGAATCTTTACAACTGGGGCATCTCTCTGTGTTCTCTCCTGATAACCGTATTGTGAACCGTGATACCGGGGAGGAAATTACACTGACAGGCAAGCAATATCACATTTTTGCTTATTTGCTGCGGCATTTGGGCCAAATTATGACGAAAGAGCAAATGTATGAAGCGGTGTGGGGAGATCCATATATCGACGGAGACAAAACTTTAATGGTCCATATCCGACACCTTCGAGAAAAGCTGGAGATCGATCCTGCGGCACCCCGCATCATTGAGACGATCCGTGGTGTAGGATATCGGGTGAAAGCATAATGAGCAGGACGCGCAAAAATTGGAGGAGGCTGCACCCCAGCTCTAGGCCGGGTCAGGGAGGTCGGTTTCGCAGTTCACTGTTGTTCCGTTATCTGGTCATTATTGTGGTTGCTATGATGCTATTGCCCATTGTGTTGCCTGCTACAGCCTTGATATATAGCGTGTTATTGAATTGGGGGGCGGAGCTCAAGCCTAAAAACGCTTACTATCCCTCTACTACCCATACCGAAAATAGCTGGCATCGCGAAGCTGTAGCTTTGAAGGGAGCCACACCAGAGCAAATCTCAGCCCATCTGCGCAAAATACAACAGGATATGTTCCCTAACTCACAAATATTTTGGGTGGATACCGCAGGTAAAACAAGGTTGGAGTTACCGACACAACCTAACATGCCAAAACAATGGAACGCTGCGCAGGCTATAGCTTTTATGAAGCAAGCAAGCTATGAGGGGCCGTTTACGGTAGTAGCCTTTATTGGCGGGGGCAAGAATGATGTGAATCAGGGCTATATGGTGTTAAAAGTGCCCCGTTCGTTCTTTGAACAGCCACCTACAGATAGCAGCATGTTCATGTACTATCTCTTTTTTATCGTATTGGTTCTTGGCGCTTTTATATTCGTATCTCTTCTGTTTTTTGGAGGCATTCGGCGTAGACTGTTGCAGCTTCAGGCCGCCATGTCGCAGCGAGGAGAGGATGGCTTGCCTATTCTTGTTACCACTGGACGCCCGGATGAAATCGGCAAGCTGGAAGAAGCATTTAATCAGATGGTTGAGCAGTTGGCAGAAAGTCGGGGACGTGAGCGTCAAGAGGAAGAGCTGCGGAAGAGACTGGTCGCGGATCTGTCACACGATATTCGGACGCCGCTTACGGTCGTGCGCAGCCATCTGTATACACTAGATAGTGAAAATCTGAGCAGCAGAGGGAAACAGTCGATTACACTGATGGAAAACAAGCTAAAAGACCTTGGGAGTCTGATCGACAATCTGCTCACCTATAATCTGCTAGCTAGTGGGAAATACACTATGAATAACACACCGCGTGATATCCTGCGGCTAGTGCGGGAGTGTGTAGCCAGCTGGTATCCGGTGTGGGAAAAGGAGGGTTTTGAAGTGGATATCGACCTGCCCGAGCATAGTATGGTGTGGAATGTGGATGAGCAAGGTTTCCGTCGTCTGCTGGACAATCTCTTTCAAAATGTAGTTCGCCATGCTGCCTCAGGCCGATATATCGGTGTTCAAGTACAGAAAGATAATGGGACAGAAGCATTGGTCATCGTAGATAAAGGGCCTGGTATGGAGCAACAGTCCAGTGAAAAAGGGGCCGGGATTGGTTTGGCGATTACAGAACTGCTGGCTCGCGAAATGAATTTGGAGAGGGAGATTATCAGTTCATCAGCCGGGACCCGAATCCGTTTTTTAAACAAAACTTAAACTCAGAGTTCCCTTGGCTTTAAACTTGGCACGTTACGATAGGTGTCGAGGTGAGGAACTTGAACGAATACATTATTGAAACGAACAGTCTCAGCAAAATATACAAAGGCCGCGCGGCGGTTAATCAGCTGGACCTGAAAATAGCTCGAGGAGATATTTACGGATTTCTGGGTCCGAATGGAGCGGGAAAAACGACAACAATCCGCATGCTGCTTGGACTTATTCGACCAACTCGAGGAACGATCCGTATATTCGGCAAAGATATTCGCAGACATAAGCTCGATATTTTGCGTAAAGTCGGCTCGTTGGTGGAGTATCCTTCGTATTATGGTCATTTGAACGCAATTGAAAATCTGGAGGCCATTCGCCGTATTTTGAATGTACCCAAGCAAAACATTGCGGAAGTATTAGAGGTCGTCCGACTGACCAAGCATGCCAAACGTCCAGTCAAAGGCTACTCGCTGGGCATGAAGCAGAGACTGGGTATTGCAGCAGCCCTGCTTGGGAATCCCGAAGTACTCATTTTGGATGAGCCTACGAATGGTTTGGACCCGGAGGGTATTCAGGAAATGCGCACATTGATTCAGGCGATGCCCGAGCAACGGGGGATCACCGTACTGGTATCCAGCCATCTGTTGAGTGAGGTAGAGCATATGGCGAATACCGTGGGTATTATCCGTGAAGGAGAGTTGGTCTTTCAAAACACGATTCATAATCTCCGTCAGGAATCCGCAGGCGGGATTCGGATCGTAGTGTCGGAACCGGAAGCAGCCCAGTTGATTGCGCGTGAGCAGGGCTACCATTCAGTGAAGGACGGATTGGCGCTGGATTTCGAGAACATGAATGATGCGGCTGTTGCGCTGTTGGTCAGAAGATTGGTCGAAAATACGCATGCCGTATACCGTGTGGAGGAACGCCGCAAATCGCTGGAGGATATGTTCATGCAGGTAGTGGGCAAAGGAGGGGCTTCCTTATGATGCTGCGAGCGCTCACGGCGGATCTGCTCAAAGCACGCAGAAAGGGAATCTGGTTCTTGGTGTTTCTCGGTCCTCTAGGGCTGGTAGCGATGCAGGGACTGAACTTTGGACTCCGCTATGACTATCTGATTCCGCGATACAAGGGGCGCTTATGGGAAAGCTTAATGGATAACATCGCTATTTTTGTCCCCCTTGCGCTGGTATTAGGAGCTACGATGGTCGCTTCCATGCTGGCGAATGTGGAACATTCGTCTAACTCTTGGAAGCAGCTGCTGGCTTTGCCTATTTCCAAATTTAGTGTTTATATGGCCAAGCTGACGCTAGCGATCGGGATGCTGTGCGTGTCCTGTCTACTCCTGACGGTCGGGACTTGGGTGTTGGGAATGATTCTTGGCTTTGGGGGAGAGCCTGCACCCGTAGGGGAACTGCTACGACTCGGGTTTTGGCCCTTGGGCGGCACGCTGCCTATGCTCGTATTATTGTTGTGGTTAACGGTCACGTTCCATAATCAGGCGCTGCCTGTAACACTGGGCATTACGTTAGGCATCGGCAGCTTGTTTGCTTCACAGCTGTCCGAATGGTTTCCGTTGGCCTGGCCGCAATTCGCATGGGTTGCACCTCAAGCATGGATGTTTGCGTCCGTCGGGTGCGGAACGGGCATACTCCTCAGCCTGCTGACAGCGGCCCATTTTAGCCGAAAGGATGTGGCGTAATGTTCGGAGGATATATACGGCTGCTTTCTGTTGAACGTATGAAAATGGCCAAATCGCCCGTTTGGCTGCTTGCGCTCGTCAGCCCGGCGATTGCCGTCTTGATTGGCTTGCTGGCGAATCCGGGAGGGAACTGGCTGTTGCTGTTGACTGCCATGCTTACATTACATGCCATGCTGTTCATGCCGATGCTGACCGCCGTATTTGGATCTCTAGTCTGCCGATTCGAGCATGGGGGCGGCGGTTGGAAGCAACTCATGTCATTGCCATTGTCCCGCACCAGTCTGTATGCGGCCAAGTTGACCATCATTATGGCCTTGGTCGGATTGACTCAGTTACTGTTTGGAGGAGCGCTGCTGGGTGTTGGAGCTGTGCAGGACATGAACGGACCAATCCCTTGGGCCGTGATCGCTCAAAGTTTGCTCGCAGGCTGGGTAGCCTGCCTGCCGCTGGCTGCGTTGCAGTTGATGGTGTCCTTCTTGTGGTCCAGCTTTGCCGCACCGCTTGCGTTGAATTTCGTCTTCACCGTGCCGAATATTCTGGTCGCCAATTCTCAAACCTACGGTCCGTACTATCCATGGACACAGCCTTTATTGGCGATGATGCCGAGTGGAAGAGACAACTTCGGGGCGTTCATGGTGCCAACTGACACACTGTTGACGGTTATAATAGGTAGCTTTGTCGTATTTACGTTGGCGGGACTGACCGTATTTCGTTATAAAGAGATATAGGGCGAAATACGGGGACTGCAAAAACTCCTTATCCTCAATGAGGGTAAGGAGTTTTTTACTGTGCTATTGGTTTACACTAAGCCTGAAATGGCACGGATATTATTGCTGATAAGGTGGCAAGAGGCGTCGAACTTCGCTTGTTCTTCCGGACTTAGCTCTAGCTCGATGACCTCTTGGATTCCTCTGCTGCCGATAATCGCCGGAACGCCCGTGCAGACATCGGTGTGCCCGTACTCGCCGTCCAATACAGCAGAGACCGCTATAATTTTACCATCATCATTTAAAATGGAACGGGTAATGTACGCCAGCGCATTGGCAATACCAAAATAAGTGGCGCCTTTGCGGGTGAAGATCTCCCAGCCTGCATCCCGAGTTTTACGGGCAATGTCGTCCAGATCGACGTGGCTGAATCGTTCCTTATGCTGACGCAAAATGTGCAAGAGCGGCTTGCCGCCAATCGTGACGTGTGACCAGGCAACGAATTGGGATTCACCATGCTCCCCAAGAGCATACCCTTGCACGCTGCGCGGATCTATGGAAAACACTTCGGAAAGCAACGTCTTAAGTCGGGATGAGTCAATGGAGGTGCCCGTGCCGATCACCTTGTTGCGCGGCAGACCGGATATACTTTGTACCATATACGTTACAATGTCGACAGGATTAGCGGCAATGACGAATATACCGTCGAAGCCACCCTCCATAATCGCTGTTACAATCTCTCTGGTAATAAGCACTGCGTTGTCCAGCACAGATAGGCGGTCTTGACCCGGTTTAGGGTTGGCTCCAGCCGTTATAATCACAACGTCCATATCCGTGCAGTCTGCATACGTGCCGGCACGCACCTTGGTACGTGTGGACGTAAAATCCATACAATGGGACAGATCTAGTGCATGGGCCAAAGCCCGATCATACGTGCGGTCAATCATCATGATCTCATCACAAATGGACTGATTAACCATTGAGTAGGCACAGCTCGAACCGACCATTCCCGCGCCGACAATAGCTACTTTCCTTGCCTTCCCCTTCATCTATGTTGCCTCCTCGTTCCAGCGAACGTTAATATGCTACAAATTATGCCTGAAATACATTTTACGTTACATAACATAACATATTGCTGATCTTTTGAAAATATCCATTTTTTTGCCTCCATTCCGGGAAATTATAAATAAACTGTGAATAGAGGTGTTCTTTAGGATTAATCATAGAATGAACGTGAATTATCAATACTTTTACTGGAAGATAGGAGAGCATGTTTCAATTTATATTTAAGGTAAATTCTGCGAAAATTATGACATGAACTATGTTGATGGAAGGAATAGTGCCATGAAAATAATGAAAGTGTGACATTTGTGTGACGTTCTTTAAAGAGTTTCAAGGACATACTTGAACGGAAGTATTCTCTGCAATGTCGTTTCTTGTATATCTACAAATATTCCGTTATGACAAAGGTTCTTAGCAGTCTGCAATATTAGAACATTTTTGCCAAAGGGTTTCCAATGGATTTCGCGAATTCTACATATACAAGCTTATTTCTTTCCATACCATCCGGGGAGGTAATGATTAAATGGAAGAAAGCAAATCGACGACGGAAGCAGCAAAACAGTTGGGAATCGGGGCGAGTACCCTTCGTAAATATGCAGCGGCGCTGGAGGAGCAGGGGTATGTGTTTCAGCGTTCCGCGAATCAATCGAGGATGTTCAGTGCTGAGGATGTTGAGTGCTTGAAGGTGATGCGGAGAGCGTTGCGTGAGCAGCATATGACGATGGAGCAGGCGGTTCAGGTGGTGCTTGAGAGAGTGACCGCTCCCTTTCAAATGGAGGATGAAGAATTCCGCTTGCCACCTATCTCGGATGCTGAGTCACTAACCGCAACCTGGGAAGAAATAATGGCGGCGGCTGAGGGCAGGGAAGAGACGGTCATGCAGGCGCAAGCAGCTGCTACGGTTGAACTAACAGAGTTACAGGATGAAATGAATGCTCAGGAACTGTCAGAGGAACCCATGCAGCTACAGGCGCAGGAAGAGTTCCAGACTTTGGAACCAACCATTGAGTATAGATTGGAGCAAGCACCTGTATCCGTACAAACGCGGGAGTACGTAGAGCCGCAAGAACTGGCGCAGATGCAGGACATGGTGCAAACCGCTTTGTTGGAAATGCGGAGCCGTTTGGAGGAGCTGGAAGCAGAGCACAGCCGTTTGGTGGAAAAGAATATCAGTCTGTCTAACCAACTGGAGGATCAAAAACGCTGGATGAAAGAAAAGGTTGACGAGGAACGAGACCGGCAGTTAATTACTAATTTGCGTACCTACCAGGGCAGGCAACGCAAATCGCGCGTTTCGTTGTTGTCCTGGCTTGGTCTGACACCGCGCAGACGCAGAGAGGCATAACCAGCATCTTCCCTGATAAAGACCATCAGACCTTCCCGGTTCTGATGGTCTTTTATCGTGGATGGTATAATAACGGAATACAAGAATACGAGAACAAGCCGCATAAGGAACGTTGCTGCGGCATGTAGAGGAAAGGATATAAGTATGTTTGCTTGGTTGCGGAACGCATATGAATCATGGATGGACTATCCGAAACAGCCTGGCGATTTACTGAGCGGACGTTATGATGTTCGTTCGCTTTTAGGCATGGGGAGCTATGGTCTAACCTACCTCTGTCTGGATCGGCACAGCGGACAAGAGGTGGCAGTGAAAATGCCCAGACCGAGCAAACGGGCGAAGGCAGTTCAGCTATTGCGGCGCGAGGCTCATATTATGCGGCAGATGGAACACCCCTATATTCCGAAGCTGCTCGAAATTGTCGAACATTCGAACGGAATAGTTGTGGTTATGGAATACATCTCCGGCATGACGTTGGAGGAGCTTATATTTGAACAGGAGCGTTCCTTTACGGAACAGGAATGCATTGTCTACATTTTGGAGTTAATGGAGCGAGTTCTGCATGTGCATGAACGGGGCTATATCCATCGGGATATCCGCATTCCCAATGTGCTTCACCGTGAGGGGAAGCCTTACCTGATCGACTTTGGTCTTGCTCTGGCGTTGGGAGAGCGACAGGAGGATGTATTTACCGAATCCATGCTGGAAAAGCGGGCACCCGAGCGACAAGATGTCGCCGTCTACAGCGATTTGTACGATGTCGGACATTTAATGCTTTTTATGCTGTATAGCAGTTACGAGCCTCAGCCGGATCAACCGCCGGCAAGCTGGCAGGAAGAATTGAAGCTGAGTTCACCTGTGCGTCATATGCTGGAGCGTCTTTTTCAGATTCGGCCACGTTATGAGAATAGCCGACAGTTTATGCAAGAGCTGGAGGAAGCATTGCTGCTGCTTGAGGTTAACCCATAACGTCCCTAAAAATAAACAGGCATTCGCCGCAAAAATGGGGGAATGCCCCCCTTACGCATTTGACCAGGTCTACATACAATGATCCTGTAAATGAGCGAAGGGAGTGTTGTAAATGAGTCATATGTGTGGAGTAGGCGGTATGGGTTGCGGTGTAGGAGCATGGACCTCTGTAGGAGCGATTCTGGTTCTGTTTATTTTGCTGGTGATCATCTCTAAAACCCTGTTTCTGTAATTTCGGTCTTGGCCGATTTCCTGTAAAATGCACAGATGTTGCCCTGCATAACGAAGGGCGCACAACAATAAAGCGAAGGCCCTTGAGATACGAAGGGTCTTCGCTTTATAGGGTTTGAAGGAGCCTGTGGCATGCTTCTTGTGTTACGCTCTATTCCGTCGCTAGTTCTTGTTGTTTGGCTAAGAACTGGAGTAATGACGGCGTTTATCTTTGTAATATCGGTGTCCATTGTGGCTATTCTTGTAACCGTCTGAAGAAGAGTGGCGTTTATGTTCACGTTCATAATAACGGTCTGAGCTGCTGTATCGCCGCTTATGAGAATGAGAGGTGGAATGTAGCAGGCGGTGCAGTAATTGTTTGAGCATCGTCTAATCCTCCTTCTTACCCTGCCCAACTGACATAGACAGGTTTTTATAAAACAGTAATACGCAGTAGCGTTAGAACAGGTTCCACTAATTTAAAGATTGTAGGGACTTGGCCTGAAATTCCGCAATATCCTTGAATTCTTCTTCGAATTTACGTGAAATGCGAATATAAATCGGCAGTAAATCGCGATAAATATCCACGTGTTCTGCTACAGGTTTGTGCTGGTGAGTGGTACCGATCATACCGGACACAGCATCCAGCGAATCAATCCGTCCCAGTGCGTACAAGCCCAGAATAGCTGCGCCCAGACATGAGCTTTCCAGACTTTCGGGGATAATGACTTCCTGATCGAAAATATCCGCCATAAGCTGTCTCCATAGCTCCGAGCGTGCAAATCCACCAGTGGCGTGAATGACTGACGGTCTGTCGATGACTTCTTCCATGGCGAGCATGACGGTATACAAATTGAACAGCACACCCTCCAGAGCGGCGCGAATCATATGCTCTTTTTTGTGACGCAGGGACAGACCGAAGAAGGAGCCACGAGCATTCGGATCCCACAGGGGCGCACGTTCACCGGATAAGTACGGAAGAAAGAGCAGACCGTCGGAGCCAGGACGTACCTGTTCCGCAATTTGGGTCAGCACATGATATGGATCAAGTCCCAGTCGCTTGGCCGTTTCCACCTCGGAGGCTGCAAATTCATCCCGGATCCAGCGGAAGACTATACCTCCGTTGTTTACCGGGCCGCCGATGACCCACAGCTTTTCGGTCAAGGCGTAACAGAAAAAGCGCCCTTTGGCATCCGTGAGCGGCTTATCAACTACGGTACGGATGGCTCCGCTGGTGCCGATGGTAACAGCGACAACTCCAGGTTTGATCGCATTCACACCGAGGTTGGACAAGACACCGTCGCTGGCCCCGATCACAAAAGGAGTCGTCTTCAGTAGGCCCATGTCATGCGCATAGGTCTCATCCAGCCCTTTGAGCACATGCGTTGTCGGCACCAGCTCGGATAGCTGCTCCTTCGTCACACCTGCAAGGTGCAGCGCTTCCTCGTCCCAGTCCAGCTGCTGCAAATTCATAAGTCCGGTTGCGGAGGCGATCGAGTGATCCACGACATATTGGTGGAATAACCGGGCAAAGATGTACTCCTTAATGGAAATGAATTTATACGTCTGGGTCGCAACATCCGGTAAATCCCGCGTAATCCACATTAGTTTCGTTAGCGGTGACATGGGATGAATAGGCGTTCCGGTGCGTAAATAAATATCGTGTCCGTTGTATTCATGTTTGAGCGCTTCGGCCCATTTGGCGCTACGGTTATCTGCCCAAGTGATGGAGGCGGTCAGCGGTTTGCCGTTCTTATCCACCGCCAGTACACTGTGCATGGCCGAACTGAAGGAGACGAACAGCACATGCTCGGCTGACACTCCGCTTTGTTTCATGACCTCTTGCACCGTCGTCACGACAGCTTTGAAAATATCTTCCGGGTCCTGTTCTGCCGCATCCGGCTCAGGTGTATGGAGCGGATAGCCCACATGGTGCTGGGCGGCAATATTGCCGTTTTCTTCGAAAAGCACCGCTTTGGTACTGGTCGTACCGATATCGACGCCGATCATATATCGGGTGTCTGTCATATTCAATCTCCCCTTCACTTACCGTTATTAGCTCATTATCGTTAAATTAACACACTCAGCAGCATAATCAAACCGAAAGCGACCAGGGAGAGGATGGTTTCCATAACAGTCCATGATTTTAGAGTCTGCGGAACCGTCATATTGAAAAACTCTTTAATCATCCAAAAACCGGCGTCATTCACATGAGACAAGATCAGCGACCCTGCTCCTGTAGCAAGGACGACCAGTTCGACATTCGCGCCGGGTGTAAGTGCCAGTACAGGTGCGACAATACCGGAGCCTGTCGTCATCGCGACTGTCGCTGATCCAGTGGCTACACGAATGAGCGCAGCGACCAGAAAAGCAAATACAATCACATTCATATGGGCTCCTGTAGCGACCGCTGCAATGGCCTGACCTACACCGCTGTCGATCAATACCGTTTTAAATGCACCGCCGCTCCCGATAATTAAGATAATAGAGGCTGTTGGTGCCAGACATTCACTGGTAAAACGGGACAAATCCTCTTTCTTTAGACCACGTGCATAGCCAAGCGAGAAAAAAGAAAACACGGCCGCAATCAGCAATGCCATAACCTCATCACCAATGAATTTGAAAAATACAGTGAGCGGATGTGTATTGGCCGGGTCTACGATTTCAGCGACTGATCCGCTAAGCATTAGAATAACAGGTAATAAAATGGTGAACAGAGTAATCCAAAAAGGAGGCAGCGACCGTCCCGTCGTATTTCTGAACTGCTCGTCCAGCCTCTCGGAGGGTCTGACCATGATTCTTTTGCCAATCCAAGCACCGAAGACCGGGCCTGCAATAATGGCGGATGGGATGCCCACGATGAGTGCATATCCTATCGTGCGTCCAATATTGGCGTTAAAGGCTTCAATCGCGATCATCGGAGCCGGGTGGGGTGGCAAAAGGCCGTGTACCGTCGATAGTCCTGCCAGCATCGGAATACCGATTTTCAGCAGAGACATATTCATTTTGCGGGCAACCGTGAACAGAATGGGAATTAATAAAATAATACCAACCTCAAAAAATACGGGAATACCCACGATAAAGCCTACAATCATCATCGCCCAATGAACGCGTTTTTCACCAAAACGATCCATCAGTGTGGTCGCGATGCGTTCGGCACCGCCGGATTCTGCCATCATTTTACCGAGCATGGTGCCTAAACCGATCACGATGGCGATGGAGCCGAGCGTACTGCCGAGCCCCTTGGTGATGGAGGCAGTAACTTCATGTCCCGGCATCCCGTTAACCAGTCCGAGAAATACCGACGAAAGCAGCAGTGAAACGAAGGGATTCCATTTGAATTTGGCAATCAGCAAAATCAAAAGAATGACGGTAACTAGCGCCCATATGAGCAGGGACGCGTTATGGCTCAAGCCGAGTAATGTGTTCATGAAGTAATGCCTCCTTATTCATTTATGTGTAGCTAAATGTATACTTGTCGACAACTTTAATGTAAAAGAGAACCGCGCCAGCAAAAAACGCATGAAGCGCGGTACATCGAATCTTTGTCACGTATGTTGCGGCTAGGACGACGTCTTTCTGTAGGGAGACAGGACGCTGTCGTTAACCGCGTTGCGGGTATCTCGGTAATGATCCTCAATAAATCCCGATAACTCCTGAGCATTCCCTTGACTTAAAGCGTTTGCAAAGGTTCGATGTTTGTGAATCGTGACTTGTGATTCTTCGATGTTAGACGCAAATCTTTGTTCTGTCGCAGCTAACATGACCGTCAGGATTAGCTGTCTCATACCATTCCAGGTATGAAGAATACGGGTATGGCCTGCTTCCAGAACCAGAGCCTCATGAAAATTAAAATCCTGAAGAGAAAATTCAACGACATCCCTGTACTTGAGAGCGACTTCCATTTTGTCAATCATCTGATTCAAAACAGTCACCAATGTGGCATTATCACTATGTACATACCTTTGTACAACAAAATGCTCAATTAGCATTCGCACATCGAATAGCTCCTCCATATCACCGGGTGTCATGCCGACGACAACCGCCCCCATGCGCTCCAAACGAATCAGTCCTTCGCCCGAGAGTGCCTTCAAGGCTTCACGCACCGGAGAACGACTGGTACCAAAATCGGCAGCAATCTGATTCTCAGATAGAACAGTGCCTGGCGTCTGAATACCCCGTATAATCTGAAGCCGAAGTTCACAAGCAATCCTTTCCCCAAGCGATGCGCCCTGTAACCAGGTTGTTGGATATTTCATAGGATACTCCTATCTTGGAAATAATTTTGCATACTGGTATACAAGTTATGGAATATTATATACCCCGTTTAAGATCCTTGTAAACGGTGTCAGTTGACATCGGTTCCATTTCGCTGCTTTTAGCGTTACAATAGAAGCAGAAAAAAGAAGCAGTGAAAAGTGGAACGAACACGGAAAAGAAGGAGACCGTTTAATGATTATCATTAAAACCAAAGAACAAATTGAAAATATGAAAAAAGCTGGAGACATTTTGGCTGCTTGCCACCGGGAAATTGCCAAAATGATCAAGCCAGGCATTACGACACTGGAAATTGACGCCTTTGCGGAATCCTTTATGAAGAAGCATGGCGCAACACCGGAGCAAAAGGGCTATAACGGCTATCAGTTTGCAACTTGTGGCTCACCTAACGATGTGATTTGCCACGGCTTTCCGAATAAGACACCGTTGAAGGACGGGGACATCGTGACGATCGACATGGTTGTGAACCTGAATGGCTGGCTGGCAGATTCCGCTTGGTCGTATGCGGTGGGTAATGTGTCTGAGCAGGCGCAAAAGCTGCTGGATGTTACCAAGGAATCGCTGTATAAAGGGATTGAGCAAGCCGTTATCGGTAACCGGATCGGAGATATTTCCCATGCGATACAAACCTACGCGGAAGCGGAAGGCTTCTCGGTCGTACGCGAATTCATTGGGCATGGCATCGGGGAAGAAATGCATGAGCAACCGCAAGTTCCTCATTATGGACCTCCGCATCGTGGACCACGCTTAAAAGAGGGTATGGTCATTACAATTGAGCCGATGCTCAACACAGGCACATACCGCAGTAAAATTGATGCGGACGGCTGGACCGCACGCACGTTGGACGGCGGCTTGTCTGCGCAATACGAGCACACGCTGGCCATTACAGCAGATGGTCCGATCATTTTGACACAGCAATAAAAGCAGGCACCCCTCGGGAGCATACAGACTAACGGGTTGAATGACAGTCAGTCTGGGCATATTCATCTGGCCCCCGAACGCCAGAGTGAGCGTGAAGAGCTGATCGAGCAGGCAGATCGGATGCTGTACACTGCGAAGACAGAGGGACGCAATCGAGTAGCTCCTTTTTCCCGGAATGCATAATGTAGACCTGATAGACTAAAAGACCAAAAAGACACGGCTCCTGTTGGGAGAACGTGTCTTTTTGGTCTATACAGCAATATGCGAGCATGCATGTTAAAAACCCGTTTGTCAGATGCGAACTTCCGTCTCGTTCGGAACGAACTGACGATATTGGAAATACATACGAAGCCGCCAGTGTAACAAGGTTCCGAAGGCTAGGATGAAAAATAGCCCTGCTGTCTGCGGAATGGTAATGTAATGCTGAATAAATTCATGCAGCAGCAATCGGACGATCAGCAGGCTGATCAGGATAAAAAAGAAGGTACGTGAGCGTTGGACGAAAACCAGCCCTTCTTGCGATTCAAATTTGGTGCTGCGGATCAACGGGTAAGAAAAAATAAACCAGCCGACCAGAAAAGCGCCCAGCGCCCAAAGCCAGGGAACCCGTACTTCCGGCACCACAAACATCATAAAACCGGTGCTCATGCCGAGCGGAGGAATGATGATTTTTTTGGCATTAATCGGGCGATGACCTGTCTTCATACGGATGAAAATAGCCGAAATAGCGATTACGATCATACCGAAGGTTGCGCCATATTGCAGCAATGGGGTGCTAATATGAAACATGGACTGGCCCCCTCTATAAGGAATATAAGCGTTATTGGACAGACTGCAAACCTTTTACATTATACCACATATGCAATGGATATATTTAGTTACAGTCTTTCCTCTGGCAAGCGGATTATACGCCTCTTGGTGGTAACGGATCCTATAATTAGGTCTCTTTCATACTTATGCGAGTTCCTTTGCTTGTACCTCTCCTTGAGCTGATTTTTTCTCCTGACGCATGATATAACCCATGGCTGCAATAATAAGGATAAAGGCAATCAGTGCGAGAAAAGGAATGGTAATAAAATCGAACCAGTTCAGGTAATCCTGTTCACAGGATACTCTGCCGCAGGAAGTTGAAGTTTGCGCAGCTGCTTTGGCGGCTGCATGGATGCGCTGAATGATAAAATGATAGGCTGAAATCGCGCCTCCAATGATAGCCAACGGCATGACATAACGGCGTATCCCGGAATCTCCTCGAAAATAGGCAATCCCGAGCAGAAGGGTCAGGGGATACATCAGAATGCGCTGAAACCAGCACAGCTTACAAGGCTCATACCCCAAAATCTCGCTGAGATACAGACTGCCCAAAGTTGCCACACAAGCTACAACCCAGGCGGCAAACAAAGCAATATCCGTTTTTTTAAAAGATCCAATCATAGTAACGCTCCTTTTTTAATTCAAATGAGAACAAAATGAACTCACCCGTGTCTTGTCCCATCGGCAGGCATCTGCCGATATGTATGTCTTAATCCGTATTGTACTGTATTTTGAGTGCAGGGTCATACTTAAACATATTGACATCATTCACTATCATTTTTATAATTGCAGTAGTTTGGGAAGTTAATGAGGATTCAAATTAGATATATATTAAGAAATTAGGAGTGTGCCTAGAATGTCGAGCAGTCCAAAAAATGAAACTCTATCTACTATTAGTGAAAGACACGCGGTAAAGAGCTATGTTAAGGATTTTAAATTGCCAGAGGAAGATCTGGAGGCCATTTTGACTGCGGCGGTAGAAGCTCCTTCCGCTTGGAACCTCCAACATTGGAAATTCCTTGTCATCGAAAGCGAAGCGGACAAACAAAAATTGCTACCTATCGCCTACAATCAGGGTCAAGTAGCGGAAAGTTCCGTTACGATTGCCGTATTGGGTGATTTGGAAGCGAACCGCAACACCGTCATTTATGATCAAGCGGTAGAAGCAGGCGCACTGCCAGCAGAAATCCGTGACGCATTGGTAGGTCAAATCAACGGCGCATACCAAAATCCGCAAGTAGCTCGCGATGCAGCCATCCTGAACTCTGCTCTTGCAGCACAAAATATTATGCTGGCTGCTAAATCTTTGGGCTACGACACTTGCGCAATGGGCGGTTTCATTCCAGCACAATTGATTGAGCAATTCAATATTCCAGCACGTTACCTGCCAACTATGCTTATTAGCGTAGGTAAGGCACAAGTGCCAGCGCGTCCATCAGGACGTTTTCCATTGTCTGAAGTTGTTGTAAAAGGCAGCTTCTAAGAAGATCTGTGAATATAAAAGGGTGTTCCTGCAACCGTTCGTGGTTGGGAACACCCTTTTATACGTTGTGTTAGGCTATTAAAGTTCCTGTTGTCAGCCCTTTGTTTAGTCCGATCGTTTGGACACGAGATAAACCAGCTCCAGCGTCAGGATTGGTAGAAAGACAGAAGCCGGATAGGCCAGATAGCGCGGCTCCCATTGGGGCTTGAACTTATCCTTAAAGCGCCGAAGCCCCTGAAAACCGTAAAAATGTCCCCCGTATTGGAAAACAAGTCGAGCCAGCTTTTCCTCGCGTAATGCCTTTTCGCTTTGTCCTACCTGGGACAGCGGTGCCATACCCAAATTAAATGTCGTATATCCACTCTCCTTGGCCCACTCAATGACCCGTGTGAATAAATAATCCATCGTGCCATTTGGCGTGTCAGGCAAGTGGCGCATCAGGTCAATGGAGACCGTCCGTCCATGATCATAGGCAGGGGCCATCGTAGCGAAAGCGATGACCTTCCCTTCAGAGTCCTTTAGCAATGCAATTGGAGCCAACTGAAGGTAAGGTTCTTTGAACCAGCCGAGGGAATATCCCTTCTCCTTGCGCCCGTCCAGCCAAATATTCGAAACATGCCGCATCTCTTCAATCAGTGACGCCTCTAGAGGCGGTTGGATGATTTCGAACGAGTAGCCTTCGCGGTCAAAGCGGTTTTTGGCGCTGCGTAGCGCCTGATTGCTTTTGCCCGTCAGTGTAAATGATTCCAGCGGTACCAGTGCTTCCTCGCCCAGTTTGAAAAAGCGATAGCCGTTCTCGTGATAGATGGACAAATACTCCGGCGAGGCCTGATAAAATACTGCCGTTAACGCATACCGATCTGCGAACCGTTGGAATTCCTGAATGGCTTCACTTACACGTTCTTTTGGACCGAGGGGGTCACCTAATACAATCAGTTTGTCCCGGCTGCGAGCATAGGGAATGACGACCTGTTCATTTTTGGTCCAATACAGATATTTATCGCCCAAAAAAAGCATATGAGATACGAGATTACCACCCTGCCGTTCCAAAAATTCTTTTAGCTTATCCAGCTCTTGCTCGTCGGGTAAATTGGCGATGCTACGCTGAGGTCGAAGAAAGAAATACACCGTTAGGAATACCCATGCCAAAATCAGACTAAACACAGCGGTAACTCCGTAATCGCTGCGGTTCATAAAAAAGTCCAGATGGACCTTGGCATGCAAATGGCGCATAAAAGGAGTGTTGGAGCCTGCCCCAATGATAAAATAAGCCCCGGTTACGAGTAGAGATAATCCACCCCATATTAAAATGTTGTGCCGATTCAGCGGAGCACTGACCCGATAAAACCGTGAACGTGAGATCCATAGCATTAACGCCACAAACAGCAGGAATAAGGCTTCTTCAAAATCTAGCCCTTTAGTGAAGGTGAAAATAGCTCCTGTCAGCAGCAGTATCAATGTCAGCCGCAATGCTCTGCGAATACGCAGAGAGATTCCGTGGGACAGGACGACAAGCATAATCCCGATGATGACCGAGATTTCATGCGACAAGCGCATGACGGGCAGGCTGAGCAAATGCTCAGCAAAACGTAGCCGATATAACAGACCGGGCGTAGCTGCCGACAAAAGAAGCACCACGCCGGAGATGAGTACCAGCTTACCAAGCGCCCATACCCCTAGATCGGCCAAAAACCGGAATTGACCAGGCCAGCCCCATACCTTCTGCCAGGCATTAAGGGAATAATCCCAACCCGTCTCAGCTAGCTGATTCAGGCGCTCGTTACGTGGAATCATTTCCAGCGCGGCTAATACCAAGCCGATGAGCCACGGGATGATGTAATAAAAGATACGAAAGACCAGCAGCACAGCCAGTGCCCGATCTGAGTTGGCTCCCGCCATTTGCAGCCCGAGCAGAGCAATGATGTCGAATGCCCCGACCCCTCCGGGTGCAAGACTGATCAACCCGGCAATCGCGGCTATCACATAAATGCCGAACACAGCATGGATCGGAAGTTCATGGAGCAAGTGCGAGCCGATCCATGCAAAGGTAAGGCCAGCCAGCAGCCATTCCAGCAGGGAAGCACTAATGGAAGCGGAGATAGTGGACCAGGAAAGCTGTCCTTCTCCCTTGTTGAACCATGTGGAGTACCGTTTGGAGCGCTGCATGATCAGAAATAGCGGCAGGTACAATGCCATTCCCCACAGCGCCCAATGAAGCCAAGGATGAGCATCCAGCACAGGCTGTACCGGATACAAATGGACAATGGCCCCCCAAGCCAGTAAAGATAGTCCGGTAATGACGACCGGCGAAAGAAACACGACGGCAGAGGTGATGACACCTAACGGCACACCGCTTTTTTTATACAGTACGGTGCGAAGTCCCGCTCCTGTAAAGCCTGCAAAACCAAAGACATTATTGAAGGTATTGGAGATCCACGCGTAGCGAAATGTCGTCCCAGGCTTGACCTGAAGCTTGAAATGATGCCTGATTACGTAATCGTACGCGCTCATAGCCGCCACGGCAGCCAGTGAGAACAAGCCAATTTCGATGAGAAACGTGGCATCCATTCGCCGCAGCTCATGAAACATACGCGCCAGATTAAAGTCATTTAGTTCTCGTCCGGCCTCCCATATAATAAAAGCCAGTACAGCCAACGGTAGCAGAATACGTGTCAATCGCTGCCTGTAGATGGTCATCAAGAACTGTACGATTTTAAAGGATTGGGTCGGTTTGTGATTTGACTTCATAGATTCACCTGCTTGAAAAGAATGAGATATACACGAAATAAAGTACTTAGAATTCATGCCCAATGAACATTACTATACATTATACCTACAATAATCGCTTGAATAACAACAGAAGGGTTACGAAATGGGATTTCCGATTGATTGCTGTAAATAATTCCAATATAATGATGGAAAACCTAGTGAATTGCTTGGCAATGGAGCTGAACTGGACATGAGTATATGGGACCGCAATCTTTTCATACGTCGCCTGGAGCTGATATGGCCTCCAGATGCTGACGAGAGCCAATATCCGTTTAACTTAAAAGCCCTGCACCAGTGGAACGAACTGAAATTCCATCCTTCCGTCACCTATATTATTGGAGAAAATGGCGTAGGTAAATCGACGCTTATGGAGGCAATCGCGGTCGCGTGGGGATTTAATCCAGAGGGCGGTACTAAAAATTTCAATTTTTCTACACAAGCCACGCATTCCTCACTGTATGAGCATATCCGGCTGGTGAGAGGGGTGGAAAAGCCAAGGGATGGCTTCTTTTTCCGGGCGGAGAGCTACTATAATGTGGCGACTCACATCGACGAGCTGGATCGAGAAGGAGGAGGGCGACCGATTCGAGATTCCTATGGGGGTAAATCGCTGCATGAGCAGTCGCATGGCGAGTCTTTTTTTGCTGCCTTTGTGCATCGGTTTGGAGGACAAGGGTTGTATATTTTGGATGAACCGGAGGCAGCGTTATCACCTTTGCGCCAGATGGCCATGCTTGCACGGATTCACGAGCTGGTGCAGCAAGGCTCACAGTTTATCATTTCTACTCATTCCCCTATTTTGATGGCTTATCCAGATTCCATCTTGTATCATCTGACACATGAAGGGATCGACACCCGGACGCTGGAGGAAACCGATCATTTTATCATTACGAAACAATTTCTGAATAACAGGGAAAAGATGATACAGGAGCTATTCGAAGATCCATAATAAAGTTCGTAGGGACCGCTAGACCGTTCCAGAAATTCATCCTGGTCGTTTGTTATGAGAGGGACAACACTGTCTATTCAGGTTGTTCCTTTTTGCTGTTTGCCAAAGGAAAGATTCAGGGTTATCGGAAGTATTTTATGATTGTTATTTGTCCCACACTCTATTAATATAATGAAGAGTTTTGCTGGAATGGTTGCAAAATAAGATTTTCGTATACGAAATAAAGAACCTGAGGAGGACAAAACGCTACATGTCAGATTCACAACAGTTGAAAATGGGACCGCTGGTCATTTTGATGATTAATATGTTTATTGCCATGCTGGGGATTGGCCTCATTATTCCGATCCTTCCCAAGTTTATGAGCTCCTTGGGAGGCAGTGGTGAAACGGGTGGTTATTTGGTTGCCGTGTTTGGCTTAACCCAATTCCTGTTTTCGCCGCTAGCGGGAGAATGGTCCGATAAATACGGACGTAAAAAAATGATTATTATCGGTTTGGTAATCATGACGGCGTCTTCTGTATTGTTTGCGATGGGGGAATCGTTGACCATGCTGTATATCTCCCGTTTGCTGGGAGGTGCAGGGGCAGCTTTTATGATTCCTCCGATGATGGCCTATATTGCTGACATTACAACGGTCCACAATCGCGGTAGAGGAATGGGGTTGTTGGGTGCCGCCATGTCTCTTGGCTTTGTGATCGGTCCTGGTGTGGGCGGCTTGCTGGCAGATATCTCGATTCGTACGCCCTTATATGTTTCGGCGGCCGTATCGGGCGTAGCTGCACTGATTTCCTTGATTATGCTGCCCGAAACCTTGTCGCTGGAGAAACAGTTGAAGTTTCGGAATGTCAAGGTCAAACGGGACAATGTGATTAAACAGTTTGCCCTTTCTTTTCGCAAGCCTTACTTTATGCTGCTGATTATGATATTCACGTTAACCTTTGGACTGACGCATTTTGAAACGATGTTTCCTTTCTTCGTGACGGGTAAGTTTCATTACAATGAGCGTGATATTGCTATCATTATTACGGTAGGAGCACTGGTCGGAACTGTGATTCAAGCTGTGGTCATTAGCCCGATGTTGAATCGTTTTGGCGAAAAAGGTGTCATCATCGGTTCCTTTCTGTTTTCGGCGATTTCCCTTGTGCTTATGCTGCTCTCCGGCAACTTTTATTATGTACTCGGGGTATCGCTCATCTTCTTTACCGCTACGTCGTTGCTGCGGCCAGCCATTAATACTGCTTTATCCAAAATGGCGGGGGATGAGCAGGGAGTTGCAGCCGGCATGAACAATGCTTATATGAGTATTGGTAATATTCTAGGACCTGCGCTTGCGGGTACATTGTTCGAGGTGCATATCAATTTGCCATACATTTTTGGGGCAGTCATTCTCATTCTTAGTTTGGGGCTGGCTGTAAAATGGAATAGCAGAGATACGCAAACCACAGCGGTTTAATGTTGTTCTTTTTGTAAACTTAGTCTCTTTTGGTGTGAACTGTGACGTTCTTGTGAACCACAGATTGCGCCGAAGGAGGCTATTTTTTTGCATATATCGCGGAACGTTAATGAAACGACCGAATCGTGGGTAATAATGCATGATGAGTTTACAACAAAACAAATAGTAGAGCTAAAAGCCAGATAATATGTTGTAAAAAAAGCTAGAAGGAGATGAGAGCTGATGGAAGAGCGAAATGAGCAGTTATTTTATACAGGAACTTATGCGTCTCGTCAGGAAAGAGGAATATATGTATGTGCTTTGCATGTGAACAATGGTGATCTGCGCATGGTTGGAGGTGTGGAAGAAATTGAAAGGCCTTCTTTTCTGGCGCTACACCCGGATGGGACGAAGCTGTATGCTGCCAGTGAAACAGAAGAAGGCGAGCTGTATGCGTATCAGGTGAATGCCCAGACGGGGGAATTACATCCTTTGGATCGAAAAGGGACGGAGGGAGCGCATACTTGCTATGTTTCCGTAACAACCGATGGACGATATGTGCTGGCTTCCAACTATTCAGGCGGCAATGCCGTTGTGTTCCCTGCGACGGAAGCTGGAGGATTAGGAGACATGTCGGGGCAAGTTCAGCATACCGGCTCAGGTATTCGCCAGGACCGCCAGGATGCGGCACATCCGCATTCGATTATTCCAGATCCTTCAGGACAGTATGCCCTGGTATGTGATCTGGGACTGGATCAGATTGTGGTATACCGGTTGACAGAGGATGGAAAATTGGTGACCCATCGTGAGATAGATTTGCCACCTGGTTCTGGACCGCGTCATCTGGTTTTTCATCCTTCGCGTCCATATGCTTTTGTCGCCAATGAGTTGAACAATACAGTCGCTGTATTTAGTTATAACGAACGTAATGGTGAGCTTACATTGATGCAAAGCCTGTCCACACTGCCAGAAGGCATTATAGATGTAGAAAATACAGCAGCCGATATTCGGATTACGCCCTGTGGACGCTTTTTGTATGTGTCAAACCGCGGCCATGACAGCATTGTGCTATACCATGTCAATCTGGACAGCGGCAAGCTGAAGACGGTGGAATGGGTGGAAACCTTGGGCAGCACACCGCGTAACTTCAACATCTTGTCCGGTTATTTGGTAGTAGCGAATCAGGATGGAAACAACATCGCATCTTTTGCCATCCATAGTGAGGATGGACGGCTGACCCGAACGGGATATGTGCTGGAGGTTCCTTCACCTGTGTGCATTGAACCTATACGCTAATCGCATAGCATGTGGCAAAAGAGTACGATATAAGTGGATGAAAAAATAAAACACGGCGCTTTGTTTCCCATGAAAAGTATGGGCAAAACGCCGTGTTCAGGTCTTGAAGTGGCCTAAAAGCTATTTGCTAGTATCGCCAGCTTCTACCGTTACTGTTTTGGTATGATTTTCTGCATGTTTGTAGTACAAACGGAACAGGATGTCCTGATTGTAGTTACCAAATCCGGTACCGAACAGAGTAACCCCTCCAACATGCTGGGCATCATCCAATATGGCAATACGGAATTTCCATTGCTTCTGATCAATCAGTACTTGGCTTAAAGTCACGTCGGATATTTGCTTGCCATCCATAAAGGTACCTTCGGAGGTAACGCGAAGTCTTTTAAGGAGACCATATTGATTGATAAAATCAGGCCACCATGCAGGTGTGTATTTACCCCGGTTATCCCCGAAATCCCCTGGGCTAGTCCATGTACCCAAATTCACATCATTTAGGAAAAAAGTGATATCTGAAGGCCAATTATCATTGGTAAAAGGGGCCTCGGATGATAGTTCCATCGAAATTTCCAGTTCCTCGGCTTTTTGGCTGGACAGTAGGAAATTCGGCACCTTATAATCCATATATCCTTGGCTGAACCATAGAATTTTGGAATTGAAGCGCTCAGGGTCCAAGAACGAACGAGGCTCATCGAATTCACCAATGATCTTTTCGACGGTAGCCAGTCCGCAGGTCGCCTGTATTTCAAAATCTGTAAAGTGTCCCACAGAAATCTCCGTCTGATGGAATTGTCGTACATCCTGCTGGTAGCGTGGCATGGCGATTTCAATTTTGTCTGTAGCCAGTGAGCACACTTTCTGTACTCCGCCTCGCCCAGGCAGCATTTTGGTCGAAATAATGGACGCTCTCTCCAGTTTCTTGACATGCATCGTCATAATCGCACTGCTGAGCCCCAACGCTTCCGCCAGCTCACGTATATTCATAGGCTTCTCCGCAAGCAGAACAATCATGTTTAGCCGAACCTCACTGGCCAGCGCTTCATAAACGGGAAGTGATTTTTCAGAAATGTCCAGTTGCATAGTTCCTCCAATTCTAACGCACATCATAAATTGATGGTAGTTTAACATATATGGATTTTTTTCAATATTCATACATAAAAAACGATATGATTTACATTTATATAAACAATATACCCTTTCCTTGATCACTGGCACAAGCCTAACCCCTCAAAAAGCCAAAAATTGTTCAAAAAACAGGACACCCCATAATCTCTTTCTTTGTTGTTGGGATGTCCTGTGATGGTATGTGATTTGCAGGGTGGATACGGGAATAGAATCCTGTGCCATTGGTGTTTAGGACCGGATATGTTCTTCTGCCAAAGAAGAGTCAGCCGTTTTATCTTTATCTGCTGCGTGTAAATCCTGATGTTGAGAAGCATCTGCCTTGATCAAGCCGGGATGACCAACATAAGGACGATCACTGCGCGAGCGGCCTCGGGTAAGTCGGAAGCCAATCAAGAACAGCACAAGCTGAACAGCCAGTATGTAGGGAGATGCTTCCGATCCGATCCATTGAAACAGAGCGACAGCGGCGATCACTAAGCACAACAGGCTTGTTGGAAAATGGGATGCCGTCACGTCCAGATCATTTTGCCTGCGCAGGGTCATCAGTCGGTACACATACAGTAGAGCGATCAAGCCGGAAACGAACCTCATCCATGCACACCCTATGAGCCATGAGGCAGATTGTGCAGTATCGGGCAGACTAACATCGACATGGCTGGAGGCTATCAGTTCCATAACCAGCCTTGTGACCAACCAGACGATTCCTGCCAGCGCCAACGGACCAGCTGCTGGGCGCAATAGCTTCCACAATGCTGTTCCCCAGCCCGGAGCATGAGATTCCAGCAGAACAAGACGCCGTTCCTCGATGAGTTTGTTCATTTCACGCTCCAGTGATTTGAGAAGCAATTCTCTGCGGAATGTATCACACTCCCGAAGGGATGCTTGAACCTGCTCTTGAAGGTGAGGGGTCAAATAGGGAGCAGCTTTGGCTTCCTGAAGAGCGTGGATGAGTCCGTTCTGGTACTGCTTTTCGCTGTTATTGAACCCGTTCTGGGTAGCGGTTTGGAGACAACCAGCTAATCGTCCATAGATACGCAGCGATTCCTGTAATTCTTCCAGCCGCTGCTGACGTGAATTTCGAAGCTGGGCTGCACTGTGAACATACAGCCATACCAGCAAAGACAACGCCAGCAGGAAGGCAATCAGACCGGGTGAGATATATGCGGCTAATGCCGCGAAGTCCGTCGGGGACACCCGCAATCCCTCCTTCCATTGTTCTTTCTACACTATTGCACAGACCATACAGGCATTTCAAGGGCTTGTATCCCTTTGACCAGGATATATGAAGTATTTTTTGGTAAAATAGACAAGATTACAAGCAGGAGGAGATTCGGCATGGATAAAAATGTAGAAATTGCAACAGAACATTATGAGACATCGAATCAACCGTACGGGCATCTTTGTGACGCTGATCGCGGATAAGCCGGTCGACCGCTTGTATGCGCAATTGGCGTCTAATGGGTCAGTCCGAGGTCGGAAGGGATGTACTGGCGACAGCCGGGGGGACTGTAAGCTGACATGCTGTACGGGTTTAAGCTGGACATAAAACGGATAAATAACAGTAAGTAAATTATAGACAGGAAGAGGGCACATTTATATGAAAGTTATTATTTTCGGAGCAACAGGAACCATTGGTCAAGCGTTAGTAAAGGAAGCAATCAAGCGTAAGTATGAAGTGACGGCGGCGGTGCGCGACCCGCAACGTGTGACGGAGCAAAGTGAATATTTGACGGTGGTTCAAGCGGATATTCTAAATCCGAATTCCGTTACGGATGTGGCCAAAGGGCACGATGCTATCATTAGCGCATACGGTCCCAAGTTTGGAGAAGAGGAAGAACTGCTCGAAGCGACTCGTTCTTTGCTGGAAGGAACCCGGCGTTCTGGCGCGGAGCGCATACTTGTCGTTGGCGGAGCGGGAAGTCTGAAAACAGAAAACGGTGAACGCCTCATGGATACCGCCGAGTTTCCGGAGGAAGTGAAGCCACTGGCGGCTGCCCATGCAGATGCACTGGAGCTGTACCGCGCTGCGGATGTAGATTGGACCTATTGTAGTCCTGCCGGAATAATTGAATTGGGAAAACGTACAGGGCAGTTCCGTATTGGTTTGGATCATTTGGTGGTTGACGAATTAGGCCATAGCCGTATCTCGGTCGAAGATTATGCGGTAGCCCTGATTGATGAGTTAGTAGAAGGGGAATTTGTCAATTCCCGTTTTACGGTTGGATATTAATAAGCAGGCATAGCCATACGGGAGGCGAAAAGCATGTATATGGTGACCGCCGAAGAAATGCGAGAATTGGATCGCTATACAATTGACAAGCTGGGTATTCCGGCCCTTACCTTGATGGAAAATGCTGGGCGCGAGGTAGCTGACGAGGTGTTGAAGCTATGTGCTGAAAGAAGTGGGAAGAGCAATGGCGGCGGCTTCTCAGTAGGCACTGCTGATCTAACACGTGAAAATGATCGTGCTGAAGTGTTGGGGTCGCAGTGGACAGAAGAGGTTACACACACAGGGCCGGGGGATATACCGGGACATGGCGGTGTTATACGGACAGAGACGTGGAGTCAAGGACGACATGACTTACGGGAACGAGAACACTGGTATATCCTCGTAGGCAAAGGCAACAACGGTGGTGACGGACTGGTGGCAGCCCGTCATCTGACCGATGCAGGGCTACGCGTCACCGTTGTGTACGTCGAGCCGCCAGACACGCTACGCGGTGAAGCGGCTGCGCAACGCGATATCATCGCGGCTCTGGGTGTCCCGGTGATCCTCTATGGCCGGGATACCCTCGACCTGCGCGGCGCCTCCGGCGTCGTCGATGCCCTGCTGGGCACGGGCACGCAAGGCCCGCCGCGCGAACCCTACGCCTCGCTGATCCGCGAGGCCAATGCCAGCGGCGCGCCGCTCGTGTCGGTAGACGTGCCTAGCGGCCTCGACGCCGACACGGGTGCGCTGCACGAGCCGTGCATTCGTGCGCGCGTCACCGTATGCCTCGCTTACTTGAAGCGTGGGCTCGTCCAATATCCGGGCGCCGGGACCGCAGGCGATGTGGTGGTACGCTACATCGGTATTCCACCCGGCCTTGCCCGTGAGTGCGGCGTGCAGCTGCGGCTCTTGACCCGTGACACGCTGCGCGCTGCGCTGGACGTAGATGTAAGCCGTAGCCGCGTGCCGGACGGGCACAAGGGCACCTACGGCCATGTTCTCGTCGCGGCCGGAAGCCTGCGCATGAGCGGCGCGGGCTTGCTGGCCGCACGTGCAGCCCTGCGCATCGGTAGCGGCCTTGTCACGTGGGCGGTGCCCGAGGCGTTGTTGCCGCGCGTCATTGGCGCCGCGCCGGAACTGATGCTCGCTGCCGCAGCAGCAGGCGGAGACGGCGAATGGAATGCCGACTCCGCAGACGAGCTGCTACAGCTCGCGCAGGCACGTGATGTACTGGCCGTCGGCCCCGGCCTCGGCCGCTTTGCAGGGGACACCGGCTGGCTGCGCCGCCTGTGGGAGGAATACGGCGGTCCGCTCGTGCTTGATGCGGACGCCTTGAACATCCTCGCCTCGGCGGGACCTGAGCTGGAGGCTTGGAAGCCGAGAGGTGCGGCGGTCGTACTGACGCCGCACCCCGGTGAAATGGCTCGTCTGCTGGGCATACCGACAGCAGAGGTGCAGCGTGACCGCATCACCCATGCCCGGGAGTACGCCCGGACACGTGGGGTCACGCTGGTGCTCAAAGGAGCACGCACGGTCATCGCTTGTCCCGACGGAACGGCCTACGTCAATACTACAGGCCATGCGGGGATGGCGACAGGCGGTGCGGGCGATGTGCTAACAGGCATCATCGCAGGTTTGCTGGCTCAGGGCTTGACTGCTTCGCAGGCAGCAGCCTTTGGCGTGTATTTGCATGGTGCGGCTGGAGAAACAGCCGCACGTCATCGCCAGCATCCTGCCTCTGTGATCGCAGGCGACATTATTGAAGCCCTATAGGCCATAGCAGCAGTGGCAGGAGGAAGGCCAGCATGATCTGTACTCCATATTCACGGTTCAGCCAGTGCCTTCCTCCATAATACAGCAGTGTAATCCCTGCACCTGCTATGCCGTTGCTCCATAAAATGCCCGTTCCGGCAGGCGACATCAAAGAACCTAGTAGGAGAAAGACACTGAATCCTGCAGCGAGGTATAGGGTGAGCTGCTCGGGCTTGCGAAGCCAGGGTAAAAGATCGCGTAGCGCATCAGCGGCAAGAGCGGCAGGAAGGGCAAAACCATAGGCCCACAGCTGCGCGGTCAGTTCACCACTATTGCCTGCTATAGTCAGAGGAATTCCTGTTATTTCCTCTGTCAGATAGCAGTAGATCCATAAGAGACCAAAAACTAATCCTCCACAGGCTAGTTTATTCAGCGCATAACAACCAAGCTCCATCCGCCAAGGCATTTTGGAATTAAATTCATTCCAAGGCTGTCTCATGTTGCGACTCCTCCTCTTATCACACTCGGTATTCACAACCAATCAAGGAATTTATTTTCAATTACAATCCGCTTACCGTTTACGACATTTCAGTTTACGTTAGCTGTGTATCATGTTCCTAAGCAAAATAAAGATTGCGGATAGCCGCGGTACGGAAAGGCGGGGATTGCATGATACAGGCGGTTGTTTTTAATCTCGAAAGTACATTGTTAGACCCCGGAGGACGAGGCTTAACCCAGGGAATGCGTGACATTTTCAGATGGAAAGGTATACAGGTAACTGAAGAACAGGTATCTCATGGGCGAGGAATGCCGATCCGGGATCATATTGCGAATGTGCTGGGACTTTCAGAGGTTCGGAAAAAATGGCTGGAGTGCTTTGGTGCGCATCCTGGCAGAGTGGATATTGAGCATATTTATCTCGAGCTTGTCCCTGTTCTCCGCTCCTTGATCCAAGGGGCTGAGCCTGCTATCGGTATAGACAGGGCGCTGCAGGAGTTGCAGGATCGTAGTATTCAGTCAGGTGCCACTGCATCCTGTCCGATGGAGATGCTCAGTCACGTATTTACGCCTGCACAGTCACCCTATACGCTGGATTGTATGGTAGCCCCTTGTGAAGTTTCGCAGGGGAGGCCATATCCGTGGATGATCTATGAAATTGCACATCGCTTGCAGGTATTTCCGCTGAGCGATATTGTGAAAGTAGGAGATACAGCAGCCGATATGCAAGAAGGACGGAACGCAGGTGTATGGACGATTGGTGTCTTGAACCATAACGAAAGCGTGACGACCGCAGCTCAAACGACCAGCCATGAAGCGGACGACAGAGTGGCTGAGGAACGGCGCAGACAGAGTGTATATGGTTTGAAAAGAGCAGGAGCCCACATCGTGATGAACTCGGTCGCTGACTTGCCGCGTATTTTGCGTGAAATCGAAATGCTCCAGCATACGGGAGGTTATCCTTCTTATACGAAACAGGTGAAAACAGCGGCGCTACCCCCATCATAAGAACGGGTATGATTCTGGGATGCTTGAATACACACTTCTAGGTTATATGTATGCACCTACTCGGATAAAGGTGAACTCTGCTCGGCTTTCATAACATAATAATGGAGCATTCGCTACGTTAGCGAATGCTCCATTTTAGTTTACTCCTTTTCGTTTAGTTGAATCGAATCCAACATAATATTCACTATTCAGCGTTTTTTACCTGGAACTGGTCGGCATGACGCTGCAGATTGTTTGATAGTGTAGTGAGATTACGGGCTACTTCGGATAGTTCTTTTACCGCTAGGGCCTGCTTCTCGGCGCTTGCTGATACATCTTCTGTCATTCCGGCAGTCTGCTGTGCCGCGCTGGCTGTGTGATTTAAATGTTGGTCTACGCTGTGACGTACCTCTTGCATCTCTACCGTCAATTGAGCTAGATGTGCGGCTAACTCCTGAACTTCCTGTGAAACCTGGGTGACTTTGTCAACAGACTGTAGACATACTGAAATTTGGGTTTCATGTTCATTGACGGTCTTTATGTTCTCATCAAATTGATCACCCATTTGCTCAATTTGATCAACAAAGCTTCTTAAGATTTCATCGATTTCCCGAATCGATATGGCAGATTGCTGTGCAAGTTGTCCCATTTCATGAGCGACCACAGAAAAACCCTTGCCAGCTTCGCCTGCACGTGAGGCTTCAATAGATGCATTAAAGGACAAAATCTGCGTCTGCTTTACGATGCCCTGTACCTGCTGACCGATGTTAGCCGCTTCGCGCGATTTTTCGGTTAACGCGTGTGACATACGCTGCATCTGCTTGATACGCAGGGCGCTTTCTCGTCCTTTTTCTAATAACAGTTCATGCTCACTGGCTACCTGATTACGAACCTCATTGAGATGATGGGCCGTATTCGTAAATTGTTGCACATGGCTTCCGACTTCATCCAGCGTTTGTCCTAATCGGTCAGATTGTTGAACCGATTCCACTGCTTGATCCGCTTGGTTAATAGAGACATCGGCAATTTGCTGGAGTGTGCGGGACAGTTCCTCAGTTTGGTGGAGTGTCCCCTCCGTTGTCACGACGATATTTTCTGATGCATGCTGGAGTGTGCTAGAACTGCTTTGAATATCTACAATTATATTGGACATGGCTTCCACCATTTTGTTTGTCAATTTGCTAATTTCGCCTAACTGATCATATGTTACTTGCGACGATGTAACCGTAAGGTTGCCGTCGGCTACTTGCTCCAGTGTATTTTTAATAAATCTCACCTGACGCAGTATCCGCCGGGTTACCAGCATCATAGCCGCAATGGAGATGATCAGAATGATGGAGATAACAGGAATAACTAATCGGTAGGCCTCGGGCAAGGTATGTTCGTATACTTCAGTCACAGAGGACAGGGATCTATCGATTCCCAAATAACCAATGATGGTTCCATCTGTATCCTTAATGGGAGTAAAGGAGGAAAACATCGTCCCCCACTCAGGGTCCGTTGTAATATCTGTAGTCACTGTTTCCCCTTGTTTCAATTTCTCTTCCGTTTCTTTAAGGGTAAAACTTACAGGAGTTCCGAATGGACTGTAGTCTTTGTCGTCCCATGCGGTTCCATCCACCGTAATTTTCCACTCATTGCCCACACGGTTGTACATATAGATGTACAGGATTCCAGTTTGCAGCCTAAGCGTATTTAACTCGTTCCGAAGCTGCTTATACTCGCTGCTTTGCTCAGATGAATCAGTATTTAAGCTCTTGACTGCAGATTTGTCCAATAACTGGGCCGTGTTCTTTGCCAGCGTTTCATTGTTTAGCTGCATGGTTGATAGAGAAGCATTCTGGATGGATTGATTGGTCGTCCACAGAACAATGACGCCAATCACGATTAAAGGAATGAGCAAGATGAAGTAGAGTTTGGATTGTAATCCCATTCTTTTTTTAACGCTGCTTTTCATAATATGCTCCTTACTATGTTTTTTTCACCTTAATATATAACGTGTACAAATAGGGAAATATGAATAGTTATTCAGATGTTTCATGATTTTTTTGCGTATTTGCGTAAATTCTCATGAAAAAAGCCTTAGCCCGGTAAGTACCGAGCTAAGGCTGTAATCTTATGACTTACAAATCGTCAAATCCGTTGTCATCTCCGACCTTGCCATAATTGCGTGATTTTGCTTCAAAGAAGTCCGTTTTTGTCGCATTCAGCGCTTCATCTGAGAATGGTTTGATCCAAGGCATACAGTTTACATCTACGCCTTCGTACGCTTTGTCCATACCAAGCAGTCTCAGGCGCATATTTGCCATGTATTTGATGTAATCGCTCAGCTCGTTCAAGTCGATGCCGCGAACCTCTTTGAGCGTATAATGCGCCCAATTCGTTTCGAGCTCCACAGCTCGGTCAATCATACGATAGACATAGTCCGTATTTTCCTTGGTATTCAACTCAGGGAAATCGGACAATAGCTGCTTGAACACTTCGGCGAAGAAGTAGCAATGCTGATTTTCATCACGCTGAATATACGAGATCATTTGGCTGGTTGCCATCATTTTCTGATCACGAGCCAAGTTGTAGAAGAACGCAAACGTACTGTAAAAGAAAATGCCTTCCAAAATCAAATCCGCTACCATCGCTTGGAAAAAGGTCTGTGGGTTCTGCTCATCGCGGAACTCCTGATAAATGTCCGAGATGAATGTGTTACGCTCCAGCAGGACGGGATCGTTTTTCCAGTATTCAAAAATTTCCTTCTGTTCCTGATCTGACACCAAAGAAGACAGAACGTAGGAGTAGGACTGGTTATGCACCACTTCCTGCTGCCCGATAATCGCTGAAATAGCTTCCAATGAAGAGTCGGTAAAATAACGTTTTACATCCCCGACAAACATCGTTTGCATCGAATCCAGTACAGCCAGCAGGCCGATGTTAATTTTGAAGGTGCGCTGTTCTTCGGCATCCAGCACAGGGAACTGGGACGCGTCCTTGGACATCGGAATTTCATCTGGAATCCAGTGGTTCAGCAGTAGCACTTTATACAATTTGTACATATGCGGCATCCGAATATCGTTCCAATTCAAAATACCGGAGCTTTCGCCTTCAATAATACGGGTAGAGCGATTGGGCGCTTCCGTGTTAAAAATCTTCTGTAACTGCATGAGAGCTTCTCTCCTTTAGTTTAGGATGCGCAGCTATCACATTCTTCAATCGTCAGTGCGCGGCTGCGTACATAATAGGTCGATTTCATACCTGATTTCCAGGCATGGATGTGCAGCTCTAAAAATTCAGTTGCTTTAATATCAGGTCGTACATACAGGTTAAAGCTTTGGCCCTGGTCAATATGACGCTGACGTGCAGAAGCCATGTTGATCGAAGCGTGTTGATCCAGCAAGAAAGCCGTCTTGTAGTACCAGATGGTTTTTTCGTTCAAATCCGGTGCAGGGTTAGCAATCTTGTAAGTTGTTTTCTCTTCATAGGAAAGCAGCTCGTACAATGGATCAATGCTGGCGGTAGAACCTGCAATAATAGACGTGGACCCGTTAGGCGCGATGGCGAACAGCCATGCGTTGCGGACACCATTTTGTTTGACTTCTTCTGCAAGCTCGCTCCACTCGGACGTAGTGACAAATTTGCCTTCGCGTGTACCATCCGTATAGCCACGGGAAGTGAAATAGTGCCCAGTAGACCAGTCAGAACCCTCGAATTTGGCATAACGGCCTTTTTCTTTCGCTAGCTCCATGCTGGATTTGACGGCCAGGTAGTTAATTTTTTCATACAAATGATCGTTATATGTTACCGCTTCATCGGATTCCCAACGGATACCTTCCAGTGCGAGTAGATGATGCAGTCCAAATGTACCCAGACCGACAGCGCGATATTGGCTGTTCGTATATTGTGCTTGGAGTACTTCAATGTTGTTGATATCAATAACATTATCCAGCATACGTACCTGAATCGGTACAAGGCGATCCAGCACACCTGCCGGAACCGCACGAGCCAGATGGATGGAGTTCAGGTTGCACACCACAAAGTCGCCAGGAATTTTGGAAATAACGATGCGTGTTTGTCCGTCCTTGGTGACCAATTCTTCTTTTTCTACTACAGTTGCAGATTGGTTTTGCATAATTTCCGTACACAGGTTGGAGGAATATACCATACCATGGGCGCGGTTCGGGTTCGCCCGGTTTACCGTATCACGGTAGAACATGTACGGTGTACCTGTTTCCAGTTGTGACTTCATCAGGCGCTTCATGATGTCGATGGCAGGCACTGTAATACGAGAGAGAATGGGATGCTGTGACGCCTCCTCATACTTCTCGCGGAAGGTACCTGAACCGAAGGTTTCATCATAAAAATCTTCCAGTCCCAGTGGACGACCGTTGTCATCTTTCCAGCCCATCACCTTCTTCACTTCATGCGGACAGAACAGATTCCATTCACCCCGTGCTTCGACCCGCTCCATGAACAGATCAGGCAGACATACGCCATGGAACACGTCATGTGCACGCATCCGCTCGTCACCGTTGTTCAGCTTCAGGTCAAGGAACGCGAGGATGTCCTTGTGGAATACGTCCAGATATACGGCAATTGCACCTTTGCGAGTACCCAATTGGTCTACGCTAACAGCTGTATTGTTCAACTGGCGAATCCACGGAATGACGCCGGAACTTGTATTTTTATGTCCACGGATATCGGAGCCACGCGCCCGTACTTTACCGAGGTATACGCCGATGCCGCCGCCCATTTTGCTAAGACGGGCTACATCCGTATTGGAGTCGAAAATGCCTTCCAACGAGTCGTCTACGGTGTCGATAAAGCAGCTGGAGAGCTGTCCGGCCACCTTTTTTCCGGCATTGGACATGGTTGGTGTAGCTGCTGTCATGTACATGTTGCTCATCGCCCAGTATGCTTCCTTCACCAGCTCCATCCGCTTGTCGGCAGGCTCTTGGTGCATCAGGTACATCGCGATGATCATGTAGCGTTCCTGCGGCAGTTCCATTACGCGTCCGTCAAAATCATTGGCCAAATAGCGCTCAGACAGCGTTAACAGCCCGATATAATCGAACAACAGATCATTTTTCGGCAATATGGAATCACCCAACTCATCAATCTGCTCCTTGGTATAGTAGTCGAGCAGTTCTTGACGGTAAATTCCTTTTTGGACCAAATCAGTGATCAGTGGATAAAAAGCACCGTAAGGCTCGTCCGCATAGGATTTATAACGGCGGTGAGTGGCCGCTTTTTTATACAAGGAAGTGAGCAAAGCACGCGCAGCGGCAAATTTCCAGTCCGGTTCTTCCTTACTAACCAATTCAAGGGCAGCCATCGCAAACGCGTTGCTAATGTCATCCCCCGTGACTTCGTCCCGGCGCAGTTTGCTAGTTACACCACGAATGAGACGATCTTTATCCAGCTTGTCCAGCCCGCTGAGTACACGGTCGGCATATACGGAAATGCGTATTTCATCAAAAGCCAACTGGCGATTGTTTGGTTTGGTTACGATTTGTGGCATAGGATTAATTCCTCGCTTTCCTGATTTGGAATCATACTTGGGAATAGGCATGAAAATGATCATGATGAGAAGATAATGGCGAAAAAAAGCGATGGTCAGACAGCATTTGGGGGCTGTATGTAATCCAATAACATAGAAATAGCGATGCACCTGCCAATGAAGGGGGAAAAGATGGTTCCCGTACGATTTATCGGCTACATCACTATATTTAGACGTGTTATGAATATTTAACCCAACATATTGTGTGTATAAACTTAAAATTTCAAATAAGTGCAAGGAGTATTATAGCAACATTCGAAGCCATACGTAAAGGAAAAGGAATGGAAAATCAAAATATACAGAGAAGTCGTGGGCTGTATTTGAATTGAGGCTATTTGAACGGTACAATGAATGATAAAGATGTTTCCTACAGAAACAAGCAGCATACATATGAACTTTTTTTGTGAAATAAGGTTGCTCGTTCTATCGGACTGAAATTTTAGATTTTTAAAGAAGCGACGATTTTAAATTAAAGGAGGAACTTGGCGATGGCTATTGCAGAAGTGACAGTGATCCCGATTGGAACGGGGAGTACAAGCTTGAGCGACTACGTTGCCCAGATGCAAAAAGTGTTGAAGATGCAAAAAGGAATTACCTATGAGCTTACCTCCATGAGTACGATTATTGAAGGTTCGTTGGACGATGTGTTCACCGCCATTGCTGCGCTGCACGAAGCGCCATTCCTGTCTGGAGCCAAGCGTGTTTCCACCTCGGTCAAAATTGATGATCGCCGTGACAAGCCTTCCTCCAGTCACCAAAAGCTCCGTTCCGTCGCAGAGAAACTATCTGGCACCGCGACAGGAAATGTTACCGAATTAAATCCAAATCCTAGCTGAAAAAGTTGATGTAAGTGATTGATTTTTATGTAACTAAGAGTATAATAGTTTTTGTTGTCAGTTACACTGACCTGCTGGTGTAGCTCAGGGGTAGAGCAACGCACTCGTAATGCGTAGGTCGGGGGTTCAATTCCCTTCACCAGCATAGCTATCATCTCAAGCACAGCGCGGCTTCCAAGCTTTTTGGAGGGCGCGCTTTTTTGTGATTCTGGACAATCTTCTAACAATCTTCTAACCTTTAGTATAGTAAAGTGGTTTTTTCAGTGTTCATGAGTTCCCTGTTATGAGCGTGTCTTAGATCATAGAAACGAATCCGCGGAAAGTCAGGGTGCTCTTTTACGATTGTGTCCAAAATACGATAGTAATGTCGTGCATTCGGTGCAGTGATTGCTTACATTCTGGCTGAGGCTTATGTGGATGGTAAATCGGCTGAAGCCACAGGCACGTGCAATCAAGAATAATCATAAACGGTAAAAATTGCCAGAGGTTCGCTGGCAATTTTTCATTTTGAAGATTTTAATACCTTGTGCTAGTATTAGGCTAATAAAATATCAATTTTTTTATCAACTTTAATTATTTTATTTCGTTTACTGGAGGATGGATAATGAAAACCAAGGATATAGATATCCGTAAATCCCTTCATTGTATACTCCAAAAAGAGCATGAGCTTGAACCGGATACACTGATACTTGATGAGTTAGTTGTATGTCAAGGCGATGCACGAATTGACGTTGCTGTTGTAAATGGGGAAATGAATGGCTATGAGATAAAAAGTGAGAGTGATACATTAAGTAGACTCCCATCACAATCTGAGTACTACAATAAGGTTTTTGATAAAGTTACTATATTGACAGCTTCAAAGTTTGTTGAGGGGATTATAGATATAATTCCTGAATGGTGGGGAATAACACAAGCCGAAAAAGAAGAGGACGGAATGGTTCATTTTTTTGTGTTAAGGGAGGCGCAGAAGAATTTAAACATTGATGCGCTCTCTTTAGCACAGCTCCTTTGGCGCGATGAAGCTATTTCGATACTAAAAGAAAGAGGCTTACAGAAAGGATTACTGAGCAAGCCTCGGCAAGTATTATGGAGAGCATTGGCTGAAAACTTACCATTGCAAGAACTTCAAGATGAAGTGAGAGGGAAACTTAAGGCAAGGTCACGGTGGCGAGTTCATTAACAACGTATGTTATATGATGATTGGTTCCTGTTTTGCGCCAATTGGTTGCATTACCAGGACCATCAGTGTTGTTTGCTACATTCTGTATATATTGGTCTCCAGCGCTGAAGTTGGGACCTGAATATTCCGGATGGGTTACAACCTGTGAGGCCAATTGATAATATTGATTTCCACCATATCTTTTAATCATTCGTCCTTTGAAAATTATAAACTTATCGTCACCAGTATATCTTATATTTGCACTCATATTAATGAATCTTGGATCGGCTTCAAAAGGAGCTGGGTTTGAAATTGCATAGTCTCCAAACGAAGGAACTCTCTCAATTGATCCTGAATAAATGAGTCTTTTCCAAATCAACCATTCTGCTCTATCAATTTGTCCGATTGAATTTGAATCTATTGATGAAAGGTCACTTGGAAATGAAGTACCGCAAAGTATGAGTCTACGCCACTGATTTAAAAAAGGAATACTACTAAGAATACCTGTTAGAAATAACATAGTCCTTACTCGTTCATCTGGCTTTACATATTCATAATCTAAAACTAAGTCTACTTCAGAAGGATTTACTGACAGTTGAGTTAGTAAAGAACCGATATTATTCTGTAAATCTCCGAAGTCTTCCTCTTTTAATCGAAAACAAATTCCATTTTGATCTTGTTGATGGGCCGATCTTACTTCGGCTTGGTATGCGACATCACGATTAGTACTTGTTACTGGAATTGCATTTAATCCGCGTGTTCTGGTTTCTTGAAGAACGAAGCTAAGAGGATGTTGACCGTTTGCTAAGCGATCAGTAGAGTCAACGTAGTATAAATCAATGAAGAAGGGGGAATCTGATCCCCAAGAGCGTGACAAGGTTTCTCCAACTTTTTGGAGGTGCTCATCGATTGTTTTTTTCGGAGTGTCATTTTCAAAATCCCAATCGATTGGAGGAACTTCTAACATAGGAGAGGTAGCTTCTTTTATAGAAATGGGTAACTCCTCCAACGCTTTTTGTTCACCTTGCTTCCATTTTAAGACGGGAACATAGTAGTGCTTTTCTAACATTTTTTTGCCTCCGTAAGTTTCTTCATCGGCTGAAGTAATTGCTGAGGTCTTCTGAGTAGAACTATTATACTATAAAAAAATATAGATGTGGGTATTAAGTTGTGTATTATGTTATTTTTTTATCTCTAAATACCTATTTTTTGTGAAAAGAATTTAGGTGTTTGAAACATATTAAAAGATGATAACATGAGAGTTATGTTCACTTAAATGTTATGAATTTGAATAATACATACGAGTATTTACAGAGTCACTCTAACCCTTTATGCTTATAACAACACATACGGAAGCATCGTTGTGTAATCCGAAAGCATCGGTAGCACCCTGCTGGCTAAAGCCAGTGGGGTGTTTTTGTTTATATAAGTGCTCTTATGACAAACGTGGCTTTTCTGCATTATTCGCAAAAAGGATATTGACAACTGTTAATTATTGGACAAAAATAGTAAATGATTATAAAATACTGGAATTTCTATGCGAAGGGTGGCTATGGCATGAAGCATACACCTACGATTCGAGCAGAATTAGACAGATACCTACAACAAGAAGGATTGAGTTTAACACAGTTTGGTCATATTGCGGATATGAATAGGGGAGCAGTAAGTGCTATCGTGACAGGAAACAAGCCTTTGTCTGTTAACCAGCTCGACCGAATTACCGAGGCTATGGGTTTACCTGAAGGTCACTTTTATGACTTGTTCATAGAAAACTACATCATCGACCATCCTCCGAATATGAGGCGAATCGAGCCATTTTTGTTTCGCTGTGCGGAGTTGGACAAGTTGGACGCGATCCGTCGAGTGGTGGGAGCCATCATGGATAATCTACTGTATTCACCCAAGCTATTTGAAATTGCAGAAGAATTATTGTCGCAGGAAAAAAATGCGGCTGCATTGTTGCTCTATGAGGGGATAGCTGAAGCGGAGAAATATCAACATTCTGAGCGTTTGGCAGTCTGTCAATATCGTATATTTACGATTCAGATTGGAGACGATCAAAGCCAGAATCTCAAGGCTGCAACACTATTTGAACCCTTCGTGGAACGTCTGGATGAAATAGACCAGCTTGACGCATTGAAGGATTTGGCAAACGTGTACAGGTCTTTGCGTAAATGGGACAAGGTAGACGAAATGGCAAGGCAAATGAGAACTAAAGCGGAAATCCAGTATAGTTTAAAACACCAAGAAAAACGTGAGTTACGAGATATTGAAAAGAGAACAAGAGGGCCGCTATTTGGATACATTGCTTATGCTGACTTATTGTGTGCAGGTGTCTACGAAGCCCAAGGCGATTACCACCAAGCTCTACAATATACATACGCCTATGCTAATTTAGATTGGGTTAAAGAGACAGACGAAGATACCCAACACTGGATTGGCTTGTTTAAGCATTGGGCAAAAGCTAATATTATTGTCAATAAGCTTTTATCCGGAGATATAAAGGTGCTGCAAGAATATATTGAATACATCGATGCAGCGGAGGATACAACGCAAGAAGATAAGGTCATCCAACTGCTGAATATTATGATAGCGGCTAACCGATATGATATTGATGTTAGTAACATAATTAAACGTTTTGAAGCGGACATTGTATCATTGTCGCAACACTCACCAAGTGATATATATACTCAACAAGTGGTGCCAGATTATTTTGCTTGGTGTGGTTACGAGTTGGCTCATTATTATTTACATAGAAATTCTTACGATGATGGCTTTAAACATTTGATGTATTCAATGGTAAGTTATCATACACTAAATAATGAGACTTATTTCATAAATTGTATGGGGCTGTTTTTACATTTTCGAGAACATGCGACTCCTGAAACCAAAGCAAATTTTTTAAATTTTATTGAAAAGGTGTGGATGAACAATGTTAAAAAAAATGGCACTGTTGATCGTCGCAGCTAGCTTTTTGTTAATTGTTACTGTACCTATTCACTCGCATGGTATAGAGCCTCAAGTACAGCATGGAGGATTTTAAACGTAAGTAAAGCAAATCCCCGCTAACCTTAATTGGTCGGCGGGGATCTATTGCTTTGAAGGAATTTTCTAAATCCACCGAATAGCTAAATGAGGTGATCAGCATGAAACATACATATAAGGTGTTAAAGTCGGATATCGAATTTGATAGATATTGTGGATTATGGCGGTACAGTGGAGAAGATTATACCGGAATGGCTAGATACATACCTAATCGGTAATCGGACTATGTTCTTGTCCATTTTCGGCAATCGGGACAAGAACTTGTACCGATAAAATAAAAAAGCCGCTAAACAGCGACTTTCAATGGGACCATGTTCCCGGCAACGTGTCATCACGGTTTGAAAATTCATTTTTCACAAATGCTCGCTCAACATTTAATCATTGCCAATAGTTCAGACCGAGCAACCGCATCGTCTTTATACACACCACGGAATGATGAAGTTTTCGTTACAGTTCCACGTTTTCTAATGCCCCTTCCACACATACAGTAATGCTCAGCTTCGATGTATACGGCTACTCCTAGTGGTTTAAGAACTTTATCCAAGGTATCTGCAATTTGTGTTGTCATTCTCTCTTGTAATTGAAATCTGTGTGCATAGGCATCTACCTTCTGGCTAGCTTGGATAATCCCGTGATGATATTCCCTTGTGGTAGATAGGCAATATGCGCCTTTCCATAAAACGGAGCAAAGTGATGCTCACAAAGAGAATGAAAAGAGATATCTTTCACAAGAACTAATTCATCATAAGATACATCGAAAGACTTCTCCAGAAGGGCTTCAGGATTTTCATTATATCCTTCGGTATATTCCATAAACGCTTTAACAACACGACAAGGAGTCTCTTTCAATTCATCTCTACCTGGATTATCACCACATAACCGAATGAGGTCAGTGATGCCAGCCAACGCACTATTAACTTGCTTGACTTCAATGTCGCTAAAACTATGCCCCAGACCAATTGATTTTTTCAGTTCAAGCAAAGATTCCGAATCAAGATTCATCTGAGTTTTCTCCCTCACTATATCTAGAAAATTCACTCGAAAAATCCCCTGTAAGTGCCATGTGTTTTTTACATCATAGTCTTCTTAAAGGGGATAATTTATATTTTATTTATTAGTCAACATAGAAAGTTAACCTGTATTAAATCAGCGATTATTTCTGAAAATACTTCGCTCCATTATTAGCGATAATTTCTTTGTACCAATGAAAACTTTTCTTTCTGATTCTACGAAGCGTGCCAGAACCATCATTGTTTTTGTCCACATAGATGTATCCATACCGTTTTTTCATTTCGCCGGTACCGTTACTCACAAGGTCAATCGGTCCCCAACTTGTATAACCAATAATATTAACTCCGTCTTTTATTGCTTCAGCAATCTCTGCAAAGTGAAGGTCCAAATACTCAATGCGGTAATCATCTTCAATGGTATCGTTGTCCAAAAGAGTATCTTGGGCACCAAGTCCGTTTTCAACGATAAACAATGGTTTGTTGTACCTTTCATGTAACTGGTTGCAGGTAATACGCATGCCCTTTGGATCAATTGTCCATCCCCACTCGGAGGTTTCCAAGTAAGGATTAATTACGGAACCAAACACATTTCCATCCGTACAATTCTTCAAAATTTCAGGATCAGCACTGGTACAACGGCTCGAATAATAGCTGAAACCGATGTAATCCACAGTATATGTCTTCAGAATCTCCAAATCTTCAGGCTCAAGCTGTAGCTGAATTCCATTCTCAATGAAAAAGCGTTTGGCATAACCTGGATACTCGCCTTTGGACTGTACATCAATCAAGAAGTATGAATCATGCTCCATTTTCATTACTTCCCAGTAATCTTCCGGATTGCTACTGTATGGATATACATTTCCAGCCGCCAACATACATCCCATCATGGCATTAGGAATGATTTTATGACAAGCCTTGACTGCCAGTGCACTTGCTACAAGTTCATGATGCGCTGCTTGATACAGAACTTGTTGTTTGTCCTCGCCTTCTTCAAAAATAATGCCCGCTCCTGTATAAGGAAGATGCAATAACATATTAATTTCATTGAATGTCATCCAGTATTTCACTTTATTTTTATAGCGTTCAAACAGTGTTTTGGAGTATTTTTCAAATAGTTCAATCATGATTCGGTTTTTCCAGCCGCCATACGTTTTCGCCAAGTTCACGGGTAAATCAAAATGACAAATCGTAACGACAGGCTCAATATTGTACTTCAGAAGTTCATCAAACACGTCATCATAAAATTGCAATCCTGCTTCATTCGGAGTTACATCGTCACCATTTGGAAAGATACGGGCCCAGGAGATCGACATTCGAAATGATTTGAAACCCATTTCAGCAAAAAGCGCGATATCCTCTTTATAACGATGATAAAAATTGATAGCTTCATGCGAAGGATAAAACTCGCCATCCTCGGGTACAAATGAATTTAAGTTGCCAGTCGAAACCTGATTACGTTTGGGCCCCGTCGGCATCAAATCAATGGTCGTCAGTCCCTTACCATCAGCCAGGTAAGCTCCCTCAATTTGATTCGCAGCTGTAGCTCCACCCCACAGAAAATTATCCGGGAATTTAGTGATTTCATTAAACATTTCCACGTACCTCCCTATTTTTATACATATACTTTGATTAAATGTTCTTTTTCATTAACCATGTCATTTTTGATCCCTACAATGTCGCGATACGTAGACGTATTCGTGACTATAATGGGGGTTACCGTTTCATAGCCGGCATCCAGGATCGCCTGCAAGTCGAACTCTACAATGATATCACCGACCTGAACACGATCACCATCCTTAACAAATGCATTGAAATGCTGACCTTTCAACTGAACCGTATCTTGTCCGATATGAATGAGTATTTCTACCCCGTCATCACTAATGAGACCAATGGCATGTTTAGTACGGTAAATCGTTTGTACAATGCCGTTCACTGGGGATACGACCCGTCCGTTCGTGGGGCGGATGGCTATCCCTTTACCCATATGCTCTCCTGCAAAAGTCTCGTCTTTAATATCTTGGAGTCTAACAACAGTACCGGTCATCGGACTAACAATTTCAAATGGTTGGTCATTCAATTGACTTGTGTTGGGAATCGGTTCTTGTTTGTCACCCATATTTGTTGACATTGTTTCTGTTGGATCTTTAAAACCAATAAAATAGGTCAAGACAAACCCAAAAATAAAGGCAGCTGCAGTTGCGATAAGCGACATGTAAAAACTGAAATCAATGCCGGCTGCCTTATTTACGAAATTGGGATAGCCAAACACACCGAGGCCCCCAAGAATATAGAATTTTGACCCGGCATATCCCAATAGGCCTCCACCGATCCCTCCGGCAATACAACTCATAATGAATGGTCTTTTTAAAGGCAGGGTCAGGCCATATATAGCAGGCTCCGTGACGCCAAAAATCCCTGAAATGAATGCCGGTACACTCAAAGCTTTTGTTTTTTGATTTTTGGTTTTGATCAGAACCGCTAGAACCGCACCGATTTGCGCAAATGAAGCTCCAAAAGAAAGCGCCATAATCGGATCTGATCCTAGTGTGCCAATATTCAGCAACGCAATGGGAATAATCCCCCAATGAAGTCCAAAAAGAACCAAGACTTGCCACATTGAGCCTATGATTAATCCCGTTAAAATGGGGCTAAATCCGTAAATTTCGGTAGCGCCCGCGCCAATTAAATTCCCTGCCCATGTAGAGATCGGACCTATAACCAAAAAAGTGGCTGGGACGATAATAAGCATCGTAAAAAAGGGAACCAAGAAAGTTCTTACCACTTGTGGAATAACTCTTTTTAGATACTTTTCTAATTTTGAGGCAGAGAATGAAGCCAGAATTATAGGTATGACAGAGGAGGAATAACTCATCAAAATTACAGGAATACCCAAAAACGTGATATGAATTGGAGATTCAAAAATGGTTCCTCCAAACAAAACGTATTGTAGATTTCCTTCACTTAAACCCGACAACGTCGGATATACGAGAGATGCTCCTATAGCCATTCCAATAAAGGAAGACCCACCGAATTTTTTCATTGCAGTGTACCCTAGAAATACGGGGAAAAAGTAAAACAGACAGTCGCCAGTTGCTTTTAGCAATTGATACGTCCCAGATGTTTCAGTAATCCAACCGAAAGACAAGAACAGTTCATTGAATCCTTTAATCATTCCTGTTGCAGCCAATAGGCCAAGTAATGGCTGAAAAACACCTGAAATCATATCAATAAAACGATTGAAGATGTTTCCTTTGGATGTTTTTTCGTCATTTGAATTTAATGTCTCTTCATCATCTGAAGACCATTTTCCAATTTTAGTTATGGCTTTATGCACATCTGGAACTTCGTTCCCAATAACAACTTGGTATTGCCCCCCACTTTGCATAACCGTAATGACCCCAGACAAACTTTTTAATTCTTCCGTTTTGGCCAATCCTTCGTCCTTCAATTGAAAGCGCAATCGTGTTACACAATGAACAACGCTGGTAACGTTTTCAACACCGCCAACTCCAGACAAAATCTCCTTGGCCAACTGGTCATAATTCATGAATGCTCTTCCTCTCTGGCTGTGACTTTGCATCAAAAAAAACTGAATAGCTGTCCGGTGCATAGATCTTAGACAACATCACCATGCTGGAAGTTTAGCGATCCAGATATTGCCCTTCGACGGTTACATCCTGTAAGGCTGTGTTAGCAATTTTCTATTTGTCACAGGCCTCAAATTTTGTGAAAGTTAGCTGAAGGTACGTCTTTTCTGGCCAGAAATGGTATTGCCTGATTGAACAGTCACAATCCAGTTGATGTACAAGCTCCCTTTGCGGACAATAATAAAACAATCTTTTTTGAAAATGCAAGGTTTTTTTCTCTGGAATTTAACTTGTAGAGAGAAATTCACATGAACATTCTTACATTTCATATATGTAGTAATTTTGGCCCAAATAATTAAAAAATAATTTGGACTTGATTGCTATTTAATCACATTACTTTGTATTTAACTGTTACTGTCGCTTTGACCTACTTTAGATTTCATCCTGATTCTCTCCGAATCAGATTATTGACAAGAACAAACCTTTGCTTTTATACTGATACCGAAAGAACGAAATACTAAAACCCGATGGATGTGGATTTTTCTAGAGAGTCATCTCTATTTTCGCCACACGAATGCCTTTACGCATTTGTGTGGCTTTTTTGTATTCAAAAAAGGAGGATTGTTTATGAAGTTGTGGCATTATGCAGTTATTGTTTTCTTGGGAGGTTGTTGTTACGGCATACTTTCCACATTTGTTAAACTGGCATATAGCGCTGGTTTTTCAACACCAGAGGTAACTGGTGCGCAGTATTTCTTTGGTGCAGTTTTGAGTTGGATATTTGTAATTTTTGCAAAAAATAAAAACCTTACGTACAAGCAGGTTACAAAACTCCTTCTATCCGGAATTCCATTTGGACTGACAGGCATGTTTTATTATCAATCGCTACAGACCATAAATGCTTCTCTAGCTATCGTCCTTTTATTTCAGTTTGTTTGGATTGGGACACTATACGAATGGATTCTCCAGAAGAAAAAACCAACCAGAAGTAAACTTATCTCGATTGGAATACTGCTCATCGGTTCGGTTTTGGCGGCAAACATTTTTTCTGAGGGTGATCTCTCGCTCTCGTGGCAAGGAACGATATGGGGGCTATTGGCTGCTTCAACATTTGCTTTATTTGTTTTTCTTAGTGGTGCTGTTGCGAAAGAAACTTCGCCCATACTGAAAAGCGCCCTTCTTTCAACCGGAGCTGTTATTACTGTTTTTGTAGTATTTCCGCCAACCTTCTTATTTAACCCCGATGTGCTGGCAGGATTGAGTCCTTTTGGATTAGTCCTCGGAGTGTTCGGAGTAGTGTTGCCTCCGCTTTTGTACTCCATAGGTATGCCACATATTGGTTCAGGAATGGGTACAATTATGACTGCATCTGAATTACCCATGGCCGTTATTATGTCTTCTCTTGTATTAGGAGAATTTGTCGGCTGGTCTCAGTGGATTGGCGTTATCATTATTTTATGCGGCATCGCATATAGCAACATACGACAAAGAACATCCAGCCCGGAATCTTCAATGAAGGAACATACTGCACTTTAATCTAAACGATACACGAGGATAAAGGGGCATGCTATCTTATCCTTATACAATATCAAAAAACTCATCATATTAGGAGGTTAGATAATCATGATTTCAGAACAAGACTCGAAGCTTTTGCAACGCTGTGTGGAACTTGCACGAATTGCGCTGGAGCATGGAGATGAACCTTTTGGTTCTCTACTTGTGGACCAACAAGGGAACGTACTGGAAGAAGATTATAATCATATTTCTGGGGGGGATCATACTCAACATCCGGAATTTGCTTTGGCACGATGGGCTGCTAACCATATGACACCAGAGGAACGAGCAAAAGCAACGGTATACACATCTGGCGAACATTGCCCAATGTGTGCAGCTGCTCATGCATGGGTTGGATTGGGCCGCATCGTATATGCGAGTTCTTCTGCTCAACTGGTTCAATGGATGGAGGAATTGAACGTTATGCCAACGCCGATCTACAATTTATCCATTCAGGAAATCATTCGCGATGCGAAAGTGGATGGCCCTGTACCTGAGTTAGCTAACCAAATTAAAGCACTGCATGTGGAGATGCATCAACGAACTAAATGAGCATGCTATTATAATAGTAGAAAAACATTCTAAGTTAGTTCCAATAACATGTCAATAAATAGCAGTTAATTCCATATATAATAAAAAAGAACATTGAATTGTTTTTTTGTTGGATAAGTTCAAATCCTTACTTAGAATAAGAGCTTTTTTACATATAAAAAGATGCTTTAAGAGTAGGTATAAATGGCGCGATTATATTTAGATCATTTAGAAAAGGAACATTGTTCTTTTCCTTTTCAGCAGGCCACTGTGATATGTTAGATCTGGTGATAAAGACGTGGAGGCGCACAGAGAACATAAAAGTTATTAGCTTGTTCTAGAGTAAGATACCTAACTCTATGGGGGCGGGAAATTCTATACTACGGGATATTGTCATCTGGAGGGCCGGGATCAAAATCTAAAGATCATCATGCTCGTAGGAGACGAGAAGGAGACTTAAGAGAGCATTAAGGCATCAGTCTCGTCTTATTGCCTCAATTACTTTCTTCTACCAAATCTTCTACCGAAATACGGATATCTAGACTACCAGTAGGAACCTTATTCTTGATAGTGCAGGCTATAGGAGTCTTGTAAAACCCACCAAAACTCTATTTCGACGCACTCGTAATGCGTAGGCCGGGGGTTCAATTCCCTTCACCAGCATAGCTATCATCTCAAGCACAGCGCGGCTTCCAAGCTTTTTGGAGGGCGCGCTTTTTTATGATTCTGGACAAATTGTGACAGGGAATAAGTCTATGTCTGTTAACCAGATAGATCGCATTACTGAGGCTCAGATAAATAGTTGTAAAATGACAAGACATGCTGATTTGGGTGCCAACCTTTGGCGGTATGTCTTGGTAAGTGTGAGATGTGTACTGGAAGCCCTAGTCGCTGTGAGCGACCAGTCCGGTCACGTCTTTTTGCTTGGCAAAGGCTTTGGCGAACGTCTATACAATCAATTCGTTGTCGTTATGTTCGCTGAGTTGGTGGGCTACAATTTCATTGTTGAATTATCTTTAATCGCAGATAGATATACCCAGCAACCCCCTACACGATATTGCGTGATATCTGTGACCCATTTTTGATTAGGTTTGTGCGCCTTGAAATCCTGTTTTAGCAGGTTTTTCGCCACACGACCTTCCGTAGAAGAAGTTTCAACCGGTGCGTAAAATCAACATGCTCATGCCTACAGTAGCTGCTAACTATAAGCCCTTCTCTTCTTCTTCCGAATTAGCATGGTCAGGAAAAGGAGGACAGGCAGAGCAATTTGAAAGATAGGCCAGACTTGAACCAAGGCTACATGAAGACCGAACCACAAAAATTCGGTTAACCTAGGAGATAGAAACGTAAGAGAGTATATGATGATGCTTAGCAATAGTAAAGCAGGCTTATATCTAAAGGGGGTTATCGTTTGAAGCCCTATGACGGCACCAAACATAAAACCAGCCGTTTTGATTCCGAGTCCAATAAATAGAATCATCGTAAACAGGACATCAGCTCTCTCAACGATCTTCGGTAGCTCAATTAGTTGAGTAACCTCAAACAAGGGATAGGTGCTTGATGCTGCCCAATCTGGACCTAGAACAAGGACTGATAGTTCATTCAAAACGATAAGGAACACAGCAGTGAACCAGTAAACAATGATGATCGATCGCTTTAACTTACGTTTATCCGTGACGATCTTGAATAGCACAAGAAAAAGAACCGTTTGACCGAAAGGAAAAGACACGATCTCGGGAATGGCAGCCTTCAATACGGGAGTTAAACCGCTCTCCAATACAGGAAATAAAAACTCAAAGTGAATAAGTCCAGTAAAAAGAGTAAGCAATAGTAAAATGCCGTAACCAAACACCAACAGAAGCAAAAATATATGACATAGAAGGAACCAGACTCTCGGTCCAAACCATACCACATCGGCACAGACAATTAACGCTATAAACGTAATAACTTCGGTAGGGGTTCTGTTCAGCAATGTCAATGCGCCGAGCTCACCCATGTCCCTGACATTCCTGGAAGCTTCATAAGCAAAGTAACCGATGAACAAAAGTCCCCCCAGACTACCTATCCATTTTCCCCAATAATGGCATAGGAGCTCGTACAAATCTCGATGTGGATCAAGTTTATGCATGTATAAATACATGATTAGCAGGACGAAGCCCGCAAGTGCACCTATCAGCATGGCTAGCCATGCATCCTGCTTGGCTTTAGCTCCCAATAGGAATAATGTTGTACTGCCAACCTGAAACAAGGAAAAAGCGATAGCTAACCCGGATACCCTGGTGACGGTTTCATTCATACTGTTTAGGCCCCTTTTTACAAATAGGTTAGGTTTGACTTCCGATATGCTTCTGCAGGAGTCCAGGACGCTGAATTCGTGCATCTACTCGAATATCCAGTTCTATCTTTTTGAACTCCTGCTCCCAGTCTTCTTTCACCGTCTCCCACTCCCTTGGGAACCTTCGGTGAATCCGGTCAGCAAAACCAGTTGCATCCACGCCCAGTTCCTGGAGTTTATCCCAGCCCTCATTTATCGTTCTGGTCACTTCTTTTCCAATCTCTTTTTCCATATCATGTATGGTTCTTGTCTTGGAAATATCCTTAGTGCATGTGCTTTCATTTAAAGTTCCGTTAATTTTAACTCTAACCTGCATGGTGTAATGAAAACTCGTTTTTCTGGGTATAAGTTTTACATCTGCAGAATCTACTGTTAGAGAAGAGTGCATTTCCCTACCGAGTTGTTCGCTGCATGGGAACGAAATTTCGGTGTTATTAACCTTTTGGGACAGATAAGATACTCCCAGACTCTCTTCCTTGTCGAGAAATCCTTTAAGCTTTCCGTTTTGAAACACCCCTAATTTAGTCAATGCCAGCTTGAGCGGGGTCGAGGTTTTTTTAAAAACATCCAGACTCTCTGCTTCCTTCTCGTTCTCATGGTCTCTCTCTCCGATTAATTCGGCGACTGGTACCCCAATGGATTTGGAATCCGAGTTCATGCTCAATACGAAATCATAAACCCTAACTTTCGGAAACAACGATAAACTATCGCTCTCTTTGTCGATCAATTCAGCCATGGCGGCGCCTTGAAGTTTTTCAGGAGGCAATAATTTCTTTATTAGATCGGATGCTAGTCCATCCGTTATAATTATAGATACCATTTCTCTCGCTTCCGTATTACGAAGATAAAAATCGATTAAACGATCCATTCCCTTCTCAGCCGCTCTCTTACCGATATATATAACACGATTATGTGCTATGTAGATTCGTCTTGATGTTTCCAAATTGCTGTACGATAACGCCTGGTTATAGGTTTTGGACTTTACAGAGAATACATGGGATGCGGGTTGGGAAGAGCTTCCCGATCCTCCTCCGGTTCCACTTGCAATGGCAGAGGGAACAATAATCTGATAGGACACCATCCACTGTCCGTCGTCCATCATATCTACTCCTGTAGCCGCAGTTACCCACAGCTCATTCAGTTCGACTCGATTCCAGCAACCCGTCAAACTGAATAACACGACCAAAATCATAAAAAACCTTCCTAATAGGGACATACCGGTTCCTCCTTACGCCATGGGATCTCGGCCATGTTCCCCTGCCTGTTCTGCAAATGATTCCTGTTCCGTTGCCTGTCTTACTGGATTGGAATCCCCAATCATTACCGGCCGTTTCTTCATCATCCACCAAGGTGCACGCACAAACAGGTCTTTCATATTGCTCTTATAGAAAGGTGCGATCGGTATCATATAAGGAACACCGAACGAATTCATAGATACTAATCGAACGAGGATGGGAACCAAGGCCGACAAAACGCCGTATAACCCAAATAAACCCGCCACCAGCATGAGTACAAACCTGAGCAAACGAACAGCCCCCGCCATATTGATCGAAGGTAACACAAAGTTGCATATAGCCGTGAATGATACCACAATCACCATAGCTGCGGACACCAACCCCGCCTGAACGGCAGCTTGTCCAAGAACCAAAGCCCCAACGATAGAGATTGCAGGCCCTACAGCGCGCGGCATTCGTACTCCTGCTTCGCGGATAACCTCGAAGGTCAGCTCCATTAGCATTGCTTCAAGCAGGGCGGGCAATGGTGTATTCTCTCTCTGTGCAGCCAGAGTGATAAGCAGTGTTGTAGGCAGCATTTCCTGGTGAAACGTAGTTGTTGCAATAAAGAATGAGGGTAATAGCAATGCCAAGAAAAAGGATGCCATCCGAACGATTCGAAGAAAAGATGCCAAATCATATCGCTGGTAGTAATCCTCACTGGATGCGATAAACCGAAAAAGGGTTACGGGAGCAATCAGCGCAAATGGGGTCCCATCAACCAATATCGCTACCAGCCCTTCAAGCAAGCTACCTGCTACAGAATCCGGGCGCTCGGTGTTATGAATGGTTGGAAATGGTGTCCATACCCCATCCTGAATAAATTCCTCGATATATCCACTTTCGAGAATACTGTCAGTGTTGATGGAGTCTAACCGTCTGGAGATTTCCTTAACCACCTCCGGATCTGCAATGCCTCGAATATATGCCACCGATACCTTTGTCTGCGTGTATGATCCGATAATTCGAGAATCAAAGTGGAGTTCAGTTGATTTGATCCTTCTCCGAAGGAGTGCGATATTGGTGGATATATCCTCTGTAAACCCCTCTTTAGGGCCGCGAATTACTGTCTGCGATGTTGGCTCCTCAACCGCTCTTTTAGCCCCCCCGCTGATAGAAGCAGCAAAGGCCTTGGTGCTGCCTTCGACAAGGAGACCCACCTGTCCATAGAGAACGGCATGGATAAGTGCTTGCTCCTTTTCAAGGCAAGTGATGCCCCCAATAGGAATACGATCCATCAACCAACTTTCAACATTACGATCAGAGAGATCCCCATTTCGAATACCTGCAGTGAGCTCCTCCAGTAGTGTCGTTAAAATTTGCTGATCAATCAGGCCCTGAAGAAAAGCTACAGCGAGAACCGGATTACCCTGTTTATCGTTCAAGCAACGAAGAATGAAATCCGTGCTATGTCCTATTTCGTACTTCAGCATGGTCACATTGTTCTCAAGCGTGCCACTCAGCTTCTTGGATAACTCATTCGATTTTTCGTCATTAACTGGTTTAGGGCTCCTGCCATTTTTGGATCGTGGAGGCTGTTTAAACAGCCATTTTTTTAACTTATCAATCACAGCAATACAGTTCCCTTCTAGTTAGCGGTCAATTGTAATATGCTGCTATTCCACGATTTATATGTACTGTTCTTGTAAAAGATGGTTGCAACCCAATCCATTGCAACTATGATTACAAATTGTGGAGGCCCCTGTTGCCTAACGACGTATTGTAGTCTACAGGCTTATTCATACTGAAATATATTTTAAAATCCGCAGTATTAGAGCAACAGAAGTAATTTAAGATATAAGTTTAGAAAAAAGCAGACTGACTCTAGAAATTGAAACAGCGACAGCAAAGGACGGAGAAAATAAAGTCCTAGACTGTCGCTGTTTTCATTGAACTAACGCCTCTGTGTTAGTTCAATCTAGACTGATGTAAATCTTGTTCATCCTAAGCCAACCAGGAGTTTAAAAAAGAGTATTTTCTTCGAGCAGTTGTGTTTCACGTAGATCTCTAGCCTTCCGAACAGAGGGCGAGTAAAAAACGTCACTATGCATATGCTGAATTTTATCCCAGTTGCCAGGATTAGTCGTGTCTGGAGAACGGTGCTCCAGAATGGCCTGATATAGGGCCGTTTTTTGTTCCAAATGGGCAACGTGCTGTTTGGCTTCTTCGAGCTTAACGAGCGCCGCTTTCTTATGCTCCATCATGAGTGTGTAGCGTTGCGGAATGGTCGAATCCCCTTCGAGACAGAAATCGACGTACATTTTAATGACTCCAATCGGCATCCCGGATTGCTTGAGACATTTGACGCCATGTAACCAGTTGATCGATTCTTCGTCGAACATCCGAATGTTGTTTTGATTGCGCTGTACGCTTGGTACTAGGCCTTTATCCGTGTAAAAGCGTACAGCGTGCTCGGTGAGTCCCGTTATCTGGGCGGCTTCTTTGACTGTATACATGTGGAATCCTCCTTGGAAAAGTAAATTTTTTTGAAGACGGCTTGACTTCGTGTAACACGAAGGCGATAGGTTTATTGTAATGCAGGTCGACCGTAAGCGTAATCCCACTGAGGTGCCCGATTTCCCAGTTCCGCGGCCGTTTGCTTTACATTTGAACAATGGGAGGAAATAGAATGCAAACCGTGACATTAAACAATGGTGTGAAAATGCCGATTATCGGCTTTGGTGTCTACCAAGTTCCAGATATTGAAGAATGCGAGAACGCCGTATATGAAGCGTTGATGGCTGGTTACCGCCTGATCGACACCGCCGCCGGTTATCTGAATGAGGAAGCGGTCGGTCGTGCGATCAAGCGCAGCGGCGTACCGCGTGAGCAGCTGTTCATCACGACCAAGCTATGGGTTCAGGATGCCGGCTACGAGAGAGCCAAGCTCGCATTTTCCAAATCCTTGAAGAAGCTGCAACTCGACTATCTCGATCTGTACCTTATTCACCAGCCGTTCGGCGATTACTACGGTGCTTGGCGTGCGATGGAAGACCTGTACCGCGAAGGCAAGATTAAGGCGATCGGTGTCAGCAACTTCCTACCCGACCGCCTTATGGACCTCATCGTTCATAACGAAATCGTGCCCGCCGTCAACCAGATCGAAACGCACCCGTTCTACCAGCAGACAGAGAGCGCAGCTTTTATGAAAGAGCAGAGAGTTCAACATCAGTCGTGGGCCCCGTTCGCTGAGGGACTTAACAACATGTTCAGAAACGAAGTGCTGGTCTCGATCGCAGAAAAACACAAAAAATCCGTCGCTCAGGTCGTATTGCGCTGGCTTGTTCAGCGTGAAGTCGTTGTAATCCCAAAATCGGTGAGAAAAGAGCGGATCGTTGAAAACTTTGACATTTTTGATTTTGAGTTGAGCGCGGACGATATCGAACAAATTTCGACCCTCGATACGCGGGAAAGTCTTTTCTTATCGTACCGTGACCCGGAAGTCGCCAAGATGATGGGCAACTGGAGAGTCGATCTGTAAACCTTGAATCGAACCGTAAACTGATCACGCGTTTATCCTCATCTATAAAGAAAGGACAGGGCGGTCTGAAGTGAACCCTGTCCTTTCTTTACTTGAATTGACCCTTGGATTCGCTTTTCTGCTTTATAATGATGTCATCTTTCGCTTAATCATAATAAAACCTCCTATTAGAGCAATCATTTAGGGTTCTCTTCTGTAATTGAATCGCCAATGTTTTTTAACACTTTTAAATCTTATTGAAAAGGTGTGGATAAAAATGTTGGAAAAATCGGTACTGCTGCTTATTGTGGCTAGCTTTTTGTTTATGGTTAATGTGCCGGATCAAGCTTTTAACCACCATCATAGCATTCCCCCTCAAGTTACCAGTGGAGGAGTTAAAGCAAAAGCCCTGCTAACCTTATGGTTGGCAGAGCTTTTTCGTTACCGGAACTCCGTATTTGTTTTCGCAGCCCCTATCGTAGATTCGCTTAATTTATTTCATTATATCGTTCGACTGCCTTGCTTAGCTTATAATTGAAATTCTCAGGTGTGCCATCCGTAGTGTTCAGGAACTGGCCGTTCAGGTCAGAATCAGATACAGGTTCCTTCTTATTGATGCGTTCAATGACTTTCGAAGCAGCCGCTTTTGCCTCAGTGGCTGAATCAACATAGTTCCTGATACTGAAGCTATTAATCCCTTCTTTTTGAACTCGATTCTTGTCTTTTGAGATTGTCATGAGCGCACTCAGATCTGCGGTCATGATGTCGTATTTGGCTTTAAACTTCGTCATATCAAGCTGCAGCACATTGTCGGCGGTGATACCCTGCTCATCCATTTCAATGGCCGTAGCCTCGGCATCTATCATGAACTTCAAGGCATTATACCTGATCTGCTGGTCTGAATCCTTGAGTTTTTGCAGTTCAGCCAGACGTTGCTCGTTACCCAACTTTTGCATAGCTGTGAAGTATTGTTTGGAGACAGTCTCGTAAGCGAGATTGGCACTTACCAGCTTGGTATGCAGCTGTTTTCCTTTTGCGAAATCATCATCCACGTAGCCTTTTGTATCATAGTAGGCTTTCATCTCGTCGAGGACGGACAACAGATCATTGATGACTGGTGTCAGTTTGATCACTACGGGGTCTGCGTTCGCAAAAGCAGGTTGGCTTGCGGTATAGCCGTTCGCTTTATCAATAACTTCCCGCTCAGTTTCAGCAACGCCGAGCATGATGAAGCTGAAGTTCTTCTCGATTACAGGCTGTGTATCAACTCCGAACTTCTCGAAATAATGTACCAGAACCTCATTGATTCTGCCTGTCATCAAGTTATTCAGCCTCACATACGCATTGTATTTTTCGATTTCTTTGCTCTCGCCGGACGTAACACCTGCAGACGCTTGATCCACGGTGGATGTAATGGCAGAACAAGCGGACAACATTGCACCTAACATGATAATGGCAATAAAGAATGATAGCTTTCTCAAAATAGTGATTCCTCCGACTGAGTAATTTAACGTGCTTTTCTTTTGTAATATGTCTGAATAGGAGAGAGAACAATTGACCTCTTCTGGTCGATTAAATTCCCTCTTCGCCGCATATCAATGTTGATTGTGACAATCTATTCAATTTTAAATTTATTTGGTGAGTAGGTCTTGAGACTTGAGTAGCATATATTGGAACTGTCCTGCTCGTTAGCTTAACGTCGCCGTTCAGATTAGTCTGCAACTTTTTAGCAGGATGCTGTAATATGCCAGCTATGTATCGAAAAGGTGTGGATGACCAATGTTGAAAAAAATGGTACTGCTGATCATCGCGGCTAGCTTTTTGTTTATTGTTACTGTGCTGGATCAAGCCTATAACCACCACAATAGTATTCAGCCTTAAGTTACCATCGGAGGTGCTTAAACGTAAGCAGAGCAAATCCCCGCAAACCTTAACTGGTCGGCGGGGATTTTTGTTGAACGATCTATGGAAGAGTGTGTTGAATTGTGCTGGAATTTTAGGCTTTAACTGGTTCAGGTCTTTTTAATTGAAGAGGGGGAGGTATTAGCCAACCCTTTTCTTTGTTCATTTTTAGAATACGGACTCCCAAAGCAGTCTTAGTTAAATGATATTTCGCAAATAAAGCCCCGATGTCTTCTCTAATGGATTGACCCATAGCTTGGCTGCAAGACGTCAATCCCACAGAGGTATCTAATGCGATTTTAGCTGCAATTTCGGGATCAGTAAACCTTGCACCAACCGGGATATCCTCAAGTTTCACAGGGGGTCTTTCAGGCAAAATAGGAGCTGGGGCAATCCCATTATCAGTAAGCATTGCGTCGCATTCTTGGATTTCTAGTTTAGCTTGATCAATAAGATCATCCAGTACTTTTTTGAGCTCTTTGTCTCCTGCGTGGTTTAAGCATGCTTGGTAAAATGAAACGCTGCCTTTCGCTAACGCTGAAAACTGCCACACACTATAAACTTCTCCGTAATGCATGGGCTCGTCTTTTGGATTCCCGCTTAGGATACCCATTATAAAAACCACTCCTTTTTTAATTTTAATGATATACAAATTTATGATTCCCAGTAGTGAAGATTTAATGTGTGTATAAGAAATAAGTTCTACTGGGCATGCTAAATACATTAAAAAATTGATTGCAAACACAAATCTAAAGGAGTGGTTTAGGTATGTTGAAAAAAATGAAGATAATGGTTGTTGTTGCATTAATGATTTCAAGCTTTGGAGCGGCAGTAGCATTTGCTGAAAACAGTCAAAATAATATGGGCACAAACGACAATGGTAGAACACAAATGCTAACTACTAATAATAATGATGACGATAATGATAATTGGGGATGGCTTGGTTTGTTGGGGTTAGTTGGATTGGCAGGTTTAAAACGTCGCGAGCCTGAAAACCACAATAAAAGATAATCGTAAATACAACTCAAAAACAACTTAACAATCCCCGCTAACCATACTTGGCCGGAGGGGATTGTTTTTATTCGAACTATGTCTTTAGACGGAAAATAAAGATTAAGACACCACTTTTGATCTCTGCGATGATGGCTAGTTTCTCTTTCGCGTTCAAAATATCGGCAACCTTTTGGTTTTACACTAACTGTATAAAATAGGATATTACACCTATAATAACACAGCCTGTTTTATTCCAAACGTAAGAGGAGCAGATGAATGTGAAAAACAAATGGTTACTGGCGTTGCCGTTAACCTTGGGCTCGTTTTCAGCATGACTCCGTTAGTAGTCGCGCAAGCGAAGGTAGGCGAGGAGAAGAACTCTGCTTGCCTAAGTTCCAAAATGGTGCAACTGAAAGGCGATATGCAGAAGGTATGGATCGACCATACGATATGGACGAGGAACTATATTGTCAGCGCCATATCTAATCTTTCAAGATCAGAAGGACGTATTGGACCGGTTAGCGGACATCCTGACAGAAGGCATTGTTAAACAGTTCCCTGGAAAATTTTAAGTGAGCGTTATAAGCGCTGCCAAGCAGATTAGCTTTCTATAATCACCCCAAAGGGTGGTATAGAAAGCTCAAGCACAGCGCGGCTACCAAGCTTTTGGAGACCGTGCTTTTTGTTGGAGTGGGTATTATTAAACAATTAATCGAATTAGAGTAAGAGTTTGAAGATTTCACTTTAAGTAAACTTAAAAACCAGGGTAGTTCATGAACAAGAAAATTTATAATAATCCTATTTTATTTCAATAATTTTAAAAAAGAGGAAATTATATTATCGGTTCAACAAGTTCTTTTTAGTAGAACCTTTTTTACCAAGAAGCCGCCTCGAAATGTATTTCCAATACATATACTTAGAACATGATTATATGAAGAACTAGTTTTCGAGAAAAATAGGGAAGTTCGCTTTTATGTAAAATAATATTTTCTTAATTTAAAACGTAGAATGGAGGGAACTTCTTGTGCCACGAGCTTCAGTTATACTGCCAGTTTATAATACTGTGGCTTTTGTTTGGGAAGCAATCCACAGTATTTTAGTTCAAACCTACTCCGATTTTGAATTAATTATTATTGATGATGGCTCAACAGATGGATCTGCTTTTCTTATTTCACAGATAACAGATCCTAGAGTGGTTAAAATCTTTCATAGTACCAATCAAGGTTTGGTCGCTACTTTAAACGAGGGATTCAATAGGGCAACTGGTGAATATATCGTTCGTATGGATAGCGATGATATTTCTACGCCAGATCGACTGGATGTGCAAATATCATTTATGGATCAAAATCCCTTAATTGATGTATGCGGTGCTGCTTTTACTACATCTAATGGAGGGGCACTTAAGGTGAATCCGGCTAGTCATGAAGAAATTAAAACATGGTTGTTATTTCATTGCTGTATCTGCCATCCTGCTACAATAATACGCAATAGCATGATACATCGGCTAAACATTCAATATGATAGTAGTTATCCTCATGCCGAAGACTACGAACTGTGGAACCGATTAGCCTCTCAGGTACAAATAGCGAACCTCCCCATAAACTTATTGTTTTATCGTCAACATAAAGGACAAGTGTCCATTCAGCACAGAGCAATACAAGACGACACCGCTCGGAGAATTCGGCAAAGACAGTTTAGCCAGTTGGGCTTGGAATTATCAGATGAAGAGAATCGGATTATGCTGGATATTCTTGAGTTTAAAATTAATCCCTATGATTATAATTGCTACATTAAAGCAGTAGGATTTGCGAATTGGGTGTTGGATCAAAACTGTAAGTATCAGATTTACAATCAGAAGCTATTAAGCATGGCTTTTTCACGGTGTATATCCCATCTTCCATATTAACAAAAATATCAGCAAGCGATCGGAAAGTATCCTAATATCCCGCTGGCATAAGTAATGGGGTGTTTTTATGTTTACCTGAATGCCCGGTCATAGAACGTATTTACACATATATTAAGATGACGACAAATAAAGGAGGGCTAAAGCTATGAGCGGATGTGCAGGTGCAGCTGTTTGCGGTGTGTGGACTTCTACAGCGGCCATTTTGGTGCTCTATATTCTCTTGGTTATCATCCTTAAATCATGTTGGGTTTAATTTTGTGAAAAGAATTGTATGATAATGTCCCATCAATCAAGTTCAACGACTTTCTTTCATAATCTGCCCGAATTTAGATTAGATTAGATAAAAAGCTCTGCTAACCTTAGGGCTACCCGTTTATTTAAGCTGAGTTTACGGGCCGCATTTCATGTTCTATCCCCCTGCTATAGAGGGCCGATCCTATTCCAGAACACTCGTAATGCGTAGGCTGGGGAGGGAAATGCAAACAGTTTGCCCTTTAGTAAATCTAAAAAAGGACTCTATGGGCATTTAACCAGATAGAGTCCTTCTTGTTGTTTATTTCGTTGAATACTCGTTAAAGATAAGGGCTTACTTGATTAAAATTTATTGATTTTCCTTCGTGAGAAAAGAAGCTGCTAACAATGTAGTATTCGTATAGCCACCTGAAACATTTTCATATGAAAAATTAGCGATAGGAACTCCAATAACTGTAGCAACGTCTCCTTCAAAAATTTCTCCACTTGCTCCCGGATAAACTGCCATTACTGTATTATCATTTTCATCACTAATGTAAACGATCGCCGTTGTCCCTATAGGAATGTTATCTTCTTCTATGTCTATTACATCGCCGGTTATTTTCACAAATTTGTTTAAGTATAAATTCAGATTTTTATTTAAGTGTTTTGTTGTTACAGATTTGTCTACTAGATTAATGACTTTGCTTTTATCTGTGGAAGGAAATAAGTCACTATTTTTAACAATGAAGTCATAAGAGGTTTGTTCCATAGAAGCTTGATCTTCTGTTAACACGGGTGTTCCATCTTTCAAGAATTCAGCAAATAAATATTCTTTATCTGTGACCTCATTTGTAGAAGCTTGCTGAGCAGTATTTTCATTGCTTACTGTTTGTTCAGTAGCAAAGGATGTACTTGAAGACCCAGACCTTGTCGTTGTTTCTTTAAAATTGCTTCCACAAGCTGTTAGAGCTACAGAAAGTAGAGCAATGGATAGAACTTTTTTTAACATGACGAATTCTCCTGTGAGTATCCTCATCGGTTGAGGTAGTTGCTCATTTTATCTTGTTACCTTTATTATCGAATATTAATGTTGAATACATAATACTTTTAAGTTTTAACAACAAGGATATACTGTGTTGATAAAAATTGTATAAATGGCTGATTCTATCAAATTAGGAAATGTTGCATACCCGGGGGTTATCACTTCACCAATAACTTACAAACTCAGGCACAGCGTGGTATATAGGTTTTTGGGGCCGCATTTCTTTGTATAAAAATGGAGGGTGAAATAGTATTTAAAAAAATAAATATTTTATATTTTTGGTTTGTGCTAATATATCTCTATTCAATTACAACTAGAAAAGAGGATATTGTGTGCACCATGACAAGGAATTAAAGCTTGCAGAAACAAATATTGCAAAAGGTATTGCTGTAATACTACTTTTGATCCATCACCTCTTCGCTTTTCCTGATAGATTAAAGTATGACTATGTTTCATTATTTAGTTTATTTCATGAAAGAGGGGAATTTTATTTAGGACACTTTGGTCAAATAGCAATATCTATTTTTTTGTTTCTAAGTGGTTATGGATTATATAAGAGCAATGTTCAAAATCCACATCATTTAATGCAGAAAAGCTTTACAAGATTAAGCAAAATAATGATAAATTACTGGGTTGTTTTTTTGCTTTTTATCCCAGCTGGTCTATACTTCTTTGGAAATTCTGATAGATTTCAACATAATTCAATAATGGATTTTTTGCGGAATTTTATAGCGCTCTCAAGTTCATATAATGGTGAGTGGTGGTTTTTATATGATTATATTCTGCTGCTATTAATTTTTCCGGTCAGCTTTCAAGCCATTCAACGTAACGCATGGGTAACTCTACTCATTTCCGGTCTTGTTTTTTATAATTCATATTCACAAGGCAATTATTACAGTATTATGTATTGGCAGCTACCGTTTATGATAGGGTTGTTCTTTGCTAAATATAAATTGTATTCATGGATGAGTAAGATTTATAATTCCATCATATTTAATAACATACTGTTTGATATTATAATAATTGTAGTGTTATTTCGCTTTCGTACCACGAGTCAATTATTTGAGAAGACAACGATTGATATGATAATTGCCCCTTTATTTATCCTCGTTAGTATTCATTTAATGAATAAATTAAAACTAACCAGACCTTTTGCTTACTTAGGTAAAAATTCAATGAATATTTGGTTAACCCACACCTTTTTTTGTTATTACTATTTTCAGAGTATTGTTTTCTTCCCCAAGGTATCTATCTTGATCTTGTTGTGGCTAACGTTGTTAACGGTACTTACTTCAATTGTAGTTAACAGCATCATTAGTCTCATTAATAACAAAGTGTACACTAAAAATATTGATCTGAGTACAAACAAAGTTGGGGGCCAAGTGTAGGGTTCTTGCTATTTGTTTGAAAGAGGCTACTGAATTGTACTTCACGGACACTCATTCGAGAGTATTGTGATTAAACTTAAGCACAGCTTCCAGACTTTTTGGAAGCCGTGCTTTTTTGTTGAAATAAAACGATTTGCAAACCTTTAGTCTAGAAAAAATGTATCGTCCAGTACAGCAGTTTAGGCGTGATTTCGAGATTAGAGTAAATATCAAGAAGAACTTCATTAGCATATTAGCCGATATGAAGTCCTTCATATGTTTATTTAGTTGAATATTCGCTTACTTCAAATGTGAGAATTTTGTTGAAGATTACGTAGTCTTTGCGATTACTGAATGGACCTTTGTTGTTATTATGCTTGTCAATGGCAAAGAAAGAGGCACCTCTTCCAGCATCTTTAGCGTCATACCAAGCGATGAAGGCATTGAGTTCTTTTTTACTCAGATCGAATTCTTTATCAAATCCATTGTCCATAGTTACAGTCAGAATGGCGCGATCACCAGTTGGTTGGGAGGCCCCATCTGTATCTGACGGATCAGGTGTTGTAGATGGGTCAGGCTTTGTAGAAGGATCCGGTGTAGTAGATGGATCAGGCTTTGTAGAAGGATCCGGTGTTGTAGATGGAGCAACTGGGTTAGTATTATACATTTCAAAAGCTCCAAGAGTCAGAATATTTTGCCCATTATTCATTGATACATTTAGACGATACTTTATATATTCTTTTGTGTTACTAAATGTAAATTCTTTTTTTACAGGTTGGTTCCAATTACTTTGATTTTTTTGTGTATCAAGAATGATCCATGATGTTCCATCCCAGCCTTCAAAAGTCCAATCTTTTGGAGATTCGGCTTTGTAATAATTGCCTCCACGAGCTTGTAATACATATTTGTTTACAACAACTGGTTTCTCAAATTGGTAACCAATCCATCCAGGGATGCCATTTGCAGCTGTAGACCATCCGTTATCATTAATGAATTGATCAAAAACGGTCCATGGTTGATGACTATCACTATAACTACTGCTAGCACTAGCGATTCCAGAGGGAATGTTGTTCCCTGACATTTTTGGGATTAAGTTAACATCACTTGAGCTAGCAAAAGAAGAACTTGCAAACACAGATGCTAATAAAAAGATAGATAATAGCGAGAAAAATATTTTTTTCATGTTAAATCCCCTTTTGTTTTATTTATTCATTAAACATACAAAAGCCAAAAAGGATTGTCTAAACATTAATTCCTATATATATAAATAAAGGGTTAATTTAGGGTTTGAATTTTTGAGATAATGATCGGATACTTTGAGATAGAAGGGCTTAACGAATTATATGGAGATTATTTATTCTCAAATGGTGTCTTTTAGCTATTATTTTTCTGGTGATTCTGTTTTGTTCGAGGGTATATTTAATGATCTTCAATAACGAAGGTTCCTACAATAATATTATACGAGCAATTCGCGTCCAGTTTAGTTGTGGGAGTATCTAATTTAATTGTTTTTGTATCACTATTTGCTAAGTAAGAACACGTGTTTGGGATTTGTTTCTATTGTTTTAGTAAACGATGGATTCAACTTAAAGTTTATTTTACTATCGACAAAATGTCCTTTTGGATAATATATCGTTCTATAATAATAGAAGCTTTGTCCCAACGTAAAAAGGACCCTCAGCATCTGCGGTCCTTTTTGGGTTATTCAGTACTTTCCTTGGCATTTGATATGTAATCAATTTCAATAATGTCCCCGATATTTGTAATTTCAAGTACCTCAATAATCTTTGCCAGATGGTCTTTATTCAAAACACTACGGGAGCCACGGACAATTTCACTAATGGTACTTGGGCGTAGCCCTGTTAACTGAGATAAAGTCCCTTGTGTCATTCCTTTTGACTCCAGAATCTTTCCAAGCTTGACCACGATTATAGCTTTTTTTGACATATAATCGACCGTTCCTTCCCCTTGATTCTTGCTTAGTTATGCTTGTGTTGATTTTAAGTGAAACTAAAAGATAACGCAAAAAGATGTTGACAATAACGTTATATGGTTATATTATGAATAACGAAATAACGTTAAATTGTAACGTTGATTTATGCGATGGTAGCAATCTCGTTATTGTCATCGTTGATGATAAGTAGTGTCGAAAATACGCATCTAATCAGAGTGATTCTTTCCTATTGTACAGCAAGTAAATCTGCAATTCTACGTGAGTGAACATGAGGCAGTATATATTCTTGATGTGATGAACACAGCTGTTAGCAATTTAATTCGCAATTTTGCTTATAACAATGTATTTTCGATATAATATGTTAAATTGTGGTTGCTTCAATTACCCCCTCTATAGCAAAAACACTAAATTCCCTTCTTACCTAATGGGTTATGTAGCAGCGATTCACTATCATTACGATCAGGTGCCCTTACCAAGTTGGACGGATAACACTACGAAGGAGTGCAGAAAAATGGAGACTAAATCAACCATACTAGAATGGGCGGCAATGGTATATGGACCTTTTGACCATTTATATATGTATGAAATATATGAAGGTGTGCTTTATGGTGGACGCTACTTCTTTCACATTGAGGACGGACGTTTGTGGATGCGTCATGTACGCAGAATAGAACACCCAGAACATACACGCTTATTCGTCGATGGAGACAGTGGTGGGCTGCAATTGGCAGAAGGCATTCAGCGTGACCTCATGGAGGTTGTTTCGGAAACCATTGACCAGCTACGCTCAATGGATGGCATGACTTTTTTGCTTAACGAACTGCTGTGGTTGGAAGGAGAGGATCGCTATGACATCCAGTTGAATCTCGTAAAGAACAAAGGCTAACACGAACATAAAGAAATTTTTGTCATAGAAGGAGTTGTTATACTGTTCACCGAATGGAATATTTGAGGTGATCATCGTGAAACGCACATATAAAGTATTGAATACAGACATGGAGTTGTTTGGAGCTGCTCTAGTCCAGGCACATGTATACGTTGTATCCGTTGATGAGGAATTGCGTGTGACATTTGAGGATTATGGGGGAGTAGTAGAGGAGATTAAGCCAGAATCAGTTAAGATAGCGGGTAAAATTTTTATGCGAGACCAGCTTGAATTTCGAATAGACCTAGTATCAGGAGAGGATCCAGAATGACTAATAACTCCGACGGTCAATAGCCAGTATAGAGAAATATTTCACATACATAAATAAGGCAACAGAGTTACGAGTTAGATTAGTATGAGGCGTAGGATTCAATATTCATAATGACAAGGCATATCCCATATGACTAAGTAAGTGCTTTTTTGCTCACATAGAGGAGGGATATGATTGGATGCATTCGTTTCACGCTCATTAGATGAAATACGATTTTGGTCCAGGATTATGAAGGAGCATTCATTTTTTCTGGGGTTAGGTTTTCGAGCGGAAGATACTCAACTTAAAACAGAAGCCAATCGGTTCTACGCCATTTTTGAGGATATTGAGAAAAGGTCGAATGAATTTAATACCGAGACAGATCCTTATACAATCAAAGAGTTTAATACGGAAGTTCAGAATGCGGCGACAAATATTTGGGCATTTAAGAGAATGGTATTGGGCCTTATATTACAATGCAAACTTCCTGGGCAAACCAATTTTCCCTTACTGGTAGATCACGTAAGCCGGGAAGCCAATTATTTCAGAAATCGTTTAGGAGAACTCAATTCAGGAAAGCTTGAACCATTACCCGATGCAATTATTGATGAAAATGTATTTTTCTTAAAAATCATGGCTGATCACGCAAAATTTATAGGACATTTGCTTGATCCATCCGAGCGTAAACTGGTTGAACAAGCTAGGGAGTTTAGTAATGATTTTGATATGCTGATGTTTCAAGCGATTGATTTAAGTCATATGCGGCCACAGTCACAAACCGTTCCACTCCTGAGTCAATTTGTTGATGAAAACCGTGTCTCTGTGAAGTCCTTGCGAGATTTTAAGAAAACAGCGCGTGATTTAATCGACGAGTGCCGAATAAAAAGCATTATCCATCCTTTATTGGCCGATCATGTATTTCGTGAAGCGGAGAGGTTCCTTTTTATTCTCGATATGTTTGATCAATCCTTATCAGGTGTTAAGGTGAATAAGAGAGAAATCATGCACTGAGAGAGCCCAGTAAAAAGAGTACAGTTTCTGTAAAATATCCAGTGGAAATAAAAGCTTTAGACTGAACAAAAATCAAACAGCGGCAGACTAAGACTTGAAAAATAAAGTCTTAGTCTGCCGCTATTGTCATCCAACTAACGTGTATAAGTACATAGAAAATCCAATATGTCGCATTAAGCATCCTATGGAAATGTTCGCGATCAAAGCCGGGAGGGTCTTGCGATGGGAGAAAGGCCGGAGTACTCATCGATTCCGGGAAAGGACTCAGAAAGGAGAAATGTCCGGCGTTTCTACGGTATATATTTAAATCCAAATATCATTGACTGCCGTTAATTCTGACTCCGCTCCTCCAGTATTTACTACACCTCTCGGCTCTACTAGCATGATATGGCACTCTTCATGTGCGAAAGGCTTGTGTTCGACTCCCTTAGGCACAATAAACATTTCTCCCTGAGAAACCTGTACCCGTCCATCTCTAAAATCAATGAACATCTCGCCCTCAAGTACAATAAAGACCTCGTCGGTATCTTGATGATCGTGCCATACAAAATCCCCAACTATTTTCACCAATTTAAATTGATAGTCATTCATTTCACCAATAACTTTCGGAGACCAATGATCACTAAATTTAGATAACTTTTCATGCAGTTTGATTGATTGATACTTCATAATACCCTCCTTTAAAACTAGATATCCTCTGATGGATTGATAATCGCCAGTACCTGGTGATCCTCCCACTTTCCGTTGATCTTTACGTTGCTTCGAGAGATGCCTTCTTTGTGAAAGCCAGCCTTCTCAAGCACACGGATGGATCCTGGATTCCGAGGAGAGGCTTCCCCGAAGATCCGGTGAAACTTTAGCTCATCGAAAGCATAGCGAACCACCTGCTTCACCGCCTCCGTCATATAACCCTTGCCGTTATATGCTTGGTCTAGGCTGTATCCGATCATACAGCTCTGAAGCGGTCCTCTCACCACAAAAGATAGACCTATGCTGCCTATAATCCGGTCGTCCTCCTTGTGGCATACCACAAAGGAATATTTCCGATCCTCCATCATGTCGGTCTTGCTCTTAATAATCGTCTGGAGCTGGTACTCCTCCGTATAGTACTTCTCTTGGTTGTTTGGCGAAAACTTATCAAAGAACTCCTGATTGCGCTTGTACATTGCTGCCAACTCTGCGGCGTCCGTCTCCTCAGAGAACCGGATGTATACTCGCTGCTCCGACATCTGCACCATCCTTCCAAACTGTAATATTGAAAGAATTATATCACAGGCTGAAGATTGGGAAATTGATTTGATGAATGGTGTATATCAGGCAGCATTCCTTTGAATGTTAACTAAAAATATATACCGTAATTATTGGATTGGATATAATGTTTTCTAAAAAAGGAGCATATATTGTAATGAATAATGCTTACGAAGTGCTTGAGGAGCGTATATCCGAATGGGGAATCTCTAATGAGGAAATTATTGCGGTTTATATCGTTGGGTCCCGGGCAAGAGAGGACAAACCTTTTGATGAGTTTTCTGACTTGGATGTAGTCGTCTTTTCAACGAATCCAGATTACTATCTTCAAAATGATCAATGGTTACTAAACATCGGCAAGGTTTGGACCAGCTTTATGTTTCGAACGGCAAAAGGAGATCCGGAAAAACTCGTTCTTTTTGATCAGGGGGCTGAGGTTGATTTTCTATTCCGTCATACTTCTGATCTGGATCATATAATCAAAAATGGACGTATTCCTGAAGGATTTCAGCGTGGGGTTAGGATGCTGCTCGATAAGACGGGAAATGGAAACCAAATCATCCCTCAAACCACTACGATCCCGGGTACTCCTCCGATATCTGAAGGTGCTTATCTACAGGTTGTTAATATGTATTGCTTCGCCTCTCTCTATGTGGCTAAACAAATTTTGCGCAATGATCTGTGGGTAGCTAAGCAAAGAGATATGGACTGTAAACAATTATTGCTGCAAATGATAGAGTGGCATGCAAAAGCTGTACATGGATCGGAATATGATACTTGGCATGCAGGGAAATTCATAAATGAATGGGCTGATCAAGATGTCGTTGCTGATTTGAAAAAATCTTTTGGGGAATACGATCCCAATCATAGTTGGGAAGCACTGGTCGTATCCTTTGAGTTGTTCAAACGGTTATCCTCGGAAGTGGCAGCTAAGTATAAATACGCGTATCCGGATGAATTATTTTCCCATATTCAAAACTGGTTAGGGGGACAATATGATAAGCATAGATAAAAAGTCGGACACCCTAATTGTTGTGCTGCATGAGATTTATGGGATTAACCAGCATATACAAAATTTTTGTAGCCTATTATCAGATCAGGGTTATGACGTCATTTGTCCAAATTTACTAGGCAAGGAAACGCCTTATGACTATTCGCAAGAGGAAACTGCCTACACCAATTTTATGGAGAATGTAGGATTTGACCGCGCTTTCTATCATATCGAAAGTTTATTATTAAGTATTCGAGCTCGTTATAAAAAGGTATTTATCGTCGGATTTAGCATAGGGGCAACGATTGCCTGGCTGTGTAGTAAAGAAAAGTATGTTGATGGAATCGTAGGATACTATGGCTCTCGTATTAGAAATTATTTAGAAGTAACTCCACATGGTCCAATACTGCTTTTTTTCCCACAGGAAGAACCATCATTTAATGTGGATGAGCTCATTTCAACTTTAGACAACCGTAATATCCGGGTACATCAATTCAGTGGACAGCACGGATTCAGTGACCCGTACTCTCCCCGATATAACGTACACTCAGCTCAGCAATCATTTAAAGAAATGGTAGAGTTCTTCAAGGAAGGTTGATCAATAAAAGCAGTCGTTTGCTTCCAGCCCACACCTTTCCATTGTTCTGGGGAAACGCACAGTCATGATGTGCGGATTAGTCATATGTATATACATCATTGACTATGAAAAGGGGATGTATGTGGCTGTGGCTACCTTTTATCAAGCCTTCAAGTTGAAGAGTCGGATTTGGCGAACGATGCTAAAGCGGAACGGAGTAACAGGGATTGGAGTAGGCTATGCTGATCCTAACAGACCCGCAAAGGGTGCGGCGATTGTGTTATATACCTTGAGAAATATTTCGGCTGTGACGCAAACCAAATTGCAGGCAGTAACCCATAATATAAGTCGGGCTACTGCGGTACCTATCCGAATTTTAGGTGTGGGTTCCTTCAAAAGGGAAGCGGTGGCTCCTACCCAAACGAACCCTCGCCAAAGATGGCGCCCCATGCCCGGTGCGGTCAGTGTAGGAACGACGGTTCCCACCACTGCAGGAGGAACCGGAGGACTCATTGTTATTAAGAATAGTACTTTGTTTATTTTGAGTAATGCCCATGTTCTAGTCCCGACGAATACAAACCAATTTCACAATACCATTCAGCCTTCTCCGGCAGATGGGGGCAGAACGGCGGATCAGATCGGGAGAGCTTTTCAATTTGTCCCGCTTACTACGACAGGTGTTAACTTTCAGGACTCCGCCATTGCTATTGCCAATTCAAACAGTCTGCTTAACCCGAGGTATCTGATTAACCAGAGCGGTGGCCTCATTACCGTACCCGGGCACTTATTGAGCTACCGTCTGGGAATGACGTTTAAAAGAATGGCTAAAACCAACGGCTTCGCCAGAGGAGTCGTGGAGGCGATTGGCGTGGAACAAAGGGTGAGAGGCGATTCGGGAATCAAGATTTTCCGTGATCAAACGGTCATTCGTTTTACCCAGGGACGAACTGGGCCTGGAGATTCGGGTTCCGTATGGCTGAATGACAGTAATGATCGGTTGAACAACTATGCGGCCGCGGTCCATTTTGCCGGATCTACAGACGGAACGCGTTCTATATCTTTCCCGATTGAACGAGCGATGAGAACGTACGGAACCTTGGTCGCCATCCCGGCTGGAGCTGGAAGATATAAAGCAGGTGTAGCAAAAGGAAAGGCTCCAAAAAACAATTATGCCTATGTCCGTCCAATGACGAGAAAACAACTGGCCTTGTCTCCAATCATAAAATCCAATGCGGAATAAGAGAAGGACTAGAACTATGATGTTCTAGTCGACCTCTATCGAAAATATCTCTTTAAAACCTCTTTTACCATCGGCTGTAATACGTATCGCTCGGGTTGTGGGCAGACGCTCGATCCAATGTAATTCGAATAATCTGTCTAGAACAGCACTTCCTAAAGCACCTGCAAGGTGATGGCGTCGTTCACTCCAATCCAGGCATTTATGTGAGAAGGAGCGGCGCTTTTGTCTTGTTTTTTTTAGATCAATCTGAAAGTTAGTGAAGAAAGCCTCTCCTGGTTCCGTGATATGAAGCCCGTCCTGATCTTCGAAAAGAATCCCCTTTTGAATGAAAAAATTCATGAGCTGTACGCCTAATTGACCCGCAACATGATCGTAGCAAGTCCTTGCCAACCGTAGGGCCTCGTCTTCAGAGGCATGTTTGAATGAATGGATAGGGACAGGCGGAGCTATAGATAAAAATGACTCCATCACCCGGGCAACTTCGGGGTCTTGAATGCCAAAGTAACGGTGCCGCCCCTGTTTTTCCACGGTAACGACTTGTGCCTCGGTCATTTTAGCCAGATGGAAGCTGGCTGTTTGCGGTTTGATGCCTGCCATATGGGCCAATTCACTTGCCGTGTGGAACCTGCCGTCTAATAAAGCGGTGAGGATAGCTGCACGGGAAGGCTCGCTAACAAGAGAAGCAATCATGGCTACATTTGACTTGGTACTCATGGCACGATTATCCCCCTTTGTAATCCATACTTCGATGAAGGTTGAAATATTTATATTTTACAATAGGGAGGTAGATCTGAATAGAAGGAGAAGAGATGATGAACCCAATACATCAGATGAATGAGATGAATCATAGCCCAGACGTTATAACGATTAACCCTAGCATTTTATATTACGGAACCCCTGTAATTTTACTCAATACGCTGAATGAGGATGGAACGACCAATATTAGCCCCATTTCCTCCTCGTGGGCATTAGGAGATTGTGTGGTACTAGGTATTGGAATTGGTGGGAAAGCATTTGAAAATATGAAGCGGCATCCTGAATGTGTAATCAACGTCCCGGGGCCTTCGATGTGGGAAAATGTAGAACGTTTGGCTCCTTATACAGGCAAGAATCCTGTTCCAGCGGAAAAAAAGAAAAATGGATTTATGCACCATAAAGATAAGTATGAGATCAGCGGACTAACTTCGATGGACTCGAATAGGGTCAAGCCCGCCCGAATCAGGGAGTGCCCTATTCAAATTGAAGCCAAGGTGAAGGATGTAAGAATTCCTGACCATTCTCCTTATTTTGCGATCGTCGAAACTCAAGCCATCCAGGTGCATGTTCATCAGGATATCATCCTCGGTGAGAACCATATTGATCCGACAAAGTGGAGCCCACTCATCTATAATTTCCGCCATTATTTTGGTCTGGGTGAGCATTTGGGCAAAACCTTCCGATCTGAAACCTGATATTTCAACAAAATAATAATATCCTACCTGAATAATAAGAATTATCTTCCCAAATCGTTCTTTTTGTGCGAGAATGATTGAAAAATCATCCATGAGTACGCATACAGGAAGGGACGATTCATACAGCACGTATAACAAGGGAGGAAATAATCATGTCAGAAGAACGCAAGCTGTCATTCGAAACTCTCGCTGTCCATGCCGGACAACAAATTGATCCTACTACCTTTGCCCGCGCCGTTCCGTTGTATCAAACCACTTCATATGGATTTCGGGATGCGGAGCATGCGGCTGATTTGTTCTCGCTGAAAGAATTCGGCAACATTTATACGCGTCTGATGAATCCGACCACGGATGTATTCGAGCAACGGATCGCCGCGTTGGAAGGCGGGGCTGGTGCGTTGGCAACGGCTTCGGGAGCAGCGGCAATTTCCTTCTCCATCCTGAATATTGCGGGAGCTGGGGATGAAATTGTGTCGGCCTCCAGTCTGTATGGCGGTACATATAATCTATTTTCTACAACACTGCCGAAATTGGGCATTAAAGTACATTTTGTCGATTCGGATGACCCAGAGAACTTCCGCAAAGCCATTACAGATAAGACGAAGGCATTATTTGCCGAAACGATTGGCAACCCACAGGGCAATGTGCTGGATGTGGAGGCTGTAGCGGCGATTGCGCACGAATATGGTATTCCGCTAATTGTGGATAACACATTCCCAAGTCCTTACTTGTTGCGTCCTATCGAATATGGAGCGGACATTGTTGTGCATTCTGCAACGAAGTTTATTGGCGGGCACGGCACGTCTATTGGTGGGGTGATCGTGGACAGCGGCAAGTTTGACTGGAAAGCGAGTGATCGTTTCCCGGGACTGACTGAGCCGGACCCGAGCTACCACGGAGTTGTTTACACCGAGGCGGTGGGGCCTATCGCATATATTATCAAGGCACGGGTCCAATTGCTGCGGGACTTGGGAGCGGCCATTTCTCCGTTTAATTCATGGCTGCTGCTTCAGGGCTTGGAGACACTTCATTTGCGGCTGGAAAGACATAGTCAAAATGCCTTGAAGGTAGCGCAATATCTCGAAGGCCACAAGGATGTGGAGTGGGTCAGCTACACCGGGCTGCCAAGCCATCCGTCCTATGAATTAGCTCAAAAGTATTTGCCGAAAGGACAAGGAGCAATCCTGACCTTTGGTATTAAAGGTGGAAGCCAAGCGGGAAGCAAGCTAATTGCGAATGTAAAGCTATTTTCTCATTTGGCGAATGTGGGTGATTCCAAGTCTTTAATTATTCACCCGGCAAGCACAACGCACCAGCAGTTGAATGTGGAAGAACAGGTCGCTGCCGGAGTCAAACCAGAGCTGTTACGCCTATCTGTCGGGACAGAAGCGATAGACGATATTTTGTACGATCTGGAACAGGCGATCGCGGCCAGCCAGCAGTAGTAGCAGTAGACCCTTCTTAGACTAAGTGTGACAGAGCAATCGTGTAGCATCGCAAGTGATTTTCCGACCCAGATCAGTATTCGTCCAGAGTTTGATCAGGCGGGGGGCAACCTCCGTCTTTTTTTGCGTGTTGACATCATACCCCCATAGGTATATATTATACCCCGTAGGGTATATGAGGAGGGGAAGAAATGGGTAGGAAAATAGTTATTATTGGCGGGGTAGCAGGTGGAGCTTCTGCTGCTGCGAGATTGCGTAGATGGAATGAGGAAGACGAGATTATTCTGTTTGAACGCGGAGAGCATGTTTCTTTTGCGAACTGTGGCCTTCCCTACTATATTGGCGGGACAATCCATGCGCGGGAGAAGCTGTTTCTCCAGACGCCTCAAGGGATAAGAGACCGTTTTAATATAGATGTAAGGGTACTGAAAGAAGTGATACAAATAGACCGCGAGCAGAAGCTCGTCCGCTTCCGCGATATGATTACAGGGGAAACAGATGAGCAGCCGTACGATATTGTGGTATTGTCGCCGGGAGCCAAACCGATGATACCGGACATTCCCGGATTACATGAAGCTGTGAATGTATTTACATTAAGAAACATTCATGACACGGACGTCATTAAAGCATATGTAGATGAAAGACATCCCCAGCATGTCACGGTGATCGGGGCCGGATTTATTGGGCTGGAGATGGCCGAGAATTTGCGGGAGCGTGGACTTGCAGTAACCATTATTGATATGGGGCAACAATTATTGAATCCGCTGGACCCTGAAATGGCCAAATGGGTAGAACAGCATATGAGGCTGAACGGGGTGGAGGTGCGTTTAGAGGAAGGAGTCACGGCTTTTGAAGAGCAGGGTACACAACTTCGATTGACCTCCGGGGGTGTGCTTCAGACGGACATGGTTATTCTGGCGATCGGTGTTGTTCCTGAAAATGAGTTGGCCAAGCAAAGCGGATTGGAACTTGGTTTTCGCGGCGCCATTCAGGTCAACGCCCAACTGCAAACCAGCGATCCGGCCATTTATGCGGTGGGGGATGCCATCCAGGTCAAAGACCGCAATCATGGGTTTGCAACGATGGTATCACTAGCTTGGGGAGCCAATCGTCAGGGGCGTTTGGTAGCGGATCATATTAACGGTCAAGCCATTTCTTATGATGGGGCGCTTGGAACATCCGTAATTAAGACCTTTGCATTGACTTCAGCTTCTACAGGTAATAATGAAAAAACATTACAGCGGCTGGGCGTTCCTTATCAGGCTGTTCATATTCATCCTGGTTCGCATGCCGGCTATTACCCTGGCGCATCACCCATTGCTATGAAGCTGCTCTTTAATCCTGAGAACGGGATGATCTATGGGGCGCAGGCTGTTGGAGCTGATGGAGCAGACAAAAGGATTGATGTGATTGCGACGGCTATTCGTGGTCATTTGAACGTCCGTGAGCTGGCTGATATTGAACTTGCTTACGCACCTCCCTATTCTTCAGCAAAAGACCCTGTGAATATGGCGGGTTACGTGGCTTCGAATATCATGGATGGGCTGGTCCAAACGATACAGTGGCATGAAGTTGATGATTTTCACCGCAATGGTGGTCTTATAATTGATGTAAGGGATGCGGTGGAGCTACAGGCAGGAGCCATTCCAGGTTCTGTTCATATTCCTCTGGCCGAGATTAGAGAGCGGATGGCAGAAATCCCTAGTGATCTGGAGATCGCGGTATCCTGCCAAGTCGGTCTGCGAGGCTATATTGCGGCCCGAATTTTGACTCAATACGGTTATCGGGTGAGGAACGTTGATGGTGGCTATAAGACGTATTCGGTTATGGCTGAACGTGATCATCTCTTAAAATAGTTCATCACCCATCCAATCTGGTTGAGATGATCCGTTACTTCGCCGTGCAGCGCCCCAAAGAAAGTATCTTGTAGCTCCACGGTAACGGTACCTTTTTCTGCTAGTGCGTGGTAAGCTTGCTTAAGCTCGTCCTCACTTTCACAGTCAAGAATGATTTGGACATGCTGCGCTTTGAGCGGTTTACCGTAGGAATCTGAAAAATGGATATGACTGCTACCCAGGTGAAGTTCAGCGTGCAAGAGTCTGCCTTCCTGCTTGTTTAGCACTTTGATTTTCCCACCTAACACCGATTGGTAATAATCAATGGACTGCTGCACATCGTTTACAATGACAAAAGGACTTGCACTTCTCATGGGATCATTTCCTTTCATGTCTTTGGTGTAGGATCGCTACTGTACATTATTTACGTTATCCGCAGGGTTTACCCCTTTTCTGATCAAATTATGGCTTGGTTCACTGTGTGACGTCTGTTACAATAGAAGAGGTATATACGAATGGATAGAAAAGAGGTTGAACAGGTGGGCACTTCAGTGATTTGGGAAGCAGTTATATATTGGGTGATCTTGGTGATTTCCGCTCTGTGCGTGATCGCAGTATCTGGTACTCGGAAGACAGCAAGCACGATTATTTTAGCGCCCGTTGTTTTGTTCTGTACCATATTTATGATGCAGGGATCAGTGTTTACTGCCATGAATCACCCGACGATGGGGTCTAATGTCGGTTTGGGTATGGCATTTCTGACAACATGGGTGGTCAGCGGAATATTGTTTGCTGTAGCGCTTGTAATTGCTTTTATTAAATATAACAAGAAGAACAAGGCGTAATTTAGCCTTAACCTCAGATGGATAAAGGCTTTCGGTGATGTACCGAAAGCCTTTTTTTGTATTTTTTTACGATGGAGGATGTCTCTGCTTATCTACGTCTTCTCATAAGCAATACAACGATTAGCACGACGATGATCACGATCAATAGGAATTTCATATTCAATAACCTCCTTGGTCTGTCTCATATTTGGTATTAACCACTTTTAGTTAGTATGTACCGATGGATCTCAAGCAAGTATCTATTGTCGAGTGCTTGGGGAAAATTAGAATGTGGGACTAAAAAGAGGTTTACAGGCTTAGCTGGAAAGTGTATACATAAAGTAAGGAGGCGATTGCCATGAGTGATCGTGCATTTCATTTGTTCTATATTATTTTCTTAACGGTTCTGGCACTTGGAAGTGTTGGTGGAATCGCCTGGTGGTTGCGCTCTATTGGTCGTCAGGAGAAGGAAAAAAACTAAATTCAACATGGGCATACAAGCCCGAATGCATCTTCCAGTAGGAGGGTGCATTTTTATATGTTATAATGGGAACATATGTTCTTTGTAGGAGGGAAGACGATGTTGCCAGATTTGGAACGAAAGCTGCTACGTATTTTGTATAATTATTTCGCCCAGCATCGCCACATGCCCACAATGGCGGAATTGACCGTAAAAACAGGCAAGCGAGACGCTGAAATTACAGCCGCCTTGCGACATATGGAACAGGAGCGTTACATCACTTGGGAAAACAATTCGGGTACCCAGCATGTTGTTTTACTGGAAGGGTGGGAACGTCCCTCGACCCAAAGGCGCACCCAAGCGGAAACAAGACGTTCCACTACGCAAACGATGCCGCCCGATGGTACAGAATATTGGACGAATTATTAGAAGGTATATAAAACTGGAAAATTAATGAGTTTTTAAGGTGCATATCATTTAGTTTTAAGAAAGCGAGACTATAATGACCCTATTAACCCCTTTTTGATCAAGCTATAGGCCCTGCCGATGTATCGGCAGGGCCACTTTTTTGTTCATAAATATGCTTTCCGTATATGAAAAATCCCCCGGGGATCATCCGGAGGATGGTGCAGTTTGCATATACTGCACGGCCTGCTCAAACTTCATCGTTTGATGGCATAATATATATTCAACCCCTGCTACCTTGCATTATATGGTCAGCATGTTCATAAGGGGCAGTGTGATTCCACTGTTCATTTTCCAAACGACAAAAGCCCTACCTCTCTTTCGTCCTTGCGGCTCCGATGACCGCGCCAGTGTGAATGTGAAAATCTTCGGCAAAAGCTCAAAATTCTACATTAGGGTTATACATAAAATTTGGAGAAGCTCCATACGGTGATTAGGAGTAATAGCTTGTTGCGTGGAATCTTATGGGGTTAATACATATTCTAATAGTATAGCAAGAATGATTATAAAACACAAGTCATTTTTTGCTTTTTGATGATAGACTGGAAAAAATGTTGGCTAAAATGTCCTTCCCTCGCGAGTTTCTTAATTAAGAATAAGATGATTTTCCATCTATAAATTGCAGATTAAAAGCCGTCCTCGTATTTATGTAAAATGCTCGAGCAAGAAGGTAAACTTTTGATGGTTGGACTCCGATATTGAATACACAAGATATTTTAGAGTGTACGGATGAAAAGAGGGGTAGCAATTTGCCGACCTATAAGCGCTTTATTCAGCATGTTATCCTGAACTATATTATAGGTTCGTTTATCGCTGTATTGTTGGTAGGTATGATTTTTGTATTTTCCACGTTAAATGTAGCCCACTATGAAATTCTGGGTCTTGTTAAAATTATTGCATTTTCCAGCGTTATTATGATTGCTTGTGAAACCATAGTGTTTCGAATGCATTTGAGACCCGTTCATCGTTTTTTTCTAGGTAACCAGGAAACGCTTAAGGATGTAGAAGCGGTGTATATCCGGGTTCATCATCTGCCTAATTTGTCCGTTTTACGTATTGTTGGACCGCATTTGTTAGGCTTCTCTATCCCGGCAACCGTTATTGCGCTATGGATGATACATACTGGACAACTTACTTTTCCCTTTTATTATGTAGGAATCGCCTGTATAGGAGCTTGTCTGGTCGCTTCCATGCACGCACTGGTTGAATTTTTCCTGACCATGAGAGCAATCAAACCGCTTCTGGAGGAAATTCGTGATCGAACCTACCAGCAATATGGATTAAACCTGTCCCTGCGAGGACGAGTCCTGCTATCGCTTCGGCATAAATTTCAGTTAAGCGCGACGCTCATTGGTGCTTTTCCTTTATTTTTATTTTGTTTAGCTACACAGATTCGCCTGGAACGTTTGGAGGCGACGGATTCTAGCTCCTATTGGGCTTGGGCGGGTACGATTTTAATTTTTGGTGTAGCCTTTGCTTATCTGGGCGGCAGGTTGCTGACCCGTGAGATCGAACAGCCGATCCACCATCTGCTGGAAAAAATGAATGAAGTGAAGGAAGGCCGCCTGAACAGTAATGCCAGCGATTTGTATTCGGACGAATTTGCGGAGCTGGTCGAAGGATTTAACATGATGATCGAGGGTCTGAAGGAACGGGAAGAAAAGAACGGTCAGCTATTGGACAGTTACTTCGCCACCTTGGCGGCAGCACTGGATGCGCGAGATGCCTATACCGCAGGACATTCTTTGCGTGTAGCTGAATATTCCGTACTCATTGGGCGCAAGGGAGGTTTGAATGAGACGGACCTCGACTTGCTGCGCAAAACAGCCTTGCTGCATGATATCGGTAAAATCGGCGTGGCTGACGCTGTGCTGCTCAAGGACGGCAAGCTGACGGACGAGGAGTTTGATCAGATTAAAATGCACCCGGTTATGGGAGAAAGCATTCTCCGGCAAGTTGAGCCGGCTTATGCTATGGCCCCTTATTTGCCCGGCGTGCGCTCGCACCATGAGCGTTATGATGGCAAGGGATACCCTGACCAGCTCGCTGGGGAAGATATCCCCTTATTTGGGCGAATCATTGCTGTAGCGGATGCTTATGATGCGATGACGTCTGATCGTCCCTATCGGCAAGGTATGAAGGAAGAGAAGGCGGTTATGATATTGGAAGAGGGAAAGGGAACCCAATGGGACCCTTATTTTGCCGAATTATTTGTCAAAGAGTGGCGCCGAAACAAAGGCATCACAGCTGACTCTATAGGTATCAGCACTAGGGCGAGCCATTGAGGTTCGCTTTTTTTATATACGGATATAAGATCTTTTGACATGTCGAAAGATGGGGCTTCATGTTATGATGTACAAGAAAGGCAGACGCGGTTAACATAGGCCTGGCATCCAATTTTTTGCGCTATGGGAGTGTGAGTCCATGCAATTTTCAATGATGTTTTTAATGAATTTGGGGATGCTGATTGCCGTTGCCTATGTGGCGAACGTGATTTATAAATATGGTTTGAGTCGTACCTCTTCGCGGTTCAAATATGTCAGCTCGGTGCTGCTAGTGATATTTGGCGGATGGGTCAGCTCTTGCTTTGGTTTTAACTTTAGTGAAACAGTTATTTTTGATCTGCGTTTCGTACCGCTGATTATCGCGGCGTTGGTGTATCCTCGCTCTTATACGCTTATTATTATTGGGGTCGCAATCGGACTTACGAGATTTACCTTCGGCCTGCATATGGCGGCGTGGGTCGGCTTTTTGAATATGAGCATTCTGGGCGTCCTGTGCGCTGGATTGAACTACTGGATGCGCCGTTCCACCTGGCGTTTAATTATCAAGGCATCGGTAACCATTTTAGCGGTTAATATCGTAAATACGTTAAATATTGCCTTTCTAGGCGTCATTCCCTGGCGCTACTATCTAGCGGAGGTTGTTCCTCTTACACTGCCTATCGGCATCGTTCTCAGTTTTTTATTTGCTCTGATTTTACGTGACTTTCAGATGGAGCAGCAGCGGAATCATCAGATTAAGCAGGCGAATGAGTTGTTATCAGAGCAGCGAGATGAGTTGCAGAAGGCAAAGGTCATTCTAGAGGAACGTGCCAAGCAACTGATGATGGCTTCCCAATATAAATCGGATTTTATGGCAACGATGTCGCATGAGTTACGTACACCTCTTAACAGCATCATTAATCTGGCGCAAATTATCAACGAGCAGGGAAAAGAGCTGGATGAGGACGAGCTAGACCAGTACAGTGATCTAATTTATGCCTCCGGGCATGATTTGCTCCAATTGATCAACGACATTCTGGACCTATCCAAGGTCGAGGCTGGGCACATGGAGATCGTAAGTGAGCCAGTCAGTGTACGTGAGATAGCGCAGGTGATGATGATGCATTTTGAAGTCACAGCGAAGGATAAAAATCTGGAATTCAGCTTGAAGGAGCATGAGCCTATACCGAATGAAATCCGGTCTGATTCCAAACGCGTACAGCAAATTTTGCGTAATCTGTTGTCCAATGCCTTTAAGTTCACTCATGAAGGACGTGTATTGCTGGAAATCAGCACACAACATCTGGATCGAAAGGGACAAGAGGGAGATTGGGTTGTATTTGCTGTAAAAGATACGGGCATCGGCATTTCCAAGCTTCAGCAGCATGTTATTTTTGAGGCATTCCAGCAGGCGAACGGTTCCATTAATCGTAAATATGGAGGAACTGGGTTGGGATTGTCCATCAGCCGTGATTTTTCCCGCTTGTTGGGCGGGTTTATCCGTCTGGAGAGTGAGGAGGGCAAGGGAAGTACATTTTCCCTGTACCTACCGATGTGTCCGTCCGAAAACAAGGAGGCGGACGAACAACCCTTTAAATTAACCTAATCGCAATTGTAGGAGCAGAAGCGCTATGGCACAAAGGAGGTCTATCATGGAACGCAAAGCGGTCGTTGTGGGTGCAACAGGGCTTGTCGGGGGTTATGTTGTACGAGAGCTGCTGGTGCAAAAGGAATACAACCGCGTCATGGTTATGGGCAGACGTCCATTGGACATCAAGCATCCCAAGCTGGAGCAGGCGCTCATCGATTGGGAACAGCCACAGAAAGCGGCGTTCGCCTTCGAAGGGGTGGATGATGTTTTTTGCTGCCTTGGGACAACGATGAAAAAGGCGGGCTCCAAGGAGCAGTTCCGTCAGGTGGATCTAGACTACCCGGTGCTGACAGCCCAGTTGGGCAAAGAAGCTGGAGCGGTACAGATGCTTGCGGTCTCTGCGATGGGCGCCGATCCAGACTCACGCGTGTTTTATAATCGCACCAAAGGTGAGGCTGAAGAGGCGCTTGCTGCTGTCGCATTGCCTGCGCTGCATTTGTTCCGTCCGTCGCTGATTTTGGGCGCGAGACCTGAACGACGTTTGGGCGAAGCCGCTGCCGCTGTTGTCATGAAGGCACTGGACGGCCTGATGACGGGCAAGCTCGCTTCCTACCGCGCCATCCCGGCCCCGGTCATCGCACGAGCCATGGTACGAATTGCTCTCGCACAGGCGAGCGGCGTACATATTTATCCGAACGACATCATTCGAGTCATCGGTGCAGAACTAACATCCAATGATGAGGAACCCGGTACAGGAACGGCTCCTGATGAGAATGTGTAAAACCACAGCTAGGGTTAAAAATGACAATAACGCCGCTGCTGCCCGATGATTCGGGCAGCAGCGGCGTTGCTTGTGTTTTATTGGTAGTTTGTATGTTGCGGCACATCTATCGTAATCTCTAATTCATCAAGTGCGTTAATCCGTCGCACGGAATAGTGGCTTTGGACTGCACATGCTATAATACGGTGAACCAGTATCAGGAAGGAGAATCCAACCCATATGAAAAAAACAATTGCTACTGAAAAAGCACCCGGTGCTATCGGCCCTTATAGCCAAGCGGTAGAGGCAGGCGGGTTTATTTACACTTCGGGACAGCTTGGACTGAATCCGACAACAGGTGAGTTTGGTAAGGATGTACAGGAGCAGGCACGCCTGTCCTTGAGCAATGTACAAGCCATTCTGGAAGAGGCAGGCAGCAACATGAACCAGGTTGTGAAAGCGACTGTATTCCTGAAGGACATGAACGATTTTGTCAGCGTCAATGAGGTGTACAGTTCTTTCTTTGAACAACCCTACCCAGCACGCAGTGCGGTGGAGGTAGCTCGTCTGCCTAAGGATGCACTGGTAGAGATTGAAGTCATTGCATTGAAGGGCGAATAATCTGAAAGATCCGTTCATAAAATAAAAAGTTTGCATGGCAAACGGGTGTCCCTATTAAATAGAGACACCCGTTTACTCAAATTTAATGTGTTTTGTTCTTTTAAAATACAGAGCGGAGGTGGAGATGATTAATAAAAAAATAATTTTGACTGGTGGAGGCTCTTCAGGACATGTAGCAGTAAACCTAGCTTTGATTCCTCACTTACTGGAACAACATTGGAGTGTCCAATACATAGGCTCTGAACAAGGGATTGAAAGAAAATTGATTTCCGGACTAGAAGATGTGTGTTATTTCAGTATCTCAACTGGAAAATTGCGTAGATATTTTGATTGGGATAATTTTAAGGACCCTTTTAAAGTACTGAAGGGGATTTCTCAAGCGTACCGGATTATAAGAAAAGAAAAACCGGATGTTATTTTTTCAAAAGGCGGATTTGTTTCGGTTCCTGTGGTATTGGCTGGATGGTTGAATAAAGTCCCTGTAATCATTCATGAATCAGATATTACCCCTGGATTAGCTAATAAGATTTCCAGCACATTTGCTACAGAAATTTGTACTACCTTTCCTGAAACCACTCAGTACTTTCGCTCTAAGCATACTCGGTATGTAGGTGCTATTGTGAGAGATGAACTAAAAAATGGGAAGGCAGCCAAAGGTTTGACCTATTGCGGTTTTACTCGGAATAAGCCGATCATTCTGATCATGGGTGGGAGTTTAGGCTCCAAGAAGATCAATGAGATGGTCTGGATGAATTTAGAGGCTTTGCTCGTTCATTTTCAAATCGTGCATATTTGTGGTAAAGATCAAGTGAATCATTCCATTCATATGCATGGCTACAAGCAATTTGAATACATAAACGATGAACTGGCGGATGTTATGACGATGGCAGATATGGTTGTTTCTAGGGCGGGTTCAAATTCCATTTTTGAATTCTTGACGCTGCGGAAGCCGATGCTATTGATCCCTCTTTCAAAGGTGGTTAGCCGGGGAGATCAAATTCTAAATGCAAAATCATTTAAAGCGCAAGGCTTTTGTGAATTTTTAGAAGAAGAAGAGTTGGAATCTGAACGATTTGTCGACATAATACTTCGTTTGTATGAAAAAAGGTCGGATTATATTATCAATATGAAGAAAATCAATGCAGATCACTCGACAAGCAAGCTTATAGATTTGTTTAAAGTCCATACCTAATCACATGGTTAAAATGAATAAACAAAGCAAGCGAGCTTGGGCTAGATGATTCAGACCCAAACTCGCTTGTTCTTGCTAGAGATCATATTCGTTTTCTTTAATCCCGGTCTCGATTACGGGCAAAGAATAGCCATAGCGCGTACACCAGAATGATTGCCGCCAAGATCAATGCGGCTAGCCGTACATTTTCATTGTTCGGATGCTCGACGGCGATGGCGACATAGGCCCATACAAATACGAGAGGATAAATGCTGTCGCGATAAGGGAAGCTGACCATGATCGCCAATGCGGTGCCGATGAGCAGGAAAATGATCGCCCATGTCGTATCGCTGAGTCCCCAGCCACTCCATTCATTCTTTTCCAGTGCCATTGCAATGTTGATAATAGTAGCAATGGATACCCAACCGAGATTGAGGCTGAACGGTAGCTTGACGAACCACATTTCTCCAAGGGTTGGTTGCGGCGTGCGGGTACGTACATACACGACGCTAAGGGAAAGCAAGTATAGAATAATGACGATGACACACAGCTCTACGTATACATACTGCCAGAGGAAAATCCAGATGATATTGAAGAGACAGCTTAGAATAAAAAAAATACCGATGGACTGAACGCTTGTCTTGGATTGCCCTGTAGGTGTAGCTTGGTACACGGCAAAGCAGGCGAGCAGTACGTAGATGACCGACCAGATGGAAAAAGCGTAACCCGCTGGTGTGATCAAGGTAGGGTACATGTTGGATACAGCAGCAGTGCTTCTGCCGCCGATAGGAAGTGTAGACGCCAGAATGTTAACGAGAATGACAGCGATAAATGCAATAATATTCCACCATTTATACGGATGGCTTCGTGACATAGGGATATCTCCTCCTCATCGAATGATGATCCAAAATGACCGACTGGTCACAACTTCTATTATGAATATACCCACTTTGCTTTCGAATATGTCCTAACGGGAAAAAGTTTCTTGATCCCAGTATAATCATAAAAAGATGTATGTATATGCAGTCATATGTAGTACAATGGTGAAAATTTTAAGCACTATATAAGCTGAAATTTCTCGGATTCAACTTATATGGAAGTAAGGAGATAAGTAGAATGAATGGCTTGGAGAAAGTAGGGAAATTTGTAGGAGGAACCTTTTCCGTCTGGGTACTTTTATTTGCATGCTTGGGATTTTTCTTTCCTGCGGCGTTTACAGGGTTGAAAGGATACATACAGTTATTTCTGGGCATTGTCATGTTTGGGATGGGATTAACTTTATCTGCGGCTGACTTTCGTGAAGTATTCCGGCGCCCAGTGGATGTGGCTATTGGTGTGGTCGGGCATTATCTGATTATGCCGTTTCTGGCCTTTGGATTGGCATTAGTATTGCAGCTGCCACCGGATATTGCGGTAGGTGTCATTTTGGTAGGCTGTTGTCCGAGTGGAACTGCCTCCAACGTAATGACGCTTTTATCCAAAGGCGACGTGGCATTGGGCGTGTCGATTGCTTCGGTGTCGACGCTGATTGCTCCACTGGCTACTCCGGCGATGATTAACCTGCTTGCTGGACGTTGGATGAATATTGATGCGAAGTCGCTGATCATGGATATTCTCATCGTAGTTATTGTCCCCATAGTGCTGGGTGTTATCGTTAAGTCGCTATTTCGCAAACAGGCAGAAGCCAGTGTTCAGGCGCTGCCGCTCATATCAACACTGGCGATTGTACTCATCGTGGCTATTGTGGTTGCAGGCAGCAAAGGAAAGATTTTGGAGACAGGTCCGATTATTTTTGGTGTGGTTATTTTGCATAATGGTATCGGGTTCCTGCTTGGATATTGGTTTGCCAAGCTATTCGGTATGAATCTTTCCAAGCGTAAAGCTGTTACGCTGGAAACGGGAATGCAGAATTCCGGACTGGGCGCTGCGCTTGCAGCAGCTCACTTTAACCCGATTGCTGCTGTACCGAGTGCGATTTTTAGCGTGTGGCATAATATTTCCGGCTCGTTGCTCGCGACCTGGTTTTCCCGCCGGGAGGAGAAGAACAGCACAGCCGGGAACCATTAAGCTTTGTCAGTGGCTTGTGATAAGTAGCTGCGGTTCAGCTTTTTCGAACAGTTTAGAGAAGATCAGAAAGGATAGATTTGACTTTATAGTTGCGGATCTTTATACTGTGGTTATTACAACCACTGTATTTAAGTAAGCAACAGTAGTTTAAGTTCGTTATGGAAGGAAAACTGCATCGAATTCGTATTCGGCTTCATGCTCAACAGCCTTATATATCTGATCTGATTTAAACTGAAGGAGAGAGAACGAATGAACCCAAAATATAAGTCTCTATTTGAAACTTTTACCCTGCCATCCGGTGTTACGTTGAAGAACCGTATTACCATGGCACCTATGACTAACTTTGCTTCCCACGAAAATGGTGAAGTCAGTGACCAGGAGCTGGCGTACTACCGCGAACGTTCCGGTGGTGTAGGCGCGGTTATTACCGCTTGTGTGTATGTAACTCCAGATGGCAAAGGCTTTGTCAATGAGTTCGGTGCGGACAAGGATGAAATGATTCCGAGCCTGCGTCGTCTGGCGGATACGATTCATCAGGAGGGCGCGAAAGCGATCCTGCAAATTTATCATGGTGGCCGCCTGTGTCCACCAGATCAAATTCCAGATGGACAGCCGATCAGTGCAAGCGCAGTAGCCGAGGAAAAAGAAGGTGCGCCTGTGCCGCGTGAAATGACCTCCGATGATATCCACCGCGTCATCCGTGCCTATGGCGAAGCAACTCGCCGCGCGATTGAAGCAGGCTATGATGGTGTGGAGCTTCACGGAGCGAACGGTTACCTGGTTCAGCAGTTCTTCTCTCCGCACTCCAATCTTCGTACCGATGAATGGGGTGGAAGTCTTGAAAAACGATTGACCTTTCCGCTGGCGGTTGTTCACGAAGTGAAGAAAGTGATCGCAGAACATGCAAAGCGGCCATTCATCTTTGGATACCGCTTGTCTCCTGAGGAAGGACACACACCAGGCATTACGCTGGAGGATACGATGGTGCTTGTAGACCGTCTGGCGGATCAAGGGCTGGATTACCTGCACATTTCCGTAAATCATTTCTTCGGTGGTTCGTTCCGCGACCGTAGTGACGAACGGTCACGTACCGTTCTCATTCATGAGAAGGTAGGTAACCGTGTGCCGATTATGGGAGTCGGATCGCTGAATACACCGGACGAGGCGCTTGCAGCACTGGAGACAGGTGTACCGCTTGTATCGCTGGGACGTCCGCTTTTGATGGAGCCGCAATGGGTTCAGAAGGTGCAAAACGGCACAGAAGATACCATTCGCACGACATTATCCAAGCAAGCCCAGCAGGAGCTAGTCATTCCTGACTACTTGTGGGGTGCGTTGACGACCCTTCCAGGCTGGATGCCTGTTACGGACTAAATTTTGAACGATGGAGATACCCTAGACTGCTCTCATGCACCTGGGGTATTTTCCTGTCTCGTGACCGTGAACACAATAATATAGGAATAACTGAGAAAGAAGGAAAATGACAATGTTACATAAAGCTAATGGCGCCATTTTGATAAAGTCCACCCATCCGGGGCTACAGATTCGATTGTTACAAGTAAGTGATGCAGAACGTTTATTAGAGATCAGACGTGAAAATTTTGATTTTTTCAAACCGTTCGAGCCAGAACGACCTGAAATTTACTTTACGCTGGAAGAACAGGCGCGTCTGATTTCTAACGGTTTGGAAGCGGCACAAGCCGGACAGGGATATACGTTTGGACTTTTTTTGCCGGAAAATGATAAGCTGATCGGCAGAATAGAGCTGTCGGGTATCGCTAGAGGCCCCTTTCAAAACGCCAATCTGGGCTACTTTGTAGATCCTGCATACCACGGACAAGGCTATGCCACTTCCGCAGTGAAGGATATTGTACGCTACGCCTTAAATGAGTTGGAATTACACCGTATTCAAGCTGGAGTGATGCCAAGAAATACGCCTTCCAATCGAGTGATGGAAAAGGCAGGATTTCGCCGCGAAGGGCTGGCTCTCAACTATTTGAAGATTAATGGTGTGTGGGAAGATCACGTGTTGTATGCGGTCACGGCTGAGGATTTGCAGAATGGCGTTTTCTGAATTCGCCGGGCGTGACCCCCTCCAGTTTTTTGAACACCTTGCCAAAATATTTTTCATCCTGATACCCGACCATACCGGCAATATGATGAAGGCGCAGCTTGTCATTCAGCAGCAATAGCTTTGCCTTGCTCATCCTGATCTGACACAAATAGTCCGACAGATTAACCCCGTACTCCTGCTTGAATTTACGAGAAATATATTCGCGACTGAGATAAAAGCGACTCGCCATATCCTGTAGAGAAATGTCCTCGTCATAGTGTGCATCCAGATAGCGGGCAATATCACGGATGGTCGGGTTGTTTGGGCTATGGCTTGGTGTAAGTGCCTGACCGGCTGCCAGCAGTCGGTTTTCAACCTGTCTTTGCCATAAGGGCAGGGAAAGCATACCACGGTTGTCGACCGGCAGTGCATGAATGGAGCCGGACTCATCTGCCAGTTCCTCGCCATCGGTATCTCCGGGTCTGTCATTCAGCCAGCGGGCCAGCATCCAGTCCAACTCCTGATTCCAACTGGCTAGCTGCTCTGCTGTCACCGAAGGCAGCTCGGCTACGGCTGCTATCCAGTGGCCTACCGCTATCGACACACGATTGGCATTACAGCTGAGTGCACTAAGCCGCAGTTCCTCTTCCATCTCAGGCAACTGGGGAAGACGAATGCTTTGCCGTGTCTGGGAACTCTGGTGCATCCAGTCGACGGTTTGCAACACATCCCGTTTCCACAACGCTTGCCGTGCCTCTTGGTAGGCAGTGGCTGCCGCTATGGGAAAAGCGCCAAAAGAGCCAAAAGAGCCAACCCCGATGTGCATGTAACACCGCAAAGCCGTTTTGATCCCTGTGTGAATATCCTGCAAGAGCAGCGGCCAACGAGATGGCTCGCCCCAATATAGCAGAATAATTTCGTCCATACGCTCCAGATGACGGAATGCAATTCCGGTTTGAGAAGTTCCAAGAAATTCGTTGCAAATGTTAATCAGGGAAAAGCTCAAAAGCGCACGACGCGTTTTATATTTGTCCAGTATATCGGCATCCAGCTGCGTGGTACTCATCACAGCTGCATTACATATCTGAATAGCTGCTGGAAGACGTAACTCCTCACGTAAGGGCGTAATGGAAAGAGGGGTACTCGCTATACCGGAAACGATCTCAGTCAGGAGCTTATCGGCATAGTGCGGCCTCATCCGGTTGACCTCCATGGCCTGCATCGTCTGTCTGTTCCGGTCTTGCTCCGCTGTCCGCCAGGCTTGAGTGGCTTTATTTAAAGCCTCGTTAATCTCCACTGGATCTACGGGCTTAAGAATATAGTCCATGCCTCCCCGGCGGATGACCTGTCGAACCAAATCAAAATCATCATAACCACTGACCACCACAACTCGGGTTGCTGGGGAATTCACTTGAATCCACTCCATCAGTGCTACTCCATCCTTGCCGGGCATCCGCATATCCGTAAGTACAACGGGTGGGGAAAGGGCGGTAATGACCTCAATCGCCTGATCGCCCGACTCAGCTTCAAGTACCTCGCTCACACCGCACGCTTCCCAATGTACGAGCATCCGAATGGCATGGCGTACATGCTTCTCATCATCCACAATCAGGACTTTCATTGACAGATCACTCTCCCTTAATATGAATTTCTGCAGGGGCTTCAGTGCGAATTTCGAGTGTATAACGGACACCATGAGGCAGGATGTTGTCTACGCACAGGGTGTTGGAACCATCCTCCGAGTGAAGCTGAATACGCAATAGAACATTACGAAGGCCAATGGAATCCTGCTCGCTAGTGTCCGGCTCTTCGTAGGCTTTCAGCGGACGTTTTAACATATGCTGGAGCTGCTCCAATTCGGCCTGTGGAATGGAAGCTCCGTTGTTTTCCACGGTTATTTTCACAATGCCTTCCCGGATTCGGCTGCCTGTAATGCGAACTTCACCGGGCCCCAGCCGGGGATCGGCTCCGTGTTTAAAGTAGTTTTCCACCAACGGTTGGAGAATCATTTTAGGCACCCGATCATTCAGGACCTCATCTTCCCACTGGTAAGTGACCTCTAATTGCTCACCGAAGCGTTCCTTTTGTAAATCAAGATATTGTTTTACATGTTCGGCTTCTTCCTTGAGTGTAACGACCGTATGGTCCCGCATGTTATAGCGCAGCATTTTGGCAAGGGAAGAGAGCAGAGAATAAATCCGCGGCACCTCATGCTGTAGAGCCAGGGTTCCAATCGATTGTAGCGTATTATATAAAAAATGAGGATTAATCTGTGCTTGAAGCGCTTTCAACTGATGTGTCTTATTAGCCAGCTCCAGCTTGTATTCCCGCAAAATGAGGTTATTGATGGTATCCATCATCTGTCTGAAACGGCGCGAAAGTACTCCGATCTCATCGTTACTCATGGCCCGAATGTCTACATCCAGTTGACCGGACTGAATCTGGTTTATGTAGCGAGTCAGTCGCTTAATAGGTTCCGTGATTTTTATCGAAATCCATAACGTGGCCACAATGACAAGTAGCAACGCTGCGCCTGTAATGACCGCATTAATCTGAGTCAGGCGGGTAGCCCGTAAATACAGCGTACGATGTGGAATTTTCTTGACGAGCGTCCAGCCTGACAGGTTGGCATCCAGCTTGCCGTACACGTGCAGTGCCGTATCATCCTCAATCACTCCGTGCTCGCCTTCTTTAGAAATTCGATTGAGTAGGTCAGATTCCTTCCAGTGTGTTCCAATCGCTGTTTCTTTTCCGCTATATATGATTGTTCCGTTCCGATCGATCAAAAACAGCTCCTCTGTATCCGCATCATACAATTGACGGCAAATACTGCGCAGCGGCTCCAGATCAACATCTATAGCCAGTACCCCAAGCGTCTCTGAGGCAGGAATGTTCCGAATCGCCCGATGAAGTGTAAATACCTGCCGCTTTGTGCTGTGCTCCGCATAGGAAACCGCCGAAAAGCCGTACATATGCTTCATGTGCGAAGGCTGTATGAATAGTCCAGAAGGGCCGTAATGAATAGAACCAGTAAAGGGCTCCAGTCGGAATTCCCGTAGCGGGACTGTACTGGTAATCAACGTGGATTGCCCAGCCTCAAAAGAATGCAAATACACTTGGTCAATGCCTGACGAAGCATTCATCATCGTTTGCAGCGTGGTGTAAATTTCAGCGACGGCCCGGTAATCATCCGGAATTTTGGCCAGATTACGCAGAAAATGGGGGTCATTATAGACTCCGATGGACGCACGATTCAGTCCCTGTAAATAGTTATCCAGATTCGTAATTCCCTGAAAAATAAGCCGTTCATTTTCTTGTGTGGCCTGCTCCCGCAAGGATTGCTTGGTGAGAACGAAGGTCATAGTCATCGACAGCAGCAGCGGCAGAGTGACCGCAATGAGCAAAAACCAGATCAGGCGGGAACGAATACTGTGAAATTTCATGCAATGAGCTCCTTTCACAATTCAAGGCGAGCCAGAGGTCAATATTTTCCCCCCTAATGGTTCACGATCCTACGTGTTCTCCAGAGCGCTTATTCGACATAATGAACATGTGAATCGCATATCCGTACGGCCCAAGCATCATGCTGCTGAAAGAAAGCCGTAAGGGAGCGTTCCAGACACCAACAGACAACAAAAGGGGGGGATCGGATTGAATCGCGCCAAGTCGTCGCAATGGCTCCAGCAATGCATTTTTGTAGGGCCGTCGACGTTATTTTTCGTTATCATTATTGTAATCCCTTTTATGCTCGGAATGTACTATTCTTTTACAGAGTGGAATGGGGTAGCCAATGAGGCAAAGTGGGTCGGGCTGGATAATTTCAGTCACATTTTATGGAATGATGACAAATTTGGGACAGCGTTCTGGTTTACGGTCCGTTTTACGGTGGTAGGAGTGGTGGCTGCGAATATTTTTGGCTTTCTGCTGGCGTATTTTCTAACCAAACCGCTGAAAACAAAAAATGTACTCAGGACCATCTTTTTTATGCCTAATGTGATCGGAGGTCTGTTGCTGGGCTTTATCTGGCAGTTTATTTTCGTCAAGGGATTTGCAGCAATCGGAGAGAGCACGAACTTGTCCTTCTTCAACCTGTCCTGGTTGGGAGATGAGATCACGGCCTTCTGGGGCATTGTAATCGTGTTTATCTGGCAAACTGCCGGGTATTTGATGGTTATTTATATCTCTTCCCTGACCAATGTGCCCCGCGATATGCTGGAAGCAGCCGAAATTGACGGAGCAAGCCGGATGCAAATTTTGCGGTCGATTATACTTCCTTTGATCATGCCTGCCGTTACGGTATGTCTTTTCCTGGCGATATCATGGTCATTCAAAATGTTCGATCTCAATTTGTCACTGACCAAAGGCGGTCCCTTCGGGTCCACAGAGTCGGTTGCACTCAATATTTACAATGAAGCGTTTGTGAATAATCGTTATGGGCTGGGAACAGCTAAAGCACTCATTTTCTTTATCATTGTTGCTCTGGTTACGAGCCTTCAGGTACGACTGACGAAAAGTCGGGAGGTGGAAGCGTAAATGGAAACAAGCAAGCGCTACCGCTTTGGAACATGGGCGACCGAGATGGTGATGATCCTCGTCGCATTGTTATTCCTCGTCCCGTTTTACTTTTTATTCGTGAATTCGGTCAAAAGCTTTGGTGACCTGCTCACCGATTCTGCGGCCTGGCCACAAACCTTTGTATGGAGCAACTACGCTAGAGCGTGGAGCATCACGCGTTTTCCCGAAGCTTTATGGAATTCACTTGTAGTTACGGTAGTTAGTAATCTGCTGCTCGTACTGATCAGCTCAATGGCTGCTTACCGAATGGTCCGGCGTCCGACACGTTATAATCGAGTGTTGTTCAGCCTGTTCGTAGCTGCCATGGTTATTCCTTTTCAATCGGTGATGATTCCTTTGGTCAAGGTTGTAAGTACACTGGATTTAATGAACAGTATAAGTGGTCTGGTAATCTGTTATCTGGGATTCGGAGCCCCTATGTCAATCTTCCTCTTTCATGGATTCGTCAAAGGTGTGCCAGTCGAGGTGGAAGAAGCAGCTACGGTGGACGGCTGTACGCCTTACGGAGTGTTTTTCCGAATTGTGTATCCGTTGATGCTGCCGATGATGGTAACTGTTATTATTTTAAATACGCTCTGGATTTGGAATGATTATCTCCTGCCTTCTCTGGTACTGCAAAAGGCTGAACTGCGCACGATTCCGATTGCGACCTATGCCTTTTTTGGACAATACACGAAGCAGTGGGATTTGGCTTTGCCTGCTTTGGTGCTGGGCATCTTGCCAGTCATTGTATTCTTTCTGGCCATGCAAAAATATATTATACAAGGTATTATGGCTGGTTCGGTCAAAGGTTGAGTGTGGCGATGAGCTGAAAATGTACACGGTGTGCCACTCCGCAAACGGAGGACACTTTGAAATTTAGAATAGAAAGGAACATAAAAATGAAAACGCATACTTTTAAAAAGAAAGCTCAAGCACTGATCTTGCTTCTCGCGGCCTTTGCCCTGGTTTTGGCAGGTTGTAACAGCAGTGGCGGACAAAACGCAGGCAAAGAGGAAGTGAAGGAAAAAACAATTCACATTTTTCAGTTTAAGGTAGAGATTGCAGAAGCGCTGAATCGCATGAAAGCGGAATACGAAGCTTCTCATCCAGGGATCAAGCTCGATATTCAGACCGTGGGCGGGGGCAGTGACTATGGAGCGGCGTTAAAGGCGAAGTTCGCCTCCGGGGAGCAGCCGGATATTTTTAACGTAGGAGGTTACCGCGAGCTGGATACGTGGCTGGAATATTTGGAGGACCTGTCTGACCAGCCTTGGGTTGGCGATGTGGTCGATGTCGCCAAAGAACCGATGACCAAAGACGGCAAACTGTATGGCCAGCCGATGAATCTGGAGGGGTACGGCTTTATTTATAACAAGGATTTGTTCAAGAAGGCGGGGATTACGGAGACCCCTAAAACATTGTCCGAACTGGAGGGAGCTGCGCAAAAGCTCCAAGCCGCAGGGATAACTCCATTTTCTAATGGATATCAGGAGTTTTGGGTGCTGGGCAATCATTTGCTGAACGTGGCATTTGCCAATCAGCCGGACCCTTCGGCCTTCGTCAAAGGACTAAATGATGGAACAGCAAAGATTCCGGGCAACGCTGTATTCGCCGAGTGGGTTAAGCTGTTCGATCTGACAATGAAGTATGGCAATTCGAAGCCGCTCACGACCGATTACAACACGCAGGTAACGAACTTCGCTACTGGAAAGGCTGCCATGATGCAGCAAGGGAACTGGACTCAGGTCCAAATTGACGGAATTAATCCGAAGCTGAATCTGGGTATTTTACCTATGCCGATTGGTGAAGACGCAACAGCCGGAGATAAGCTGTTTGTCGGTGTCGCCAACAACTGGGTGGTTAATAAAAATTCGACTGTCAAACCCGAAGCAAAGGAGTTCTTAAACTGGATGGTGACATCCGAGCAGGGTAAAAAGTATATCACCAAGGAATTCAAGTTTATTCCAGCATTCAAGAGCATCGAAGGGGCAGAGGCTGATATGGGCCAACTGGGTGCGGAAGTGGTGAAATACAGTAAGGAAAACAAACTGTTGGGCTGGTTCTTTAGCCGCTATCCTGAAGGAGCACAGCAAGAATTCGGAAGTCAGATGCAAGCTTATGTGGCAGGTAAATCGGATGCCGGGAAGCTATTCGAGGATTTCCAGAGAACATGGGATAATTTGAAGACCAAATAAGGAACAAAAGCACGCGATAAAGCCTTCATATTTCAGGGAGATTGCATGATCCTGAAATATGAAGGCTTTTCTGTAAACAAAATTATAAATGGTAATGGAGCAGAGCTATATCCCCGCGGCGTTCTATTTCTTTGAGCTTAAATGTACTTGGTAGCGTTCCTTCTGGAAATAACGGTATTCCTTGTCCAAGCACCTTGGGAATGATCGCAATGATAGCCTTCTCCAGCAGTCCAGCTTGTAAGAAGGCCTGAACTAACTGGCCTCCACCGACTAGCCATACCGCACCTTCCGATTGTTCTTGTAGACGTGGAACCAGTTCAGTCAGAGCTTCGTCCGTAAATGTAATATGTGGCGCTTGCTGTTGTTCCGTTAATGCTCGTGTGAGCACATAGCATGGCTTGCCAGCATAAGGGAAATCATCTGAGAGCTTCAACACTTCCTCATACGTCAGCCTGCCCATCAGCACTGTACCTACGGTGTCGTAAAAGTCGGCATATCCATTGTCCCCGCCATCCCCTTTAACATCATACAGCCAGTCCACCGAACCGTCCGGCAAAGCTATATACCCGTCGAGACTCATGGCAATATACAGCACAACTGCGTTTGATTTCAAATCTTCCATAGTTCATTCACTCCTTTCTATTTCCTAATGTTACAATGTATTTATGACATAGTATGTCGTAGTTAAAACGGTCATTTAAAATTAATTTTTGATCCGAGGGGTACCTTATGAACGAACGAAGAATTGCTCTTATGAGGATACTGGATTCCCGAAAAAAATATACGGCGCGTGAGCTGGCTGAACGTTTTGGTGTCTCTGTCAGGACAATACAAAGAGATCTCGACTATTTGCAGCAGACCGGGTTACCCCTTTATACCGAAATGGGTCCTCATGGCGGGTATCGGGCACTCCCCAATCGGCTTCTTCCTCCCCTTCATCTTGCTCGCGACGAGGCTCTGGGTCTTTTCCTCATGCTGCAACTGTTGGAGAACATTCCAGATATCCCTTTTGGCTCGGTTCGTGGACATTTATCCGAGCACTATTATGCCGAGCTTCCACAGGATGTGCAGGACAGTATTGATCAATTAAAGGAGTACATTTCTTTTCGTATGCTACCCACTCACGCAGAATCACCCTACACCTCAATCATTTTGGAGGCTGCGTTGAATAAGCGCCGGGTGAACATGTTTTACCGCTCCGCTTCCGGTGAAAAGTGGACTGAAGTATATCCGATTGGACTGTATTTTGATCACGGATATTGGTACATGCCAGCGCATAGCAGAGACCGCATCATTCTGTACCGTTCAGATCGGGTGATTACAATAACGATGCTGGACGAAACCTTGGACAGCCTTCCCACACTTCAGGAATGGTTGGCTTCGGAGGATTCCCGTATAGGAATTCCGTCCAAAATAAAATTTACCGCATTGGGTGCCAGGCTGGCTGGATCAGATGCCCTCTTCCAAAATGTTTCCCATCAAGAAGGGCAGGATCAGGAATGGCAGGGATATATTCCGGTCGAAGAGTTTAGATATGTGTCCCGACTTTTGCTAAAATACGGGCCAGAGGCCGAGGTCATATATCCGAAAGAGCTGCGGATGAGGGTCAAGGAATTACTGCAAGACAGCCTGCATCCTTATCTGAAGGAGGATGACGAATAGGAGAGAGTATCCATAGCCATTTCCATGGCTTTTCGGACTCCCCCTTTTTATAGTTAATTACATGAATATTTAAGGTTATTAACTTATGACTTTCCATTTATTTTTGTGATAAAGTTTTGAAAAGAGCCCGTTTTCGTATATGATGAAGAGTAATAATTCAAAAGGCTGGACGGGAGACAGATATGAATCAACCGCTTTATGGAATATGGCTCGGAGATGTGTTTTTTTGCTTTTCTGGTGAGACGTCGGAACCACGTATCGATGCGTGGAGCAGTGTAATCCGCAGGCTGACGCTAAAGGGAGACCTTAGGCCGTTTCGGCAGGCTGCGTTGCGTCTTGCTGAGGTACGGATACCAAACACTGCTCGTGTGGAAACCGCGGGCAGAGGTGGCAAAAGACGTTCCATGTTGGGGCGTACATTGGAGGGTTTGGCGCTGGAACCGCGCGAGACGATGGCACTGCTGACCCGCATGGACGAGAAGGGCTGTGCGGCATCGGGCATTACGCTGGGCGAGGAAATGCAATATTGGCAAAAAGCCGCTTATTTTGCGCTAGAGCTGATGCAACGGGGCGAAATTGCGCCATCGCTTACAGAGGCGCGTCCATCGGGACCGCGTCGTCGTGGTCCGGAAGCGGCTGTCGGGGTGTGGATTCCTCGACTGTGTCAAGAGGAGGACATACGCCGCTTTCATGAGCTGGCTGCTGCGATGCCAGCTGTTTGTATGGCAGCTCCGGCCGTTTTTGCGGGTAAGGAGCCTGAAACACGCGAGGATGCAGCCGGAATCGTGCTGTACTCCTTCTTGTGTGCGGTCATCCATGCGGAAACGACCGCGGTGCTGGCAGCATCAGACCGTGAGCTGGGTCGATATCGCGCAGAGTATCGGCGCGGAGGATCGCCGCTGGCAGAGCTGTGGTGGAACAGTCTGCTGACAGGTTCCCGCCCGGTGGCGATTCAGGGAACGCCCGCGGAGATGGAGGAGCTGGTGCTTCAAGCGTCCTCTCTTGAGGGAAGCGCAATGCCTGTCACGGAACGAGAAGACAAGGAGCCGATAGAAGGGCAACTGCGGTTGTGCCTTCGTTTGGAGCCTTCCTTGGAAGAGAGTGTCAAGGATTGGCGCATTACCTTTTGGGCAGAAAGCGATGCTGAGCCGGGGTTGCGACTGCCTGCTCTGGCACTGTGGGCGCATCCTGAACGTGATCTGGTTCGAGGCGGAATTGTATATCGTCAAGTGCAGGCGCAACTGCTAATGAGGCTCGGACAGGCGGCTGAAGCAGCACCTATATTGCAAGAAGCGTTGAATCGTCCTTATCCCGAGGGGCTGACACTGGAGCCAGAGTTGTTCTTCCGTTTCCTGACGGAAGCCGTTCCTGCATTACAAAAGAACGGTATCACCGTGCAAATGCCTTCACGCTGGAGCCGGGAGGGCCGAAGACGTGCAGGCTTGCGGCTCAAAATGCGTTCGACAGAGCAGGGTGCCAAGCCAGATGGTGTGATTGCCGATACATCGTCTGTCGGCATTAACCGCATGATTTCGTTTGATGCCGAGGCTGTGCTGGGTGATACGATTTTGACGATGGAGGAACTGGAAAGCATCGTCGCGGCCAATTTGCCGTATGTACGTCTCGGAGGGGAATGGATCGAGGTCGATCCCAAGGAAATCCGTCAGGTGCTGCGCTTTATCAAGCGCGGGGAAAACGGTGAGATGAGCTTGTCCGAATGGATGCATCTGGCTGCTGAAAATGAAAGTGCAGGCGAGGCCTCATGGAAAGGCTTGTCCATCTTTGGCGCGGAATCCGCCGGATTGCTTGCGTCTTTGGCTGAGGGCGGCGTACTCCGTTCGGTAGAGCCGCGGCCTGTGCCGGAGACACTGCACGGCGCATTACGGCCCTATCAAGAGCGCGGCTTTCAATGGCTGGCTGCGATGCGTGGATTGGGCTTTGGCGTCTGTCTTGCGGACGACATGGGGCTTGGTAAAACGATTCAGGTCATCACCTGCCTGCTCGACGGTGGCATCGGCGCAGATGATCAACGTCCGGCGTTGATCGTCTGTCCGACGTCCTTGCTCGGCAACTGGCAGCGCGAGTTGAAGCGTTTTTCACCGGATTTGTCACTGTATATTCACCATGGCAACCAGCGACTCCATGGCGAGCTGTTTCAGGAAAGTGTACGTGAGTATGATATCGTCCTCACTACCTATCATTTGGCGGGCCGGGACGGCAGCGATTTATCTGCGGTATACTGGTCCTCCATCGTGTTGGATGAGGCGCAATATATAAAAAATGCACGAACAAAGCAAGCGCAAAGCGTCATGAAGCTGTCTGCTCCACACCGGATTGCCATGACAGGTACTCCGGTAGAAAATCGGCTGAGCGAGCTGTGGTCTATTTTTCAATTTCTGAATCCAGGTTACCTCGGTACGGCGTCTTCGTTCCGCCAGCGTTACAGTCTGGCGGGAGAAGAGCGGGGGTCCGCGTTGCGCGAGCTTCATCGGCTCGTCTCCCCGTTCATGCTGCGTCGACTCAAAAGCGACCCAGATATACGCAAGGATTTGCCAGAGAAGCTGGAGTTGAAATCCTACTGTGTACTGACACCAGAGCAGGCCGGATTGTATCGGGGCGTAGTGGATCAATTATTGGGAACACTGGATGGGCAGATCGGTATGGCTCGCAAAGGGCTTGTTCTGTCTTCACTGACCAAGTTGAAGCAGATTTGTGACCATCCGGGTCTGATCATTCCGGGCCGGGCTGATAGTGGTAAAACGGAAAACTCGGGCAAAATGGAGCGACTGCTGGAATTGGTGGAGACGATTCGCGAGAACGGCGAATCGGCGCTGATATTCACCCAATATGTGTCGATGGGAGAATTGCTGGTCTCTCGTTTGGCCAAAATCTTCGGGGAAGAGCCGTATTTTCTGCATGGAGGACTGGCGAAAACCAGACGAGATGAAATTGTTCACAACTTCCAGCAGGGAGAAGGCCCGAATATATTCGTACTTTCCCTGCGTGCAGGTGGCGTGGGTCTGAACCTGACACGTGCCAGCCATGTCATTCACTATGACCGCTGGTGGAATCCAGCAGTGGAAAATCAGGCGACGGACCGTGTATTCCGTATTGGTCAAAGCCGCAATGTACAAGTGCACAAGCTGATTTGCCAAGGTACACTGGAGGAGCGGATCGACGAGCTGATCGAGAGCAAAAAGGCACTTTCCGAGCAGGTTGTCGGCTCTGGTGAACATTGGCTCACCGAAATGTCTGATGATGAATTGCGTGGTCTGATTGCGTTGCAAAATGATGTATGGATTGAGTGAGCAGAGAAAGGATGAAGGCGATGACGAGGCCGCGAGTGAAGCTAAAAGTAACTGACGGTCAATGGATAGCGGAATTAGACAGAAATGGGTTGGAAGGCGAATCAACGGGGGTACCTTCCACACATGTTGTCCAATGGACTGGCCCAGCGCCTGTACTGAACCCCGAACAGCGAAAAGCATGGCTGGAGCAGCTAAAAGCAGATCCTTTGGACATCTACCGTTTTTTGCAAGGGGAAACCTGTCTATCGCTGGATGAGATCGTTCAGCTAGCAGCTGAGACAGCCACTTCTAGCACGGAGGATGGCGTGGGTGTAGTCGACGAGGTGAAGAAAGCTCTTCAAACCGGTCTGGAAAGCGAGCCGCAGACCTGTCTAGAACTGATCGGAATGACACGGGAAGAGCTGCTGGAGTACGTATTCAGTGCTTGGGCCGGGGAGTTATCCCATGTGCAGGGGACATCCCCTGCGCTTGAGTCTACCTCGCGGCCAGAGGGCGGACGCAGCGGATCGGCAGCGATTAGCGAATGGATTGCGGAGTCTGCCGCAGAAGGAGCATTGCATCGTCCCGGTGCGGGCTTTCATGCAATTGAGATTCGTCTGCCGCAGAAGCTTGCTCCTAAGAAGGAAGCGGATATTACAGATTTGCTGCCGGGTTTACCCCGTGCGGAAGAGGCATTGAAACTCATACGTGAACGGGTAGCCGAGCGGGCCCGAGCTGCAATCCCGCAAAAACGTCATACTCCGTAACAATTCGGGTATATACTTCCTTTTTCGAGTCTATTCGCCTTCATCGAACGGGATAATGGCTTCGAAGAGTGCCAAAAGTTCAGTTACAATGGGGAAACGGAAAAGTCACAGCAAGTCATGCATCAAATGCAATATTGGAGGAGATACCAGCATGAAACGACATATACAACAGACGCGAGCATCTAAGAGATGGACCAAAGCGCTCATTCCGGGGCTGATCCTGCCAGGGCTATTACTGGCAGCCTGCCAGCAGGGGGGATCAGGTGGACAGGAAAGCGAGCCGTTGAAGTCATCTACAGCGGTACAGGAGAATGTACAGCCTTCCGCCCAGCCGGATGCGGGCAATGGCAGCACTAGCGCTGGACAAGCCTCTGCGGGTACAGGAAGTGGACAGGCCGACCCTGTGATGGCGTTGCGAAGCCAGAGTGCGCTGCAAGCCACGGTTAAGGAAGAGGATGGAACTGCGATTGTCACCAATGCGACTTCTGATACAGTCGTTGTGAACAAAAAGCGCAGCTTGCCTGTAGGCTATGTCCCCGATGACCTGGTGGAGCCGCAAGTGCCTTTTTCCTTCGAGGGACCGCATGAAAAACGGCATTTGCGTAAGGAAGCGGCAGAGGCACTGGAGAAGCTGTTCGACGGTGCGGAAAAAGACGGTATTGAGCTGCGTGCGGTATCGGGATACCGTTCCTATAAGCGTCAGGTATCTATTTTCAACAACAATGTAAAGACAAAGGGGCAGGAATATGCCTCTAAAGTTAGCGCTGTACCGGGTACGAGTGAGCATCAGACAGGTTTGTCCATTGATGTATCCAGTCCAAGCGTGGGTAATGTGCTGGAGCAGTCCTTCGGAGCTTCCAAGGAAGGCGAATGGCTGGAAAAACATGCACCGGAGTACGGATTTATTATTCGTTATATGAAGGGTAAGGAAGATGTAACCGGCTATGTGTACGAGCCTTGGCATATCCGTTATGTGGGAATAGACATTGCGGAGGATGTAGCCAAGCAGGGGATGACGCTGGAGGAATATTTCGACGAGAACAATATCAAGCTGTAGCAGTGAAAACCAAGCCGTAATCCTAGAGATTGCGGCTTTTTGTCGTGTTTTTCTTCCAAATTGAACCTTTTCAAGGTAGAATCTCGTATAGTGAACGACGACATAAGCGCTTTGATTTGTTGCAAACCTCATGACAGAAGCGTATAGGAAGGGAAGGGAATCATCATTTATTATTCATTAACGTATTGCGAATGGTCGGAAGACACTCAAAAGGAACTGCGCAGCCTGACACGGGAATCCGTATCGGGAGATGAGCTGTTTCTACGCAAGCTTGTAGACGCTACGCGTCTCCATGACAAACTATGGTCGCATATATCGAATGAAAGTGAGGAACATACGGATCATTCCGTCTATGTGACTGAATTTACAGGGGAACGTGCAAAGCCTTACGGTGCGTCCATCACAGACCTCGTGCTTGCCAGTGAGGGAGGTTACACTTCCACATACAGTGCAATGTACTGGATATGGCATGACCCTGCATTCCGTAGTATGGATCAGCGGGAAGGTTCGGTATTTACTTTGGAGTTGGCCCAACGGCTATTAGATCACTATACAGTACTGGGTGGCAAAACATATGAATTTATATATTCGGTATTGGACCCTCAGCTGAAAAAGGTACATCTGTTTGTGAAGGAGGTCGATCTGTGATGGAGCATTCTTGGGAAAAGATGAAATCCAAGCCCGGCTCTCGTACACGGATGGCGGCCTTTGCTCTGATGTTGGCTGTCCCAGCTGCTCTGACGGGGTGCGGTGACGACGAGTATTATGACTGCGATGAGCTTCCTGTATCGGAACAAACAGCGTGTCGGGATTCAGGCAGCAGCGGGTATTACTATGGCGGATCGACTTATTATAGTGGAGGCTCCTCATACCATAGCAGTCGTTCATCTTCCAGCTCATACCGCAAAAGCTCATCCTCATCTTCCAGCTCACACAGCGGTTTTGGCAGCAGCGGCTCACGCAGCGGCTTTTTCTCTGGGGGTTAAGATGAGCATGCGTACGATTCGGCAATTGCCTTATGAACATGATGAGCTTTTTAAGGGTGAAATCAGCCGTATCATCCCGTATCACCGCATGTATGGCAAATCCTATTGCGTGCCAGCCTTAACGGTATATCGGGAAAGCGAGCTGGCAGAGCTTCAGGTTGCTTCTGAGGCGGTACATCGTATTTATCGCAAGGTTCAGCAATTCGTTCAGCGCTATATGCCGGATGAATACCTGGTGAAACGGTTGGGGATTCATCCGGGCTTGCTGCGTGCTGCACGTATGGAGGCCGAGCCGGATGGGATAACCCGCCAGGACTGGATTGTGGGGAAAGCGGGTATCAAGTGCATTGAGAATAACACCGATACCCCAACCGGGATTCCCGAGGTGGCTTATCTCGAAGGAAAGCTGCTGGAGGTGCTGAGTAGGGATGGAATGTCGGAGGATGACAATGCACTACATGGACCCTCAACTGGAATGGACGAGGCGATTCAGTCTGCCTTGACGGAGCTCATTCATTTTTATAGTCGCAAGGGATTAGGGACAAAGGTGTATTTTGCTTGCTATGACTGGCACATCGAGGATCAGACGAACACCAAATATATTATGCATTTATGTGAACAAGCCGGATTCGAAGTCGTTTATGCGCCTTTGGAAGAACTGGAGATTATCCCGAATGAAGGATTGTATCACCGGGGAGAGCAGATCCACATTCTCTATCGCCTGTATCCGCTGGAATATCTAATTGATGACCGGGAAGAGAATACGGGGCTTGAGGTGGGGCAGGCGCTAATGGATATGGTGGCAGACGGGAAAATAGGATTAATCAACCCGCCACAGCATATCATTACCCAGAGCAAAGGGTTCACCGCAACCGTGTGGTCACTGTATGAGCGCAATGAGCAAACACCAGAGTTCTGTGGCTTTCGTTTGTTTGACGATCGCGAGCTGGAGGTGATACGAACCTACCTGCTGCCTACGTATTTTGAGCCCTCGGTGTTTATGCAAAATAAAGAGCCTTATGTGGCTAAAGGTATATGGGGACGGGAGGGTAAAGGGACGCACTTGATTGAACATCCTCAATCCGAGGAGATGCTGAAAGGCGCCTTGGGAGAGGTTGAACCTGCGGAGATTGACAACCCTGATCTGCTTCACCAAGCTGACGCTCCACGAACGCCTGAGCAGGAGGAAGCCGCACATATTGCCGCTTATTACGAGGGACAGCCTAAGATTTATCAGCGGCTGTGGCCGATGCAGAGTGCAGAGGTACAGACCGACGAAGGATTATTTCATGGCTATGTGCTAACAGGTATATTCGTGATCGGGGGGCGTTTTGCGGGTGTCCTGCCGCGAATCGGTGAAAAGGTAACAGGTGATATGGCCTACTATTGCGCCGCCGCCGTTGCCACCGCACCTCCTAATCCGCACGTTATATAAGCTGAATTAAAAAATGTACAATATTCGAACGTATCTGTTCATTTACAAGTGAGGATTTGGCAAAATCCTGAAGTATCATAAGGAGGAAGAAAATTGGACTCTTATATCAGTTTGGGGAACGCATTGGGCAATGTAGGTGTCGGCCTGCTTATCCTATTTGCTATCTTAATCGTAGGTTATTTTGTGTTCAGTTTGCTGACACGTTATAACGATAATCAAGAAATCGCACGCGGCAATGAGGCGGCAGGCATCTATATGGGTGCAAAGCTGCTAGGTCTGTGTATCATCGTGGGGATGGTGTCGTACAGCAGTCATTCATGGCTCGAAATGCTGACATGGTCGGCCGTAGGCATTGTAGTACTGTGTTTGGTCTATGTGATTTTTGATCTGGTGACGCCGCGTACCAAGGTGTGCGAGGAAATTGCCAAAGGCAATGTGGCTCTGGCACAGCTGCTGCGCTCGATCATCGTCGGGGTGTCTTTTGTCGTAGGTACATTTTTGATGTAGTCGACATAGAGAAGGAATACAAGGATCTGCAATACCGGACAACGGAGCTGCAGATCCTTTTTTTGTGGAACATTGTATTCACTGCCCGGCATCAGAATGTTGAATTGAAGGTTGCAACGATCACTTCCTGTGGGGACTATTCTATAAAGCAACGGGTGATACTGCATAGCAAAAGGAATTTGCTACAGAGTTCAAACCAAATAGAAGAGAAGGGAATTCTAAACATATGAGTACCTCCACCTCCCCAACCAAACAAATTCGGATGGGTATCATTGGCCTGGGTCTTATCGCTGAATATCACATAAGATCACTGCACAGCATCTCGGGGGTATCTATTGTGGCCGTTAGTGATGTGAATCCCAATCGCCTTCAAGCCATCGGAGAACAATTGCAACTGCCTGCTTCCAAGCGGTACGCCCATTATGAAGCATTAATCCGTGACCCAGAGGTAGATGCGATTCTGTCGCTGACACCCAATGATGTGCATTTTGACATTATTCGTATTGCGCTGGAAGAACACAAAGCTGTACTGGCAGAAAAACCATTGACTCTCACATGGGAGGAAGCGGATCAGTTGAAAAAGCTATATACAGCGAATCCGGTGCCTTTGCTGGTTCACTATAAGCATCGTTACGGCGCGGCCTTCCAATATACCAAGCAACTGCTGGATGAGCAAAAGCTGGGCAAAATCTATAACATTCAATTTCGTTATCTGATGGATGCATTTGCGCCGTATCGTCAGCATCCGTATACATGGCGTCACAATTTGGCCAAGGCTGGTTCTGGAGTAGTGGGGGATACAGCCTCACATATCATTGATCTGGCCCGTTTTCTGGTGGGTGAATTTAAAAGTGTCGCAGCGCTGCTACATACCATTACACCCGAGCGGTTCGATCCGATCACGGGTCTGCCTGTAAAAGTGGATGTGGAAGATCTCGCTGCCTTTCATGGCATCGTAGGCGACAATACCGTGGGAACCTTTATCACTCATAAAAATGCCATCGGCATACGGCACGATATCGAAGTCGATATCTATGGAGAACTTGGTACGCTGCACGCCAGCCTCAATAACCCGGAAAGTATCCGCATTGTGCTGCGTGACCTGGAACACCCGGGTGCCGAATACGAGAGTTGGGCTGTCCCTGCAATCTATAATCACACGGCCTATGAAGATTTTGTTGAGCTGGCAAGGGGAAAGTCTGTGGATCGTGCTCCCTTATTCGAGGACGGCTACAAAAACCAGTGGGTACTTGAGAAAATACTGCAATCCTGGAAAGAGAATGGACGTTTAGTAGAAATGTAGGGATGTGAGGGGAGTCGCTGAAATTCCAGCACTGACAAAGAGTATAAACATGCTGTGACCCGCAAGAGGGTTCCTTGGAAAGAGCAGCCATCTTGCGGTTTAGCAATTCAATATATCTGTAAAGACATCTTTTTCATCATTTTCGTATCGCAACGCTTATATCACTTCAAATCAATCCTGCCTCAATCTTTTCAATAATGGTCAGCAAGAAGGATTCAGCTAAGCTGTTTTTCAAAATAGCTTGCTTGGCTTCCTCCAGTGTAAACCAACGTGCTTGATCTACCTCCGTACTAAGAACATCTAACTGATCGTCATTCACAATGGATACAAAATTCAGCATCAGTGTATTGCTTCGTTCAAAATACTCGCTGCGCATATATTGATACTCATCGACTTGTAATCCTACTTCTTCCTTAACTTCACGCACCAATGTCTGCTCGGCGGATTCCCCCTTGTTCACATAACCTGCCAATAAAATGAAGCCTTGAATATTGTACTGCTGTATGAGCAGCACCTTATCTCTCCGACTATTCAATACAGCGGTACTGATCGCAGTGCTGAATATCGGGAAACGAAAGACCTGGCATGTATGACAAAAGGGGATAGGGCCTTCGCCTTCACACTCCTTCACCATCAATTTTGTTCCGCATTCATAGCAATATTTCATGTAAGCTCCACCCTTGTATCCCATTTTTAAAATTGTAAATGTTGCTTTTAATGCCGTGTTTGTACTGCAATACTCATCATCTTAATTCTACGATCATTGTTCTGTCTACGGACGTTTTATTTCTTCTCTTGGTCTTTATCCCTTTTCTTGCTGCGTTCTTGCCCGTCTAGCCCCGATCAGCCGCCAGCCTGTTAACAATGCCGCCACAAGACAGATGGACGCGGACGTCATAAAGACTACATGCATGCCTGCCAGAAAAATTTCTGGATGACCCGGGACCAAGCCGGTGACCCGATAACCAGCCTCTTTACTCATAATATAAAAGAGGATCGATGTGGCCAAAGTGATCCCCACAACCATACCGACGTTGCGAACCAGCGAATTGACACTCCCGGCTGAGCCAAGCTGTGTGCGGGGTACCGTGGACATAATCAGCGAGTTGTTCGGTGATTGGAATAAACCACTGCCAATGCCCAGCATGGCAATCCACAGACCCACGAGCGGGATAGAGCTGCCTGCATGCAATTGGGCCAATCCAATTTGGGCAATAACCATAACGACCAGCCCGGCGAATGTAAGCAGTTCAGATCCGATTTTATCGGAAAGCGCACCGCTGAGAGGGGCCACAATAACCATCGAGATGGGAAGCAGCATCAGCAGGAACCCGGCATGAAAAGGCGACAAGTTCAGCATATTCTGCGCATAAAAGGGCGAAATGATGTTAAAGCAAAAGTTAGCGACGAACACCAGAAAAGCACACAAAATACTGAGCGAAAATAACGGATTTTTGAATAGCGCGAGCTGTAAGAGCGGCCCAGGACGACGAAGTTCCAACCTAATGAACATGGCAAAAGCAACTACAGCCACCACCAGCGAAGCAACGATACGTTTGTCGCCATACCCGACCTGCTGTCCCAGCAACAATCCGACGAACAAAGTGAGAATAAAAATAGCAAATACCAAGCTACCGGGAACGTCAATTTTATCTTTCACCTTGATCAAATCCTTCGGCAGAAGCTTCCAGCCAAGAAAGACAGCGACCAGCCCTACCGGTACATTGACCCAGAAAATGTACTGCCAGCCCAGCGACGAGACAATAATACCGCCCAAGCTTGGCCCGGCGATACTGCCCAGAGAAACGAAGGTTCCAATGAGGCCAAGTGCTTTGCCCCGTTCATTGGACGGGAAGATATCTGTCACGATCCCCTGGCTGTTCGCCATGGTCATGGACGCTCCAAATGCTTGAATAATACGGGAAATCAGCAGCATAGAAAGCGAAGAGCTAAGACCGCACATTAGGGAGCCAAGAATGAATACGATTGTGCCGATTTTGAATATTTTGATTTTACCGACGATATCTCCAAGCTTGCCAAAAAATAAGATAGCGGTACATATCGCCATTAAATAGGCGGTTGTCACCCATTCAATCTGTGCCACGGGTAAATGTAACGTGCGAGACAACACAGGAAGAGCGATATTGACGATGCTTCCATCCAACGTGGACATAAATGTAAACAGATTCAAAACAATTAAAATCAGCCAACGTTTCTTCTGGACTTCGATATTCTCTTGATAGGTTGTAGCCGTTGTAGCAGTTGAACTCATCATTACACCTCGTTATCGTTAACAATTTCTATTTAGTTGCACGCGCAACTAAATGAACGGTTCTAGTGTACAGCAAATTAGTTGCGTGCGCAACAATATTGTTGTAAACTTTGCTTTGGTCCCAACTGGGGATTTGTCATTTTCAAGCCAATGAGGTGTATTTGATGAGAAAAAAACCGATTGGAAAGCTAATTTCCCACTTGTACCGTCGAAATCAAAAAATACTGTCCAAAAAACTGGCCCCTTACGGAATCGGCAGTGGAGGACAACACAGCTTTTTAAAGCTCATTTTGCAGCGACCGGGCATTACACAAGAGCAGTTGACGAATGAACTTAAATTTGACAAGGCAACCACGGCACGCTCTGTGAAACAATTGGAGGAATCAGGCTATATTGAACGGAAAACGGACCCAAATGACCGCCGTTCCTATCTTGTATCTCCCACGGCCAAGGCGTTAGAGTTTGCCCCTGTCTTACAAGGAATATTGGACGAGCTCAATGTCAGCCTTGTCCATAAACTATCCGAAGAGGAAGAGGATCTTCTTATCGACTTACTGCAAAAGATTAGTATAGACCCTGACGAATAAACAAATAAACAAATAAGGAGTTAGCCAGAGGATCGTGGCAGGTAAAAGAAAAAGCAGCCCTCACAGAGGATACTCTGTGAGAACTGCTTGATACCACTTATTCAGTCCATGCCAATTCCTTTGAACGCATTCATGACTAATTGTCGCACATAGGAATCGTCTAATGGATAACCAGTTACCAGCAATCGATAAAAAACGGGCCCATAAATGAGATCGATACATAATTCAATATCGAGATTTTCCTTCAATTCTCCGCGCTCTATTCCGCGCTCAATAAGAAGCCTGGCCTCAAGTCGCCGAGGGTGGAAATATCGGGTCCGGTATGCCTCTGACAATCCTGAATCGAGTTGCCCTTCACCTATTAACTCCGTAATGATTTTACCCTCTCTGCTTATTAAGAACCGCACTAAATTCGTGGCATGAATGAGAATATCATCTAATACACAACCCGTGTCGGGCACGGGCAATCTTGCTATGGTGGCTGACAGGAAACCATCCATTACTACTGCAGCTTTGTTAGGCCACCATTTATAAATGGTGGCTTTGCTAACTTTTGCTCGCTCAGCAATTTTTTCTACCGTAACCGCCCCAAAGCCTTGCTCCAACAGTAGATCATAGGAAGCGTTAAGGATAGATTTTTGCGTCTCGACATTACGTGGACGTCCTCTTTTGCTCTGCACTGGAATGCTCACCTTCTTAACAGATATAAGTAAACGCGAAAAATAAACTATACGTTCAGTATATCAAATATCATGTGAAATAAAAAAGTTGATTTTGCCTATTTACAAAACGAAACGTTCAGTATATTATTTGATTATCGAATTAATGAACTATACGTTTAGTATTTAAATTAATGAGGAGGATTATTATGCAAAGAGAACAACAAGCCTTAAAAAGTAACCGTATCTCAAATTGGATGATGTTTTTGTTGGCAGCCGCATGCGGCCTTATTGTTGCCAACCTGTACTATGCTCAAACCCTTGTAGGACCTATTCACGTTGCTATGGGTCTTTCTTCTACAGCAGCGGGCTTCATTGTCACCTTAACTCAAATCGGTTATGTGGTGGGATTGTTATTTATCGTACCGCTCAGCGACATTATTGAAAATCGACGGCTTATGGTCATATCGCTAATCATCACAGTCTGTGCATTGGTTGTTGCCGCTTTTGCCACCAATGCCCCGTTGTTCCTGACTGCATCCTTATTCATTGGAATTGGATCTGTGGTAGCCCAAATACTGGTGCCGTACGCCACCTATTTAGCATCCGAAGAGCAGCGCGGCCGCGTTGTTGGGAATGTCATGAGCGGACTCTTGCTAGGCATTATGTTCGCACGGCCAGTAGCAAGCTTTATCACCAGCATCTGGGGATGGCAAGCCGTATTTATTTTGTCAGCCATTGTCTTGACGCTGTTGACGATTCTGCTCTCGCGAGCTCTTCCAGAGCGCAAGCCTGTGCCTACGGTATCTTACAGTAAATTAATTTTCTCGCTAGGCACTCTTTTAAAACAAACGCCTGCACTGCGCCGCCGTGCCCTGTATCAAGCCTGCCTATTTGGTGCATTCAGCCTATTTTGGACTGTTGTTCCTCTACGTTTGGCGGATGATTTCGGAATGTCTCAACAAGGGATTGCATTGTTTGCTTTAGTAGGCGTAGGCGGTGCAGTAGCTGCCCCGATTGCCGGGAGATTGGCTGATAAAGGCTGGAGCAAAGGTTTAACCGGGTTAGCTATGATCATTGCAGCCTTGTCTTTTTCGCTCATCTATCTTTTTCAAAGTCATTCGACGGTTGCGCTCGTACTTCTCTTTATTTCAGCGATTACACTGGATATGGCCGTATCGGGAAACCTTGTACTTGGACAGCGTGTGATTTACTCCTTGGGAAGTGAGGCGAGGGGGCGTCTGAACGGATTATTCATGTCTATTTTTTTCATAGGCGGAGCGATTGGATCATCATTAGGTGGTTGGTCGTATGCGTTAGGAGGTTGGAATTTTAGTTCTCTGATTGGAGTCGTCCTGCCTGTGCTGGCTTTGCTCTACTTTTTCACTGAGAAAGAAACGAGTGGAGACGTGCGAAAGAAACAAACCACCTGATAGAGGTCGGCTTTAAGCTATGCCGTACGCAAAAACATAATAATTAAAATGGCTGTTCCCAAGAGAAAACAAAGGGGCGAGTAGAGCACAGTGTCCCACTTTGCAAAAACAGTTCCTTTTTTTCTCTTGAAGAACCCTACCCATTTGAAATCTCCTATAGAACGTAAAATAAATACGCACGACAACAAGCCTACACCGTAGGAATGAAAGGTACTGAAAAACGGCTCAAAGAGCAAAGCCGTTCCTGTGCTTGGGATCGCTGCCTTTGCACCTTTTTGTCCGCCGAATACCCAATAGGAGGCATGAAATTACATAAACGCCCACTTGAAATACCTGCGAATTTGATCTATAATGCTGTAGAATATAGTGATATTCAAGGCATTGACCAAAGACATGATTTCCTTGAAGGGCCGTTCAGAGAGAAAAGACGAGGCTGAGAGCTTTTCCGGCAACCGCATGTGAAGTTACCCCTTTGTAGCCGTGACGTTGAACATGTAGCTGTGCAATCTGGCAGTAACATCAGTAAGCGCCTACCGCTTTATCCCCGTTAACGGATACCAATGGAGGGTCACGCATGTCGTGCATGAGCATGTTCCGATGAACATAAATGTACGCACAGGAGCGGGCCGAACTAGGGTGGAACCACGAGCTGAACGCACTCGTCCCTTGAGGGAGAGAGGCGTTTTTTTGCGTTCAATTTTGATATAGAACACAATTTGAAATGGAGGCTTTAATCGTGAGTATTCAAGTGAAATTGCCAGATGGAGCCGTACGCGAGTACGAGCAGGGCGTAACGATCGCCGACGTGGCGGGTTCGATCAGCTCCGGGCTGAAAAAGAACGCCGTAGCAGGTAAAGTGAACGGGAAGGCTGTAGATCTGAACACCGTTTTGGATCAGAACGTTGACCTTGAAATCATTACGCTGGACGGTGCAGACGGCCTGGAAATTTATCGTCACAGTACAGCGCATTTGCTCGCTCAGGCGCTCAAACGCATTTACGGTGAGAAAAACGTGAAACTGGGTATCGGTCCGGTCATCGACAGCGGCTTCTACTATGACATTGATATCGAAAACCCATTGTCCGTTGACGACTTGGCCAAGATCGAGAAGGAAATGACGAAGATCGCACAGGAAAATCTGCCGATTACACGTCGTGTAGTCAGCCGTGAGGAAGCCACTCGTATTTTTGGAGAGCTGGAAGATCCACTGAAGCTGGAACTGATTCGTGATTTGCCGGAAGAAGCGGAAATTACAATCTATGATCAAGGCGAATTTTTTGACCTGTGTCGTGGCCCGCATTTGCCATCAACTGGCCGCATCAAAGCTTTTAAACTGTTGAGTGTAGCGGGCGCATACTGGAGAGGCGATTCCAACAACAAGATGCTGCAACGTATCTACGGAACAGCATTCCCGAAAAAAGCACAACTGGATGAGCACCTGCATTTGCTGGAGGAAGCGAAAAAACGCGACCATCGCAAGCTGGGTAAAGAGCTGGAACTGTTCATGTTCTCCGAAGAAGCACCGGGCATGCCGTTCTACCTGCCTAAAGGTATGGTTGTCCGCACTGCATTGGAAGATTACTCCCGTGATATTCAACGTCTGCATGGCTATGAGGAAGTACGTACACCGCTGATGATGAACAATCGTCTGTGGGAACAATCGGGACACTACGAGCATTACAAGGAAAACATGTACTTCTCCGAAGTGGATGAAACTACATTTGCTCTGAAACCGATGAACTGCCCAGGGCATATGCTTGTGTTTAAAAATGAGCTTCACTCCTACCGCGATCTGCCAATTCGTATAGCCGAATTTGGACAAGTGCATCGCCATGAGCTGTCCGGCGCGTTGAACGGTATGATGCGTGTTCGTACATTCTGTCAGGATGATGCGCATATTTTCGTCACACCAGGTCAGATTGAACAAGAAATTACAGACGTAATTAAGCTGATTAACGAAATGTATAGTGTGTTTGGCTTTGACTTCACAGTGGAATTGTCCACACGTCCAGATGACTTTATGGGCGAGCCAGCACTGTGGGATCAAGCGGAACAAGCTCTGCAAAACGTGCTGGATCACCTGGGCATCAACTACCGTATTAATGCGGGAGATGGAGCATTTTACGGTCCGAAAATTGACTTCCACATTCTTGATGCGCTCAAACGCAGCTGGCAGTGCGGAACGATCCAATTGGACTTCCAAATGCCTGAAAAATTCGACCTCACTTATGTGGGCGAGGACAACCAGAAGCACCGTCCAGTCGTTATTCACCGTGCCATCTATGGTTCGATTGACCGCTTCATGGGCATCCTGACTGAGCATTTTACAGGTGCATTCCCATTGTGGTTGGCTCCTGTTCATGCGAAGCTGTTGCCAGTATCCGAGAACTATATCGAGACTGCTAATGAGATACAGGATGCGTTGCTGAAAGCAGGTCTACGCGTCGAAGTGGATACTCGCAATGAGAAGCTTGGTTATAAAATCCGCGAGGCGCAACTGGAGAAGGTTCCATATATGTTCGTTATCGGGGAAAATGAAAAAACAACCGGTACTGTAGCGGTTCGTAAACGCGGCGAAGGCGATCTGGGATCACTCAGTATTGCGGACATCGTAGAGAAAATCAGCACAGAGATTCGCGAGAAACAGTAATATTTGATCGAAAAAATGTGTAAAAGAGCCATCAAAACCATGATGAACGTGGTTTTGATGGCTCTTTTTTTGTACCCAATACATAAGAATCCAGCGTAAGACTGAACCATAGTTTTTGCAGCCTCAACTGAATTCTTAAATTATCTTGTACACAAATACTTAGCAGGTTTGTGGCCGTGAAGTGGCGTGATCTGCTGGGAGGGAGAGTGTCTTCAAGGACGTCTCTTCGGATTGTTTGGCCGGGGATTCTTCCGCATCCTGTTCCTCGCTAAGCGATAAAATTTCGCCGCGCAACTTCAGCATTTTCTGATCCAGCTCGTAGGTTGCACGTGCGGCTTCGGTCAATCCATTAACGACATGTTCAGGCACTTTCTTATCGAACTTATAGTACAAAATATGCTCCATACTGGCCCAGAAATCCATAGCCAATGTGCGCAATTGAATTTCAACCTTGATCCAGCGCGTGCCCTCAAACAGGATCAGCGGAATTTCCACAATGACATGTAGGCTCTGATAGCCGTTGGGCTTAGGATGGGCTATATAGTCCTTGACCTCCAGAATACGAATGTCTTCCCGTGTGTGAAGATGATCCATCAGACGATAAATATCTTTCACAAAAGCGCATACCACGCGCATTCCCGCGATATCATGAATTTCACGCAATATATTGTCCAAGGTGACTTCATGCCCTTTGCGCCGAACCTTTTCCACGATGCTGTGGGGCTCTTTGATCCGGGTTTTAATATGCTCAATCGGGCTAAAACCGTCTAACAGCTTCCATTCCGTCTGAATCAGCTTAATTTTATTCTTTAATTCCTCCAGAGCCAGCTGATAAAGGACGGGAATCTTTCTCCACTCCTCTAGTTGCTTGGCGTCGACACTGTTTTGATCCAGCTGTAGCTGAAATTCCTGCAAGGGTAATGGGACAGCATTCAGGTGCTTCCAATCCGGTTCATTCACAGAGCATTCTCCTAAATGAGGCTTATGATGTCCTCGATCTTTTTCGTAAAAATGCATTATCGTATACATTGTACACTATGTCAAAACCTACAGGCAAAGGAGAGACGATCAAAGAAAAAAGAAATACGACAAGAATTATAGTGGTAAAACCGAGTAATCCGATGTATAATTACAAAAATGCTGATTTAGAGCATTTAATTCTTTAAAAAAAATCACAAATGTAGAGTATCCATCATTAGATTAAAAATATAAATTACAGAAAAGAGGAAAAGAAAAATGGCAAAAGTAGAAAGTTTTCAATTAGATCACACGATTGTAAAGGCTCCTTATGTAAGAGCGGCGGGAGTAGAGCATGACGAAAAAGGAAGCACAGTACAAAAGTATGACTTGAGATTTTTGCAACCCAATGAAGATGCACTCCCTACAGCTGCTGTACATACGCTGGAGCACTTATTAGCAACGTACCTGAGAGATGAAATCAAAGGAATTATTGATATCTCTCCTATGGGATGCAGAACGGGGTTCTACTTGATTTTGTGGAATGAACACGAGCCTGAGGAAATTGCACTCGCTTTGGAAAAAACCTTGAAAAGAATTCTGGAAACGACAGAGGTTCCGGCTGTTACTGCTTTGGAATGCGGGAACTACAAGGACCACTCTCTTTTTTCCGCGCAGGAATATGTGAAGATTGTATTGGAAGCTGGTATTAGCCGCGATCCTTTCGAAAGAGTACTTTAAAATCTATGATTTCGATTGACCTATCTCATCGGACAGCGGTAGTGACAGGCGGCAAGTCAGGCATAGGCAAGGGAATTGTAGAGCTTTTCATTCAAAGCGGAGCTAAAGTGATTTCTGCTGATATTTCTTATGAAGGGCCGTATAGAGTGGTCAATCCACAGTTGGTTGAAACGCAATTGGACATATCGAAACCGGATGATATCGAAAGATGGTGCGATCTACTAATCAGCGAAACGGGAGCTCCTGATATATTGGTGAACTGCGCGGGTACTTCTACGATGGATTATGTCATTGATAGTGAGTTAGCTGATTGGGAGAAAGTATTTTCGATCAATTCAACTGGGCTGTATGTAGCGTCCAAACGTTTTGCCAAAGAAATGGTGGCCGCTCGTAAATCAGGACGAATTATTCAAATTGCTTCGCAGGCTGGAAAAAATGGATATCGGGCCATGGGCGGATATTGTGCATCCAAACATGCGGTTCTTGGCTTGACCAAGGTGATGGCCATTGAGCTTGCTCCGCATCAAATTTTGGTGAATGCGGTTTGTCCAGGTATCGTAGAAACGCCGATGAAACATCGTGAACGGATTGAAGGGGGCGTCATTCGCGGAATGACCGCTCAAGAAATATACGAAGAAGATTGCTCACAGGTACCTTTGGGGAGAACGGCCGAGGTGGAGGATGTCGCCAATGTGGTGCTGTTTCTGGCCAGTCCGCTCTCTGCATATATGACAGGACAAGCGATTAATGTTACAGGTGGAATGACGATGCACTAGCATACATGATCTGGGGGAAAACAACATGAAGAAATCGTTCGTTTTACTATTAGGGATTAGTTTATTATTGATTGCCGCAGGATGCGGTAATAAAAGTTCTGACAGCAATGGCTCCAGCGCCGCTTCCGGTTCGGAAACGCAAAAAGTAGTCATCGGCTCCATGGGCTCTGACGCCCAGATCTGGAAGCATATTGCCCAGTCCCAGGCCGCCAAGGATGCCAAGTTGGACATTGAAGTGAAAGAAATTAACGGCGGAATCGAAACGAACAATGCGACCAAAGAAGGCGAAGTAGACGTGAATGCATTCCAATCGTGGGCGTACCTGGTTAGCTATAACAAAGAGAGCAAAGCTGATTTGAAGGCTATAGCCACAACCTACCTGGAGCCCATGGGGATTTATTCGCAAAAATTCAAAAGCATCGATGAAGTGACCGACGGGGCTCTGGTAGCTTTGGCAGATAACCCAGCCAATACGGCAAGAGGTTTAAAGTTATTGGAAGCATCCGGTTTGATTAAGCTTAAGGCTGACTTTAATGATGCCTTGGGTACAGTCAATGATATTACTAGCAATCCTAAAAACCTGAAATTTGAACTAATTGATGACAAAACAGGACCACGAGTGATTCAAGATGTAGGCTTGGTGCTGATTGGGAATACAATTGCTTTAGAAGGGGGTCTGAATGTACTGAAAGATTCCTTATTCCATGAGGAGATCAGTCAGGCAACCAAAAATAATATTAACGTCCTGGTTACTTCATCTGATAAGGCGAATGACAAAGGGCTGCAAAAGTTAGCGGATCTCTATCATAACGAGGATACTCAAAAATACATTAAAGATGAATTTGGCGGCACCAAAGTAGAGGTTAAAGAGCCGGTTTCTTATTTGGAAGGACAAACTACAAAATAAACTTATGAGGTCAGCCAGTTTTTTGGGTTGACCTCTTTTGTTCGTTAGTAGTCGACTTGAGTTTGAGTATGGGTTTCGGTTCGATAATGTTTGGGGGAGAGTCCCTTTACCTTTTTGAAAATTTTCGAGAAGAGTAAAGGGTCGTTATAGCCGACTGAACGGGAAATATCACCGATCGAAAGTTCAGCGTTTCCCATCATTTCACATGCTCTATTGATCCTATAGCGAACCAAATAATCCTGAATACTTGTGTTCACTTGTTGTTTGAATAACGAACATAAATAGCTTCGATTGAGTCCGATAAAATTTGCAATGTGCTCAATGGTAATTTTCTGAGCATAATTCATTTCGATAAAATCCTTCACTTTTTCCACGTAAATTTCCGACCGGCTTTCCTTTTGTTCGGGAGGTGTTACCGGACCGAATTCTATAAGCTCCGATATCATTAAGCAAAGCAGACCGGTCAGTCTGGTTTCCCGAGCTTTATGGCATTCACTTGATTCGTTCATTCGCTGCAAATACTGATGAATCAAATGGTCTCCTTCAAAGTTGAGGATTGGACGCGTCATCGTTAGACCTGCTTGCTTGAGGAGTGTTTCTGCCAGTGCCCCGTCAAATCCAAACCAGCAATAAGACCAAGGATTCACTACATCGGCTTGATAATAAGTAATGACCTGGGGGCAGATTAGAAACCACTGTCCTTTCCGCAAGCGATAACTGAACCCACCGACCTCGAAGGTACCTTCTCCGTCCAAAATATAATGAAGCAGATAGTGATCTCTTATCGCAGGTCCAAAAAAGTGACTCGGTATGCATTCCTCTATGCCAAACTGAGTTAGATACAATTCAGAATGCTGTTTACTACGCGGCAAATATTCTATCACGCTAAATCTCCTTATGTAAATTATCAAGCATTATAACATAAATAGTGAGCACCATGCCATGTACTTCATATCTAAAATTAATATATGATTTCTGTAGAACCTACTGCTACATTGTTGAATCTTATCAAGCTTTACACCATATGAACATAGTTGATGGCTGTTACAAAATGCTTCTTCTGAGTGTCTTTTTGGTGTGGAACTCCGATGATTATTATCTAAGAGAGGGGTTATTTTCCCAATGGGTATCATTGTTCAAGAGCAAACAGGGCTGTTTCATTTGCAGTCGTCGGGCATGAGTTATATTATTCAGATTGTGGATGGATTTCCTGTGCATGTATACTGGGGAGACAGGTTGAAGCACCGCGAACCCATGGCTGACCTATTGCTTCACACTCCCGCGACGGCTGGATTGGATCGGCTACCGCAAGAATATCCGCAGTATGGGAGCGGGGACTTCCGTAACCCGGCGTACCAAGTAGAGCTTGAGGATGGAACTCGTATCACGGAGTTAAAGTATATTGGCTACCGGATCACTAAGGGAAAGCCATCATTAACCGGGCTTCCGGCCGTATATATCGAAAATGAAGACGAAGCGGATACGCTGGAACTGGAGTTACAAGATGACTTTTCAGGCCTTAAAGTTGTTCTTCTTTATACCGTCTTCGCGGATCGAAACGTAATCGCTCGTTCGGCTCGTTTGAGTAATGCGGGAGCCAAGAATCTTCGGCTTCTCCGTGCTCTAAGTGCCAGTGTCGATTTTTCAGGTAAAAGCGATTTAGAGTTCATGTATCTTTCGGGAGCATGGGCTCGGGAGGGGAATATTACCCGCAAACCGATTCTTCAAGGTGAAACCCGAATTGATAGTAAAAGGGGCATGAGCAGCCATCAACTCAACCCTTTTGCTGCATTGGTCACTCGGGGAACAACGGAAAGCTATGGTGAGGTATTCGGCTTTAGCCTCGTGTACAGCGGGGGCTTTGAGGCGGGAGCAGAAATAGATTCATTCGGCTCTACACGGTTTAGCATCGGCGTGAACTCCTTTGATTTTTCGTGGTTACTGAGCCCAGGTGAGAGTTTCCAAACGCCAGAAGCCGTTATGGTTTACTCCGGTCAAGGGCTGGGAGAAATGTCGCGTACATATCATCGCTTGTATCGGACTCGTCTTTGCCGAGGGAAATATCGGGATGAAGAACGCCCTATTCTGGTCAATAACTGGGAAGCTACCTATTTTGACTTCAATGCAGATAAGCTGGTATCGATAGCGAAGGAGGGGGCAGAGCTAGGCATCGAACTTTTTGTCTTAGATGACGGTTGGTTCGGAAAACGGGATTCCGACAATTCGTCTCTCGGCGATTGGTACGAGGATCGTCGGAAGCTGCCAGACGGACTCGCGGATGTCGCGAACCGTATCAATCGGCTGGGCCTTAAGTTCGGGCTCTGGTTTGAGCCAGAGATGATCTCTCCAGACAGCGAGTTGTACCGGGAGCATCCAGATTGGTGCCTTCACGTTCCAGGACGGCGACGCAGTGAAGCCAGATGGCAGTTGGTGCTGGACTATACTCGCAAGGAAGTACGCGATTACATCTACGATTCGCTGGCTGCCATTTTCTCCAGCGCCCCAGTTTCTTACGTGAAATGGGATATGAATCGCTGCCTGACGGAAATTGGTTCCGCAGCTCTGCCGCCGGAGCGCCAATCTGAGACTGCCCATCGCTATGTTCTTGGATTGTATGAGTTGCTGGAGCGTGTCACCACCGAATTTCCGCATATTCTTTTCGAGAGCTGTTCAAGTGGCGGAGGACGCTTTGATCCAGGCATGCTTTACTACATGCCTCAAGTCTGGACTAGTGATAATACCGATGCGGTGGAACGTCTGAAGATTCAATATGGAACTAGCCTTGTCTATCCTGTAAGCGCCATCGGAGCGCATGTGTCGGCAGTTCCGAACCATCAAGTTGGACGCATAACACCCCTTGATTTTCGAGGTGATGTCGCCATGTCCGGGAATTTTGGATATGAGCTTGATCTCACGAAATTCACCGATGAGGAAAAAGAGACGGTCAAACGCCAAATCGCAGTATACAAGCAGATACGTGGCTTAGTACAGAAAGGTGACTTGTATCGCTTAAAGAACCCGTTTGAAGCTAACGAATCGGCTTGGATGTTTGTTTCTGAAGACCAAGTGGATGCCATCGTCTACTATTTCCAAGTGATGGCTGTCCCGAACGCGCCTTGGCGAGCCCTGCGCCTTGACGGACTAAATCCAGAGCTCGAATATAAAGTTAAGTCAGGAAATAGCGGGCAAAAGTCTATCCATGGGGGGGATCGGCTTATGAAGTTGGGCCTCCCTCTTCTCTACAGACAGAAAGACTATGAAAGTGGATGGTTCAGGCTTCGGGCAATAAAGCCTGGTAAGGCTTAAGGATTAGTACAACAGTATAATTGCCGAAAGAGAGAAAACAATCGATGGAGTTATGCCCCTTTTTATATGAAAAGGGGCATTTTGCGCGCATCAGTGTACTGTTTGGGGAGGGGCAAGCCATGTTTTTTATACGAATGATGAATGACATGAAACTGAGAAAGAAGATGACGCTTACATTCATTTCGGTAGCTGTTCTTCCCTTACTGTTATGTGGCCTGTTTCTGACGGGGAAGCTTCGAGAGGCCGTCATTAAAGACGCCTTTATGCAAGTGTCCAACAATGTTGAGCGGGTCCGAAATCGTACAGAAGAATTGATCAAAGTGCCGCTGGACATCTCGTACCGGCTGACCAATGACAATCGGATGAAAATGGTAGCCAGCCAGAAGTATGACAGCTACATCGAAGTCATTCAGGCATACCGGGAGTATACAGGTATTCGTGACTACCTCCAGTTGTACAAAGAGATATCCGGCATCCGTGTCTATGTCTCTAATCCTGGAGCACTTAATAATTGGGAATTTATCCAACCGGATGATAGGATCACAACCGCAGATTGGTACAAGGAGGCCATCGCGCAGAAAGGATTGGCCGGCTGGAATTTAATTAAGGATGAGAGGGACGATGCCGATTATCTCAGCCTGATTCGATCATTTTCAGTGGATTCACCAGGACGAAAAGGGGTTCTGGTCATAAATGTTAACAAGCGCCAATTAAATTCAATCCTGAATCAGGAATCGTTCCCTACCTTGATCGTGGATAACCGGAATCAGATTGTCGCGTCCAATGAAGCAGAGTTGTTCGGGAAGAATCTTTCTGAAATTCATGCCGACGAAAATATACTTTTCCATCAGGAAGGAAGTTACAACATGCTCATCGATGGAAAAGCGTCGAAGGTGGTTATCGCCAATCTAACTCCACAGAATAGCTGGAATGGACTTCGCATTATTTCCATTTTTTCTGTTTCTGAGATTACCCGAGATGCTAATCAAGTGATATGGCTCGGCGGAATCGCGATCACAGCCAGCCTGATATTTGCAGCCTTGCTTATCTATGCTTCAGCTTCGCTATTATCCAGAAGGCTTCTTCGCTTGAGCAAGCATATGACCCAAGTAGGGGCGGGCTCATGGGAAACCTATCTCCATATCGATGGGAAAGATGAAGTGGGTCTATTATCGAGGGAATTTAACGCGCTCGTCAGCAGCGTAAACCATTTGGTCCAGGAGGTCCAAGAGACGAATCGCCAGAAAAGACTCGTGGAGCAAAGACAAAACGAGATCAAGTTCAAAATGCTGGCAAGCCAGATCAATCCGCATTTTCTCTTCAATTCTTTGGAGTCTATCAGAATGGAGGCCCACATTCGCGAACAGGACGATATCGCTAAAGCAGTCTGGCAGTTGAGCGCGTTGTTGCGCAGCAGTCTGGAGGCTGGTAACGACAAGATTCCAATGCGTAAAGAGCTTGAGCAAGTGTGCTGTTATCTTGATCTTCAAAAGTTTCGGTATGAAGACCGTTTGGAGTATCGCTTAACCGTTGATCCAAATTTGGAGGAAATGTTGGTTCCACCTCTGATTATCCAACCATTGGTGGAAAATTCTATTGTACACGGTCTGGATAATCAAGCAGAAGGAGCTGTCATTGAAGTGAAAGTTAAGGAAATCCCGGAGGGGGTTCGAGTTATGGTATGTGACAACGGTGCTGGTTTCACGGCCGATCGTCTCGCCCTAGTACAAGCAGAGCTTGCTGCATCCGTACATGAACAGGAGGTCCAGCGAATTGGACTACGAAACGTAAATGATCGTCTCGTCTTACTGTATGGGACCTCTAGTGCTTTACATATTCAGAGCGAGCCTAGGAAAGGCACTTGTATTCAGTTTTTCATACCTGGGGGTGAATCCAAATGATTAAGGTAGTCATCGTTGACGATGAGCCGAAGCTTCGTCAAGGGCTTCAAACGCTGATCCCATGGGAAAGCCTCGGATTTATCGTTACAGCTACGGCAGCCAATGGAAAGGAAGCACTGGGAGTCATCGAGGAAAAAGCTCCTGATGTCGTAATCGTAGATATCCGAATGCCGGTTATGGATGGCCTACAGTTGATTGAGCACTTGAGATCCAGCGGTCATCATTTGCACTTTATGATCCTCAGTGGATATGCCGACTTTGAGTATGCCAAACAAGCGATCAAATACGGGGTGTTCGGCTATCTCGTTAAACCGGTCGACATTGATGAAATGTCGTCCAGTTTAAAACGGATACGCGAGCGGATCGAAGAGGAGCGTCTTCAAGGGGAGTGGCGTAAGAGAGAGGTTATAAATCGGGATTTATACCTGCATAGCCTGCTCGTCCCTCAAGAGAGAACTGAAGATCCGGCCAAGTTGAGAAGTAAGGCAATAGAAGCGGATTTGTTGTGGAGCAACTACGAAGTCGTGGTCGTCTACCCGCGTGTTTCTGAAGTGGACCGTTCTGATGTCGCATACCAGCTTTCGAATGGATTGAAGGCAAAGATAGAGGGGCGGATGATGGGACTTGTCACAGTAATCCCCCCGTATACAGTCCTGTTGCTCAACGCGCCGCTGCGGGGAAGAGAACGGCGTGAAATTCTGCACAATGAGATTCGTAATGTTGCGGATAATGTCCGGTTCGCCGCTGCAACCGGAGGGATAGTATCTGCTCCTGAAGATATTTGTAAATCTTTTTTAAAGGCCCAGGAAGCGGTAAAACAATCCTTTTTCAGCGAGAAGAACCGACTGCTAGGTCCGTATCCTCTCTTTTCGCCTTCGCTGAATTCTCCCCGATTGTCTGCTGATAAAGCTGAGGAAACGATGGAGGAATTCATCTTCCGCCTGTATTACAGTCTGGAAGTAGGAAACCAAACCGCAATACTGCCATTATTGAACGAGGCGGCTGCATTTTTTCTCAAACAGGGGCAAGATGAGAAGTTGATCAAAGAGTCGTTCTTTTTTCTGTCCAATGCAATCATTCATAAGCTGACCGCGGGTTTCTGTATCGAGTTGAAAGAGACGGAGGAAGTTTCCCGTTTTTTAAATGGGATATACCAGCATGATCATCTATATGATCTTTTGGAAGAGACCCACCGTTTCCTGCTAACATTGGCGCAAGACTCTGAACACCGTGGAAAGGAGCTGGAATTCAAAAAAATGATCGACTTCATTCACAAGCATTATGCAGACAACTTAAGGCTGGAAGCGTTAGCCGGACTACTAAACTATAGTACTGCCTATTTAGGCCAGCTTTTCAAAAACAAGACGGGGGAGTACTTCAACACATATCTGGACCGAGTCCGCATCCAAAAAGCAAAGGAGCTGCTGGACCAGGGACTGAAAGTGTACGAAGTCGCTGAACGCGTGGGTTATACAAGCGTCAACTACTTTTACAGCAAATTTAAAAGGTACGAAGGACGTTCACCGTCGGAATATAAAAATCCATAATTTGTGGATGATTTTTTCCGAAATCCATTGTATGGGTTCTGACTCTCCTCTGTTTTATGATTGGTTTTAAGAGAGGGGATGAAAAAAATGAAAGCGGTAACAGCAAATTCGGAAAACGTATACAAAAAACCGAAGCGGAATGCTTGGAAGGTATTTAAAAGCCAGAGGTATCTTTATTATATGTCCATTCCGTTTGTAATCTGGGTCTTCATCTTTCAGTATTTGCCGCTATGGGGCTGGACAATGGCATTTCAGAAATACAGACCTGGTTTGAGTTTTTTTGAACAGAAGTGGGTGGGCTTGGAGCATTTTCGTACTTTGTTCCAAGATGATCATTTCTACCAAGTACTGCGGAACACGCTGGCTATGAGTCTTATGGGACTGGTCGCTGGTTTTATTGTACCCGTTGTCTTTGCTCTATTGCTCAACGAGGTCCGCATACAAGTGATAAAACGATTTGTTCAGACCGTATCTTATCTGCCGCACTTTGTTTCATGGGTGGTTGCTGCAGGCATTGTCACCAAAATGCTTTCAGCGGATGGCGGTGTCGTAAACGATATGCTCATGGGTCTAGGCATCATCGATCAGCCAGTCCAGTTTATGGCCCAAGGTAAATTATTTTGGTGGGTTGTAACTTTCGGAGACATCTGGAAGGAAACGGGGTGGAACGCCATTATTTATCTGGCTGCCATCGCCGGGATTGGTCCTGAATTATACGAGGCTGCGCGGGTGGACGGCGCTAGCCGATTACAGCAAATGTGGCATATCACGCTGCCGGGGATCCGGCCGACTATTATCATTCTCCTGATTATGTCTATTGGTCATCTGCTCGGTACAGGATTCGAGAAACAATTTCTGCTGGGCAATCACCTGGTCATTGATTACTCTGAAGTACTTGATTTGTATGCGCTTAATTATGGTCTGGCGATGGGACGTTACTCTTTCGGAACGGCCATTAATATTTTTAATTCGGTGATAAGCCTGATCCTATTGTTTGCGGCTAATGGAATCTTTAAGCGCTATACCAACGAGAGCATTATGTAAGGAGGAGAATGGACATGGAGGCTGTCAAAAGCACTACGCCGGTCGGCGGATTAAACAACAAGCTTCAGGCGAAATCACCACAAGACCGAATTCTGTGGATAGTTGTTTATGTTTTCATGATTGTGGTCACCGTTCTGACGATCTACCCGTTCTTAAATGTGCTAGCTATCTCTTTTAACGATTCGGTAGACACCATTAGAGGTGGGATCACCATCTGGCCAAGGCAATTCACGTTGAAGAATTACGACTTGATTTTCACCTATGAGGGGTTAATCACTGGATTTAAGATCTCCTTTCTGCGAACCGTCATTGGCACCGTAGCAGGCTTGGTCAGCGGCTCGATGCTTGCCTATACGCTTGCACGAAGTGATTTTCAAGCTAGAAGGTTCATCTCAATCTTTCTGGCCGTCACCATGTATGTTTCTGGAGGGTTGATTCCAGGTTTTATCCTGATGAAGGAATTGCATTTAATTGATACATTTGCCGTCTATATTTTACCAGGTCTTGTAAGTGCGTTTAATGTCTTCATTATTCGTTCCTTCATTGATGGTCTGCCTTATGCGTTACAGGAATCAGCCAAGCTGGATGGTGCCAACGATTTCACGATCTACTGGCGCGTTATTCTTCCTCTTTGCAAACCGGCATTAGCGACCGTAGCGCTTTTCTTGGCGGTAGGGCAATGGAACTCTTGGTTCGATACTTATCTGTTTAATGGGTCTAACGAATCGTTGACGACTCTGCAATATGAATTGATGAAAATTTTGCAAAGTACGACAACAAGCGCAACCAATTCCCAGGACGCTGCTAATATGGCCGAGCGTATGGCACAGGTTTCCCCGGAATCGGTCAAAATGGCAATCACCATCATTGTTACAGTGCCGATTCTTATCGTCTATCCTTTTCTACAAAAATATTTTGTTAAGGGTATGACGCTCGGAGCGGTAAAGAGCTAAACGAAGCAAACATTCATTATAATGGGAGGTTTCGCTCCATGAAGTCAAGAAAAAATAGAATGGTCGTGTCCTTCGTAATGTCACTGACTTTAGTCGCGACCCTTGCAGGGTGCAGCGGTAATAATCCGTCTGAGGCTACCAAGGCCGTAACAACAGGAGACATCACACTTACTTATTTTTCGGAAGACTCCAGCACAAATTGGAATAGCATGAAGGATCAAGTCGGTAAGGTCATCGCTGAAAAAACCGGAGTAACTCTAGATGCTGAATTCGCTGTCGGAGACCCGGTCCAAAAGATTTCGTTGATTGCAGCCACAGGAAACTATCCTGATTTAATCGCTGCTAAGGCGGATGTCGGCAAACTTGTCGATGCTGGTGCAATCATTGATCTGACGGATTTGATCGACAAGCACGCACCGAACATCAAAAAAATGCTGGGAGACAAGCTTGTTCGGACAAAGTACAGTTTGGACGACCCATCGATCTATGTGATTCCGACCTGGTCCGCTGTCGAGGAGAAAAAAATTAAACCCGACGTAGGGTTTAAACTCCAGCATCGTGTCGTCAAGGAAGCGGGATACCCGGACATTCGTACGGTACAGGATTTTGAAAAAGTCATTAAGGACTATATCACCAAGCATCCGACGGACGAAAATGGAAATAAAAATATCGGATTGTCCCTTAATGCCGACGATTGGCATATGTACCAGGTAACAAACTCAGGATTTCAAACGACCGGGGGACCAGACGACGGCGAATACTACATTGATCAAAAAACACACCAAGCGACTTATCATTTCCGCCGACCGGAAGAAAAGGAATATTTCCGCTGGTTGAATCACATGAACTCCATTGGATTGCTTGATCCGGAAAGCTTCGTGCAGAAGACCGATCAGTTTAAGGCGAAGGTGGCTTCAGGCCGCGTGCTTGGCCTTGCCGATCCAGAATGGGACTATGGCGACGGGCAAAATGCGCTAAAAGCGGAGGGCAAATTCGACCAAACATACGGTCATTATCCAGTCACCATGAGCAAGGAATATAAGGACACCAACTTTTGGCTTCCTGGCTTTGATGGGGGATATGGAATCTCGATCTCTAGCAAGTGCAAGGACCCGGTACGCGCTATCCAGTTCCTCGACTTTCTGGCATCGGAAGAGGGGCAAATCCTGAATAATTGGGGGATTGAAGGAAAGCATTACACGGTTAAAGACGGCAAACGGACGATTATTCCGGCTGTGCTGGAACGGATGAACAATGACAATGCAGCTTTCCAAAAAGAATCTGGAATCGGTCTATATTGGAACTTGTCGGTCCATTATGGTGATGGCATCAAGGACTCCACCGGCAACTACTTTACTCGTAGTTATCCGGAGATGCTGACAGCAACTTATAACAAGTCGGAGAAGGAAGTCCTAAAGGCCTATAAGATTGATCATTGGAAAGATCTATTCCCGAAGGAAGAAGAATTCCAACCGAGAGCATACGGAGCAGCCTACACGATGTCTCTCCCCAATGACGATCCGGCTGTTATTCTCGGAGCCAAGATGAAGGATATTACATGGAAACGAATTCCGGAAGCTGTCATGACCAAGCCGGAAAACTTCGATAAGGTTTGGGATGCCTATATGGCAGAGCTGGAGAAAGCCGGAGTACAAGAAATGGAACAATCCTTTACCAAACATATTCAAAACCGGATTAAGCTATGGTCCACCAATTAATTCGTTTTGCATAAAGAACGGGTCCGTTTCCACTTTCCAATTGGAGAGGAGACGGTCCTTTTTCATTAAGGTTTGCTATAGACTGCATTCATTCAAGTTACAAACCAACAGCGGCCGCCTCGGTTATTTTCTGAGGTGGCCGCTGTTCGTTAGGGGCAGGCTTCTGCGTTACTTCATGGTGCTGGGTGGGACGGTACAGTTATGGGCACGTTCAAAGTAATTACCAATTTGTCGACGTTGTTATCAGAATCCATCCACATACCCATCGTCCGAATATCTGCTACCTTCCGTGATATGGTGAGCCCCGTAAGAGCGCCTTACTCCGCTTCATTCTTGGAGGAAGTAAATAGGTCTTGAGGAAGCTCATCCCTCGTGATCACGTAATCGCTGTTGAACACTTTTATGAGATGATCCAGGGAGTTATATTGTCCGTTGCGGACGAAATCGCCCGTCCATGTGGTGAAAAAGAGCCAATGCGCTGAATATGCTTGAAGCAATTCGGGATCGCCAATTGGGCCGTTTTCGGACAGACCAACCAGCTTCTTGCCTTGCACGAGATTTACCAAGCTGTCGTACTTGCCGATACTTGGGTGATAATTAGCCGCCGGGTTGTAGATATCCACACTTACAATATCGACGACATCGTCCCCCGGATACCATTCGGGGCTCTCGGAGTTCCATACCCAGATCAGATTGTTCAGGTGATGGTAGTGTGTTAGACGGTCGTACATGATACGGTACAGCTGCTTGGCGGAGTCTGGCCCTTGGGCGCCCCACCAAAACCATCTGCCTTCCGCCTCGTGCAGTGGTCTCCACAGCACCGGAACGTGAGCGTCTTGGAGGCGTTTCAACTGAACGGCAATGGCATCAATGTCTCGCAGGATTAGCTGATATTCTTCCGACTCGGGATGATTAAGCGCATATTGAACGTCGAATGTAGTCGCCTCGGTGTAAAATCCACGCCACCATTCTTTGCCTGGAATGTCATGTAGACCCTTAGGGGCATTCCAGTGCCATACAAACGTGACAATTCCACCTTCTTTGGCCCATTGGATCGCCTTGTCCACCTCAGTTGAGGTGGCACCATGCTCGACGCGAGAGGGGGAGTAATCCATCATGTCCGTTGACAACATCGCAGGATACTTTCCAGTCTGGTCTTTAATCCACTGGGCATCCTCAAGAGTGTGCTGACCGGAAAGAATTTTGTCCCCGTAAACATCCACGAGATAACCCATGAGTGCCTTGGTTTCCGCAGTCGCATTCGGGTTTACCGGCTTTTTCTCAATCTGATGCAGTTTCGGGGGGAGCACTGCTGCCAGCTTGATGTAGTCGATATGATACTGGCCCAAGTCGACATTGAACTGTATTGTGTTGTTTCCCGAATTCAGCATGATTTTACCGCCGGATACCTCGGAATAGCTTGCTGTTGTCGGAAGGGATATTTCGCTTGTCTGACCGTTGACCACCATATGGGTCTTTTTGTAACTATTTGGATTGCTGTAACCGATTGCAATATTGTAAAAGCCACTTGAAGCTGCGTTATAGGCAAGGGTTAACGACCCTGTGCCTTTAAAGGCTGCGTAACCGGTACCAGAATAGCCCGTGCTGGCGGTTTCGGTGCTGACCTCACCCGTAATGACTCCGTCTTCGGCTTCAATTTTGCTGTTTGTAGCAGGCAAACTGGCGAATTCAACCTTCACGTATTCGATCCCGTAATATCCCCAGCCTCTTGAAAAAGTAACCTCGTTTGTACCGGCTTTCAACATGATTTTGCTTACCAACTTCTCGTTTACAACCGCACCTTCCGGAGGGGGAACCAGCGTTATGCTTTCAGCCATTGTACCATTGACCTCGAAGCTGGTATCCTTGGAGCCGGTGTTCGCCGGAATATAGTAACCGAGGCTCAGCTTATATAGACCTGCTGTCGGCACATTCACTTTAAACGTAGCCGTCCCGTCAGACTTGCCCGAATTTGGGTCATAATCATAAAAGAAGGATACATAGCCGTCGCCTTTATAAAGTGTATCGCCGGTATAGGGAGTATCCCGTTTTTCTACGCCGTAACCTTGAATAATTGCATCTTTGGAGCTGACAACTGTAGAAGGAGATTTGCCATTAGTGGATAAATCTTGACTTGCATCCATCGTCGTTTTGTCTTCAACATGGGTGACCAAGTTAGTTGATTCTGCTTTTGCTAAGCTTGGAATTAAATCGAGAGATACCAACAAAAAAGATAAGAGAACAAAACTAAGAATGCCGAAAAACCTTCTTTTCCATGGATCTGGCATATGACTCACTCCTTGAATTAGATGTTACCACCCTAATTGTCCTGCGGCGCAGATTGAAGAAACCGTTTTCAAAAATAAAAAAATTAAATAATAAACAACTGCTTTCATAATCCCATCTTCATTTGTATGCGTTTTCAATATTTTCTTTTAAGTTTTTTTAGTTCATCACCTCTCTTTAATTTCATCATAAATTAGAGGCGAGGCAGGAACCATACTATGAATTTCGGAAGAAATCATCCTTAAATTATGGATTTTTAACTCCGATGGTAAACAAACTTCATATCTTCTGAATTTGTCTGGGCGAAATTTGCTGAACGAATTCTTCCTTAATTGATGAATTCATTTCTAAATTTCCGGAATTCTTTAGGTGTTTTTTTATGATGTTTCTTAAAAGACTGAATGAAGTGATTTACATGATTGAACCCCACTCTGTGGGCTATTTCAGTTATTGTAGAATCTGTTGAAATTAATAACTCGCTGCTTTTCTTGATACGGTACTTAATTAAGTAGTCGTAAGGTGTCATATGAATAGTTCTCTTAAAACTACGAGTGCATTCCGAAATACTTAAATGTGCTATAGCAGCAATTTCTTGCAGTGTTATATTGTCTGAGTAGTTTTGATGGATAAAGCTGAGCATCAATTGAAGTCGCTCCTGTTGCAATTTCATGTATTTAGGTGCTTCCTCAGAAGACAGCGAAATATTAGATATTAAGACTAACCATAATTGTGCCGTTTTGATGGAAACCTCGTATTCCCAGCCCCACTTTTTTTTCATATCAAATTTCTGTTTCATATCCCAAAGCATTTGCAGTATTTGAATTTGCCATTCAACATCTCCTTTGATTACGAATGACAATAAGAGAGAGTTTGTATAAGGAAGTACATAATTTTTTTCCATCGCACTATCTGCATAAAAGGCCAACAGCTTCTCAGGGAAATTAAAACTGACATATTGACCGTTATGTGTAAGGTGTGTAGTAACGTGAAGAACACCTTTATTAATTAAAATGGCCTGACCTGTTTGTAATTCATGATCAATCCCGTTAACTTGTATCACTAGCTTTCCTTTGGTAACCAAAGTGATTTGTAGTTCCTCATGCCAATGTAAATCGTTGAATCCTCTACCTTCAGGATTACTTGCATGAATAGTATGGGTGTACATGATGTATGGAAATGAAACATCGGGATATAGAATGGTCTCATGCAATTGTTTTTCCATTTTAGCGAGGTCCTTTCTGATGACGATATTTCTATATAAATTAAAGATATAGTTACACAAATAAAATAAAAGTGGTGATATTATTATACCAGATCTTCGGCTTATCATTACAATCCTGTGCACAGGCGATTGGATAAGACATCTTGGAGGCGTACATGTGAAAATAAATCAATCGTCGTTACCGTTTCATCCGTATATCTTGCTTTTAATCAGCATATTGTCTGTTTCTATCTCATCCATCATGATAAAATCCTCCGATACTCCAACCTCTGTGGCTGGGATGTACAGATTGTATATGTCAGTACTCATAATGCTTCCTTTTGTACCTTGGAAAATGTTCCGTTCCTTAGAAATGAACAAAAAAGATTGGAGTACCGTTTTCATAGCGGGTCTTTTTCTCGGGTTATATTTCTTATTCTGGATGGAATCTTTAGTATATACCTCAGTTGCGAGCTCCATGGTCATTCTATCGTTACAGCCTTTATTTGTAATGATGGGTTCATACTTTATGTTCAGAGAACGAGCAAACATATTGACCCTTCTTTGTTTGATCGCCGCTCTTGTCGGTTCAATCATTATAGCTTGGGGAGACATTGGGATTTCGAGAGAGGCATTAATCGGAGATGGATTATCTTTAGTAGGAACAATTTTGGTTTCAGCATATATGTTGGCAGGACAGAAAGTAAGTCACAAAATAAATGCAAATGTATATAGTGTTATTGTTTTTTTTATTGGTGGCAGCGTCATGCTGGTCTACAATTTATTGAATCATTATGCCTTGATCAAATATGACTCGTCGGATTGGATGTATTTCTTGTTACTTGCAGTAATCCCAACTATTTTTGGACAATATATTTTTAATCTGTTGTTGAAATCAATGGGTGCAACTACGGTCTCAGTTGGTATTATTGGAGAGCCTGTTCTTGCCATAATTCTCGCCTACTTATTCTTGGGAGAAATAATCTCTGCATTTCAATTCATAGGTGGAATCATGACTTTATTCGGTATGGGGATGTATTTTTGGGCAAAATCTTTAAAGTATACTACAGTTGCAAAATATTAAATTTGAAACTGATTATCGCGAAATTGAAGAAAATAATCGATGAGGAGAATGTTTAGATGGCAACGATTGATGATTTTTTGAAACTAGATATTCGAGTTGGAACCATAATTAAAGCTGAATTTTTTGCAGAAGCAAAAGTACCTGCTATTAAACTTGAAATTGATTTTGGACAAGATATCGGAATAAAAGCTTCGAGTGCACAAATTACAAAAAGATATGTGGCTGAAGATATTATAGGGGAACAAATCATAGGTGTAGTCAACTTTCCACCTCGACGGATAGCAGGCTTTAAGTCAGAGGTATTGGTCCTTGGAGGAATACCCGAAAAGGGGGATGTGGTTCTATTGAAACCAGATACCAAACTACCTGACGGAACACCTATTGGGTGATGGAACGCTTGTTTAATCATTAAAATATATAACTTCACAACAGGCAAGGCATTGAACTAACGGGATACGATCGTTCGATAGCAAGTTAAAACAGATAGCGGCAGACGAGGATTTTATTTTCATATCCTAGTCTGCCGCCTTTTCTTTTATTGGTCTGTCTACAACTTAACTTTTTTGATTCATTAATAATCTGCAACAGGTAGGCTGGAAATCACGAGTGTCACCAGTCCAGTAAAAGAACAATTCTCCATACCAGCTATGCGCCTTCTGCCTATCTGGCTGGGATGCTGCGCGTTCCCTCCGTCATTGGGGAGGAGCAGAGCGGGCACACCGGCGGCGTGCCTGTGCTAGCCGCGCTTGTACAGCGTCCGCTTGTTGTGTCGCGACGCATCCACGCTTTGCAGGCACCGTCGGTGCATTTCCACACGGGCACGTTGATGCGTGGCTCCGCCGGAGACCCTGCCACCGACGAGGTCGTCCGTACCGTAGCGCTGCCTGATCCCGGCCTGCTGCTCACGCGGGTCGCTGTGCCAGACGCTGGCGATCCAGCACCAGCACGGTTGCTATACCCGGAAGCACCCTTCGGTTGGCCGAAGCTGCTGCGGCGTGTTTCCGGTTTGGAAGCCTCAGGGGTGACCCCATAGGCTTCCAGCAGGAAGCGTGACACGGCGGCAGGCTTGCCATGATTAGAGGCGGGAGAGGTGATGTACAACAACTCCTTCGCCCGGGTGACGGCCACGTAAGCGAGGCGGCGCTCTTCTTCAAGCGCTGCATCGTTATCCACAGCCGTAGTCGGGGCGGCGCCTGCCCGCCGATCCTCTGGAAGCTCGCTGTGCAGGGCCGAACTGTGGGGCAGGATGCCTTCGCTGGCCCCGATCCAATAGACACAAGGGAATTCCAGCCCCTTGGCGCGGTGAATCGTCATGAGCCGAACAGCATCGCTGTCTTCTTCTCTGCGCAGCGATTCCATTTGGCGGTGACGCTCGGAAAGCTCGTCCGCAAAGCTGACGAACGCCTCCACGGTGTCAAACCGCTTGGCTGCCGTTTCGAGCTCCTCCAGACTTTCTTGCATCGTTTCCTTATAATGAGTCCACGCGCCCGTATCTCCACTTTCCAAATATTTGTCATAAAAGACGCGCCGCATTTCTTGAATGGCATAGGCAGGTTTCATTGTAGTGAGACTGCGAATCAGACGAATACGCTCTTTCACCTGCTCACGCTGAAAATCACGTAGTCGATCCCAGCGGCTGAGATGAATCAGCGGGTATTTTTTAGCCTGCTGTTTCTCCTCGCGCATAATCCATTCCATCCCCGCCTCACGGGATACGTACAGCGGCCCGAGGGTGCTCGGAATGGATTCCATACGCCGGGGATTTAGCGACAAGCGCAGGTGATCCATTAAGGGACGAATCAGGGACTGATCATAAAATACAGCCCCTGCTCCGTACTGAATAAATGGGACATCCCGCATAATTAATTGCTCAAAAATAGAGCGGCTTCCGCTGGCTGTCCGGTGCAAAATAGCGATATCCCGGTAGCGCAGCCGACCTTCCTCTACCTGTCCGAGTAGATGGGTAACAATATGCCCCGCCTCTTCCTCGGGTCCGGATGGGGTGGCAAACTGCGGCGGCAAGCCTTCACGCCCGGCAGCCGAAAGACGTTTGGAGCGTCGATGGACATTTTTGGCGACAATGTTAGAGCCCAGCCCCAAAATCCGCGCATCGCTGCGATAATTAATATCCAGGGTAATGACCTTTGCATCCTTATAAACCTTGTCAAACTCCAGAATGGATTCCTGGCGTGCCCCATTAAAGGTATAGATCGTCTGATCATCATCTCCGACGACCATCAGATTGCGATGTCGGGCAGCCAATCGCTGCACCATCTCATATTGCAAGGCATTCGTATCCTGAAATTCATCGACCATGATATGTGAAAAACGTCGCTGAAGCGGCTGAAGCACATCCGGGTCACGCAGCAGTGCGGAGGCACGCAGCAGAATATCGTCAAAGTCCATTTTATTGCGTTCCTGTTTCCACGCTTCATAGGCGAGCATGGCACGCTTGGCATCCGATTCCTCGCGCCCGCTTTCCGGCAGCTCGTCCGCGCTGCGGCCTTCCGCTTTCCAGGCGGAGAGGGCAGACAGCAGGCTTTCCGGCTGGAAAGCCTCGCTGAGCCCAAGCTGACGCAGCATCATTTTCATGACGGTATGCTGGGCCTGCGTTTCACCGAACACTTCATCTTGCACGCCGCGATGACGCAGCATCGCCAAAGCGAATGAGTGAAACGTGCGGGCCTGAACTGCACGTGCAGCGGCAGGGCGCACACCGGGTAATCCCGCGATGCGCAGTTTCATTTCGGCAGCTGCCTTGCTGGTGAAGGTCACCAGCAGAATGGACGATGCAGGGACATCCCGCATCGCCATGAGGTAGCCTGCGCGGGCAGCCAGCACTGTGGTTTTGCCGCAGCCCGCCCCTGCAAGGGTCAGAAGGGGGCCTTTGCCGTGGCGGACGGCCTGGATCTGCGGGCGGTTCAGGTGAATGCCGGCGTTCTCTAAAGCACGAAAATAGGCCGAGTCTTGGTCGGTGTCAGGCACCAGCGTCATACTGGTATCCATGGAAGCACGACGTGCCTGAGGGCTCGACGTTGAGTAAGGAACCCCGATGGGTCGGGGGTAAAAAGAAGGATTCGGGTCCATAATCCTGAAACCCCTTTCGTTCTTAAAATCTTCCATTTTCACAAATGGGGGTAGTTTTTGGTATGATAGAGTTCTAGTCAGCTTTAGCTGACGATAAGAACAAGGCGATGGACTAAAAATAATGCTGAAATTCATGCGGATCTTGCCGGAGCGACAGAACGTTAATACGTTGACGCTAATGCCTATAGCCTTTAAACAGGCGATATGACCGCATTCCATTATACAGGAGTTCGAGGTTTGCCAACAGAAAAAAACTTTGGGATATACGGGACGGTACAGTGAAATCCGGCTGGATATGGGGAGGAAATAACGATGAAGCTGATTCAACGTATAAAGGAAGGCGCTAATCGCGCAACAGAAAAGGCGCAGCATGCTGTCGAGATTAGTAAGATCAATTCACAAATTACAACGATTCAGCAGGAAATGGATGTTCATTTCTTGCGAATGGGTCAGATCTTTTACGAAGGTTACCGCGCATCCGACATGTCGGTGGCAGAAACCGAGATGACACAGCTATCCACCGCATGTGATGAGCTTCAGGATGAAATTGACGAGCTACGCAGTAGAATTGCAGAATTAAAAAATGCTCATTTATGCACCTGTGGAGCAGTTGTGCCACTGGATGCCAACTTTTGCCCCAAATGCGGACGCAAGCTGAATGAAGGGCAGGCTGCCTCCAAGCAGGTGGCTGCTGTGCGTGAAGAGGTGCCAACGAACGCCTATTCTTTTGATCTGCGCAAGCCAGAGGAAGCGAAGGAGTCCGCTCCTGTTTACACGGAGTATGCAGAACATGAAGTAGTGGATCGGCATGGACTGGAGCAGGATGAACCATATGAAACGCACGAACCAGCGGAATTAGACCGCAATTACACAGTGGCTGATTTTACACCAGAAGAAAAAGCGGCATTCGACGAAGAGTGGGAGCGCCGCCGTCAGGAAGAGCTGGAGAAAGAACACCGTCGCCTTGAAGAGCTGGCACGCGAGCGGGAGCGTCAGGAGGAGCTGGACGAGCGGATTCGATATTGGAAGGCCAACAACTCCGGGGCCGAGAAGCCAGCAATGCCGTCTGCACAAGTACGTGAAAATGTAAAATGCCAAATCTGTACTGCAGAACTACCCAAAGGGTCCAAGTGGTGCCCGCGCTGCGGAGCTGAACAGATTTGACGCAGCCGAACAGGCTGCTGCAGGACACAGACATAACGCCGGGCAGCATAGGGGGAACAGAATATATGGAGCGTTTGCTGCATCATCTGCGGAATCTGGGTTTTACAGAAATGGAAGCCAAGGTTATGGTCGAGCTTTCGAGGCAAAATGCGGCTTCCGGCTATGAAGTGGCTAAGCGTCTGGGCGCATCGCGCTCCAACGTGTACGCGGCTTTACAGCGTTTGGCCGGGCAGGGATACCTCAGAACCAGTGCTGGAGAGCCTGTTCGTTACAGCATGCTGCCACCGGGTGAATTGACCCGGATGATCGAAGGACAAATGCAAGAGTCCCTGCGTGCGGTGGAGAAGGAAATGCCACGAACAGAACCAACCAAGCCGACCTTTTATAATGCGGAAGGCGATCGGAAGGTGCTGGAAAGTCTGACACGTGAATTGGAACGGGCAGAGCATGAGATTGTGTTGGATTTGTGGCGCGAGGAAGCCGAACTGCTGCGGACAGAGTTGGAGAAAGCCGAGAGTCGAGGTGTGCGTCTGCTCTGGTCCTGCGATAACGGAGAAAGCATGATGGGACCGTGGTTATCACTTAGGTCTGGTACAGACGGACAGGAACCAGCAGGGCGCAAGTTTTCTTTTGTTATTGATCGGCGTTGGTGCATGCTGGGTATGCGGGGAGAGAATTGCCCGACACAGGCGCTTATTACCGAGCATCCGGTAATGACAGGCCTGCTGCTTAATCATTTTGCTCAGGATCTTATTCTGTATGAGCTGGAGCATGATATGGGCAGAGAGCTGTCGACCCGGTATGGCTGGCGGTATGAAGGCATTATCGGCAAATATATGTCAGCTGGAGAATAGCTAAAGATTACTGGCTAGGAAGTTCCATCAGTGCCCGGCATATAGATGTAATATAGCCCGCCTTATGAGGCACGAATTGATCCGATGTAATCAGGCGGCGGGTTTTTTCTGGGTTCGGCCCTGACGTAATGCCTTGGGCTTCGATAAAGGGAATATGGCCTTCAAAAAGGGCCAGTGCTTGGTTAAGATCTGCTTCGTACAGTCCGGCTACTTCTTCTTGCTGGAGGTGATAAGCTTCCAATGGCTGGTTCGATAGCAGTCCAAACACCGAGCTAACCTCCCGGTCCCAAAAAGAGGTACCCTGTGCGGTACCTTTGCTTTCATACCGAACGGTCATCAGCGGTGTTAATGAGGCAAAGGGCACATGAATACCCAGTTCTTCCTCCAGCTCACGAGCCGCCTGAGACATATCTTCGCCTGCCGTCAAGTGACCGGCTGCTGTAATATCGTAGCATCCGGGGAAGGTGTCCTTCGTATCCTGACGCTGTTGGAACAGTAAGCGACGGCCTATCGAAGTGTCTCGTGCTAGCCAGCAGTGAAAGGTATGGTGCCAGTATCCCTTGGCATGTGCGTCTTGTCGGGAAGCTGTGCCAAGGGGGTTGTCTTCATCATCGTAGATATCCAGAAGCTCGCTAGTCATCGTGGTTCCTCCTATAGTAAGCAGAAATCAAAGGTCTACTTTACAGTATAACGTGTTTTCCTTCCTGACGATATGAAGGCGGATGTGGAATGTGGAGTGGCATTTGGGGTATGCTGGGAACATGAGGATTTGCAACATCACACAGATTTACGATTGAAAGGAGCGATTTTACATGGAATGTATAGTACATTTTCGAGTCATGCATCCGGAGGAACCCAAGGAACTTCGCGGGTTAATTATGTTGGAAAGTGGGGGCAAGCCGGGGATTGATCAAATCACGGATATGTTCAAAAATATGGGCTATGATGTCCGCCCAGACAATCCGGAGGAATTGATTTTTAAACCAGTCGATGTCAGAGCCAATTATACATATATCCGGGTTATTGAGCTGGATACGGGTGAGGAAGTCTACCAGGAAGACAGGGATTTGCGCGCGATTTTGGAAAATTTGCTGAATAAACATTAAACGTTAAAGATCAGGAGAACTAATCGATGGAATGAGATAAAGCGATCCTGTCGCCATTCATAGGAACGGAGAACCAATGATGAGATTGTATATTATCCGACACGCAGACCCCGATTACCCCAACAACACCATCACGCCGGAGGGGCATTTGGAAGCCCAGGCACTGGCCAAACGGCTTTCCAGTCACGGGCTGGATCGAATTTATGCCTCTCCTTTGGGGCGGGCTTTGGATACGATGCGCTACACTGCCGAGTCTTTGGGTATGACTCATGAAGTGGAACACTGGACGCAGGAGCTGGCCCTAAAGCTGGAGGAAACCCCATACGGCCGTCTTTCCCATTGGGATTTGCCTGGTGAAGTGATCCGTTCCGAGTTGCCCCTGCCGACTCATGACTCTTGGCAGGAGATTTCCTATTATCAGGGAACGCAGAGTCCCGAAATCTTCGAACAGCTGAAGCTTCATTCTGATGAATTCCTGAAACGGCAAGGCTTTGAGCGGGTGGAGGGCAGGTACCGGATTCTGAAGCACACCGAAGATCAGGTGGCCGTATTTTGTCATGGCGGCTTCGGGCTGACCTGGCTTGCTCATCTGTTGGAGCTGCCATTGGCTTTGGTCTGGTCCGGTTTTTGGATGCCGCCTAGCTCCGTAACCACGATCTTGTTTGATGAGCGCTCCCAGGAATGGGCAGTTCCCCGTTGCATCGGCTTCGGTGATGTTTCCCATCTGTACGCTGAGGGCTTGCCCGTCAGACCCCGTGGCATTATCACCAATTTCAACTAATCAGATATTCTACACCATAACAAAACGGCTTAAGACGGTATACCGTCTTAAGCCGTTTGTTATAGTCATATAGGTGTGGGTTGAGTCAGCGTGCTTCGACGTACCCTTCCAGCTTGGAGGTGCAATGTGCGCAACGGGTAGCGGCTACAGGAATTTCGGATAGGCAATGTGGACATTCCTTAATCGTTTTTTCCTGAGGAGGTTTTTCTTCCTCTTTGCGTTTCAGCATGTTAATTCCCTTGACCAGCATGAACACACAGAAGGCCACGATCAGGAAGTCCAGCAGGACGTTAATGAACTGCCCATAGGCGAGGACCGCAATCCCTGTTTCTTTGGCCTGTGCCAAAGTCATGCGTGTACCGTCAGCATTTACAGGATCGGCATTTTGTAAAGCTACATACAAGTCTGGAAAATTCATGCCGCCCAGAAGTTTACCAATCGGAGGCATGATAATATCGTTTACCACAGAAGTGACAATCTTGCCAAACGCTCCACCGATGATAACACCGACCGCGAGGTCAATCACGTTACCCCGTACAGCGAATTCTTTAAATTCTTTTATAATACCTTTTCCGCTCATGTGAGTGCTCACCTTCTTTGCATAAAATCATTTATCTATAATACATGCTATGTCAATTGAGGGCAATTCCAAATTGATGTATTGCATTTTGTCACAAAATCACATGTTCATTTGTCTTCTATATGTAAACCAATAATGGAGGCGATGTATCGTGAGTTTAAGATTCAATCACAGAGCAGTGAGTCCTAGCACGTTCAGGGCAATGATGGAGATGGAAAAATATATTTCCGGTCGTTTTACAGACAAAGTATTGTACGAACTATTGAAAATTAGAGTATCCCAAATCAATGGATGTTCCTATTGTCTGGATATGCATGCGAAGGATTTGCTCAAGCTGGGGGATTATGCTGACCACATTTTGCAGCTAGCCTTATGGCGGGAGGTTCCTTTGTTCACGGAAAAAGAACGTGTTATGCTTGAATTAGCTGAAGCGGTAACCCGTATCTCTGAACAAGGGGTACCTACGGATTTGTACAATCGAGTCAGAGAACATTTTACAGAGGAAGAATACGTAGATTTGATAACCGCGGTTAACGTGATTAACAGTTGGAACCGGATTGCAATTGCAACGGGGATGTATCCGGGCATTCTTTAATGAACAGGGGGCTATGCTTTGTCTGGCAAAGAACATAGAATTGAACAACAATCGGTGGATGTAAATCTGGAGGAGCTGTATCAGAAATATCGCAAATATTCTTTTGCCATTGCATATCGCATGCTTGGAACGGTTACAGATGCCGAGGATGTAGTTCAAGACTGCTTTGTCGAGCTGAAGAATAAGCCCCTGGATGATTTACACAATCCCAAAGCCTATGTAGCCAAAATGACGATGAATCGGTGTCTAAATCTGTTGAACTCTGCACGCAAGCAAAGAGAGACATATGTAGGACAGTGGCTGCCGGAGCCGTTGGGTGAAAGTGCAGATCTTCCTGCGGATTGGTTAGAGCGTAAAGACATGATATCTTACGCTTTTCTGGTTTTGCTGGAGCAGCTAAAGCCGATAGAGCGGGCTGTTTTTGTGCTGAGGGAAGCTTTTCAATATGATTACAAAGATATTGCGGAATTGCTTGGGAAGACTGAGAGCAACTGTCGTCAGTTGTTCAGTCGCTCCCGTCGTATTCTATCTTCGGGAGAATCTGCTCTTGAGGCTCAGTCCAGTCGCAATGTGAATAACTCTTCCCGAATAAAACTACTAGAACGTTTTACAACCGCCTTTCTTGCCTACGATGTGACTGCTATGCTGGAACTACTGGCTGAACAACCTGTATTCGTGTCAGATGGCGGAGGTAATGTGCATACGGTGATGAGACCGATGGTTGTACGCAAAGGTGTTCTCGCCCTGTTGACCTCTCGTCGGGTATTAACTGTTTTACGAGAAAGAGATGTGGTCCACACCGTCATTAATGGTGAGGTTCAGCTGGCATTTTTGAAAGACGGTGAAGTGAGAGAAACCTTATGCCTCATACTGACACCGGACGGGGAGCATATTCAGAATTTTTATTTAATGGTTAATCCAGATAAGCTGGGACACATCCATATATGACAGAAGAAGCTAGCGTAAAAAAATGAACTGCCCAAACGTAAAAAACCTTGATTCCTTGCTTAGGATCAAGGTTTTTTGCTGTTTTCATAACTGCCGGGCTTGATGAAGAGCCAGATCGCCTATCCAGGGAAGCTTGAGCCACTTTCCTTGTCCCGCACGAATTAACAAGATAATCCACAAGGCAAGGCTTGCCAGCGTTAGCAGGGAAGCGAGGAAAGGACCGAGTAGCGGAATGAATCCGACCAGCACATGTCCGATCATAAGGGCTACAAAAAGAAGTATGGATTGCAGTGCGTGAAATAATACGAATCGGCTTTTCTTTTCCAGCATGACAAAGGCCAGCGCGCCAATAAAGGCGAACAAATAGCACAGGACAGCTGCTATATTTTCATCCAATCCTGTGGAAGACTTATAGACTGACATGTCAGGCATATCCTCCTTTATAAAAGATTCAAGCTAAGTCTCCGTACTATACAAGCTATGAGGGCAGGATTGAAGGATATGCCCGATCTCGGTAAAAAAATTGGCTCTACACAAAGGATAAGCGGTCAAGCGAATGGATATACTCGAATTTGGCGATAACCTTTTTTACCTTATTGGTTTGCAAATGACCGATAAAGTGCCACCTTCCGTGGTTGAAAGGTCTCCCATTTGGACTGCGCTTCTGTCGCATCGCCCACAAGCTTCGCAGATTCGATGTTCGACTGCAGCCAGACGAGCTTGAAATTCATTGAACCACTTCCACCTTACGAATTGCCTGATATTCTTTCCCGAGAATCCGTTTCGGTTCCCGCCAAACGTTTTAGAAACGTATTTCTCCAGTTTAAGGACAATTCTTCCACTTCGAGAATTTGTTTAATACCCTCGATATGAGCCTTCTCTTGATGCATAATTCGATTGGCAAATGAAACCGTAATTGCTTTCGGATGGCGATGAAGGAGGGATAATCCCTCGGCTTTAGAGACAACTCCCTCTTCCAGAACGCGGAAGTAGAATCCCGTGTAGCCTGTTTGCTGTACCTTCAAGGGCATGTCCGGTACGCCGTACTTGATGGACAACTTGTAGCAAGGCTGTCTCGGCTGGCTAACTTGAACGATAGCTTTGCCAAGCTTAAAGACGTCTCCAATGCAAACGTCGGATTCTAGCAAACCCTTTATCGTTAAATTTTCCCCGAATGCGCCGTAATCGAGCGGTCTCCGCAATTCATTTTCCCAGAACGGATAGTGCTCGTAGGGATAGACGCATACAGCTTTCTCTTTACCCCCGTGATGAACTAGATCGCCCTGCCCATCCCCTTCGAAGTTTAGATAAGATAAATACAAATATTCATCTGTGGCCGACTTGAATATCCCCGTAGAAACGTCCTTCTGATTAAACTGGATCTGCTTGGGCATGCCGACATTAAGTGAAAGGATTTTAATAGATGCCATTCGGATCACCCCTACTCCAAATTTTGGTCAACGAGTTTTGCTAGATGCTTCTATATACCGCGTTCCTGCATATGTTCGCCCGCCTGAAGCGAGAATTTCTATGATGACTACGCCTTTTTACATTTCGGTAATTCCTCTTTTGACTCTGTTCGTCCCCGTTTCCATTTTACACTCCTCTATGCGCTATTTGCGAATTTTCGATTAGTCTTCGTTAATGGGATAGAGTCCTTTTTGGGCAACTCATCGTTCTGGGAGCGATGTTCTCGTTCGAACATACCCGATCTCGGTAAAAAAAGAATTAGAGAATGTGTATAAAAATACGAAAAAGGCTGAACGAAAAGGATTCGCTCAGCCATTCACACGGTTATGCACAGGTTTTGCACATCTTGTACGCACTTTATCCACCGCACATTACTATTTATCCACAAAAACAGCATGCTTTATGCACAATTTGTGCACAAACTGTAGACAATATAACGATATCTCACACTTTGCACACAGATTGTCCACAAACTATCAACATATTGGGAGTAACTGTGGATATACTTCCGTAATTATCGGTCGCCAGTTTTTAAATGGCGGCGCGGATGTGTGATTTTCCCCATTTTATTCTTGTCATCCTTTTTGGGGATAAGTCGTTCATCAGTACGTCCTTCATGATGATTATCAAAGGCGTATTCGGTCATTTTCCACTCGGAAGTACCCAAAACAACATCAGAGGGAAAATGCTGACCTCTGTGCAAATGCTGTTCATGTCCATCCTCATCAATATAAACACCATCCACTTCTACCTTTTCACCCGAAAGCGGGAGCAAATCCTTTCCTTCGCGTTCCATTGGTATCCCCTCCGTCTGGCTTATTCTTCGTTAATTTGTCCGTACGGAAGGTCTTTTATCCACAAGCTGATGCAAAATATCCTCGGCAATCTGGTCTGCGGGATGAGGCTTGCGAAGCAACTCAATCGCCTGCGTCATCTCTTCGGCAAGAGAGGGGATGGAAATCAGGTCGAGACAATGCTGAATCAGCTCCTCCGTAGTGCGCGCAATACGGGCAGCTCCTTTTTGCTGCAAATACAGAGCATTATTTAGCTCCTGACCGGGCACAGGCTTGAACACAAGAATAGGCAAACCGGATGCAATGCTTTCCGAGAGTGTAATGCCGCCGGGCTTTGTAATCACCAGATTGCTCGCACGCATAAGTGCTGGAACAAAGTCCACGAATCCATAGGTGTAAATGTCCGGGTGGTCTGCATACAGCGCATCCAATTCTGCTTTCAGTTGCTGGTTACGTCCGCAGACGATGAGTAGCCGCAACTGAGGAAGCTGGCTTAATTGCCGACAGATATCCAGTATGCCGGATAGCACACCATAGGCGCCAGCCATTATGAGTAGTGTAGTAGTCTCAGACTGTAGTGATGGAATTACCTGTTCCTGAACAGGAACTTCGTTAGCAGACATGTTATAAAAAGAAGCGTGAATCGGAATCCCCGTAGCGATAATGCGTTCGATAGGTATTCCCCGCTGGGCGGCTTCCTGCTGGATGTCCTCAGTGGCAACATAGTAGCGGTCAATATCGGGATGCAGCCAGCGCCCATGCAGATCGAAATCTGTAACCACGTTGACAATAGGCAAATTCATTCCCATTTTGCGGCGTAACGCCGGGAGCGCGAGCTGCGGGAACGTATGTATCACGAGATCCGGCAACTCCTTTTTCAGTGTGAGCGTAAGTTGACGCATTCCGAATGAATGCAATACATGGCCGAAGGCGGATTTTGCCTGCATACCGCGCGTAATATTATAGACCCAGCCGTAAAGCTGAGGAATGGTTTTGAAACTTTGCATATATACAAATTTGGTCAGACCGTTCAACCAGGGATGAGATTCAGCCATTAGATCGAGAAGTTGTACCTCGCAGCGTCCAAGTCTTCGCAAACTGTCCATAATCGCCCGAGCGGCCTGCACATGGCCTTCCCCGTAACTGGCGTATAATATTAGAATTTTTGGTGCTGAGACTTCCATGATTGTTTAGCCTCCTATATTCAATAAGCACATTAAAGCTCATTTCAGGAATGTTCCAAGTTGAGGGAGGATACGGCTGGCAAAACGTAGCGCTCCAGCAGTGTTCGCGGATTTTTCCAACGGCTCACCTTGCTATCTGCTGTAAATACTGCGACTGCGTTCGCTTCTGGCACAAGATAAATTTGCTGTCCTCCATGTCCGTGCGCACACGCGTAGTTGATGCCGTGGAGTCGTCCTGTCCACCATTGGAATCCGTAATCTCCGAATTCTGGATAACCTTCAACCTGTCGCTGTGTCGCCTGATGCAGCCAATCGGCCGGAATCAATTCTTTTCCGTTCCAGCTGCCTTGATGAAGGCAGCAATCGCCGAATTTAGCCATGTCACGCGATGTCAGATATAGCCCGATGTGTCCCATGGTGTAGCCCTCTGGATCTTGTGCCCAACCACTTCTCCCGAAACCTAAGGGTTCGAACAGGTGCTGGAGAGCGTACGCATAGGCGTCAATCCCACAACAATGGGTCAGCAGAACGGACAACAGGTGCGAATCAACACTACGATATTGGAATACACCGAGTTGATCCTCCTGTACAGGTAAGCGTAGAGCAAAGGATGGCCAGCTTTTGCTGCGATGAAAACGGTGGATAAAAGCTTCTCCGAGCTTTTTACCCGTTTGCCAATACAAGCCGGATGTCATGGTCAACAGATGGCGAATCGTAATCTGCTCTAGCAGTGTTTCCTTCCGCCTAGGTAAATACTCAGGCAACAGCTTATGCACAGCCGTCTCTGGCCCGGGCATATCACCGCGAGCCATAGCTATGCCGATGAGCGTGGAAGTGAAGCTTTTGGTCGCGGATCGCAAATCGTTCAGAGAGCTTACTTCATGCCCGTTATAATAGCGTTCCCAGATCAGTTTGCCGTGGCGTAGTAGCAGGAAGCTGTGCATTTTAGGAAACTTGGCTTGGATTTCACGGTCTGCCTGATCAAGTAGGGAGACATTGACGCCCTCCTCTTCACAAGTTCCTATGTTCAGGGCAGACATACGGGCAACAGGTGCAGTGAACAGCGGAGCAAAGCGGCTCATCCTTTTCCCTCCTTGTTATGTTTATTTATTTTACCCCAAACACATACACTCCAAAAACCGATAAATAAGGTATACCCCCTGTGCAACAGCTGATTGAGTACCCAAAATGACATGATGCGTAAAAGATAGGTAAAATCAATGTAAATTTACTGGAAAGCTGAAAGCTGTATCTGAATATGTTATAATGGGGTAGTGATTCAGCCAAAAGAAAATCGGTTAATAATAGTGTCAGGTACATGCCTTGTATAAGGTGTTCCCGACCTAAGCTGCAATTAGACATACTACTTCACTGCATAAGGCATCAATACTTTTCGGCATTCTCTTCAACGGAGCACTTATTTTCAACGTTTTGGGAGGGAGTTACATGGCAACGAAAGGTCACAATGAAGTTAAGGAAAGTCTGCGGGAAATGACTCGAATTTTCCGGCCTAAGGATCCCAAAAAATTTGTAAAGGAATATGTGCGAAAATACCGGATTACAGGAGGGTATGAGGAAGAGTTGACCATGGTGGTGGAAAACGAACTCGGTCGCATAAATTCTTCAGTATCTTAAAGGGTTCGATTACCCGAAAAACTAGAAATACGACTTTTATAAACCGTCTATCCACAGAGGAGACGGTTTTTTTGTGTCCGCCTTGCATACAATGGGATAGGTTTAGTGAATTTGTATGCTCAAAGGAGGCGGATTCCAATAGAGATAGCAATACGAACACCGGAGGAAATCGGCTACATGAGGGAGGCCGGACGTATTTTGGCAGATTGCCATCGTGCGCTGGAAAGTCGTATTCTTCCGGGAATCACAACGCTTGAAATCGATGCTTGGGTGGAGCAGTTTTTAAGCAAGCGCGGAGCTACGCCTGAACAAAAGGGCTATAAAGGTTTCCCTTATGCCACCTGCGCCTCGGTCAACGAGGTGGTATGTCACGGTTTTCCCTCGGAGCGAGTGCTTCATGATGGGGATATTGTGACTATCGACATTGTGGTTAACAAGGACGGTTGGCTGGCTGACCGAGGATGGACCTATGCGGTAGGTAACATTAGCCGCCCGGTAGCACGACTGTTGCGGCAGACCCATAAGGCACTGGTGCGCGGGATCGAGGTTGCCCGCCCGGGGAAGACGTTGGGGGATATCGGGCATGCTGTGGAAAAAGCGGCAGGCTGGCGGCGGTTCGGCAACGTCAAGCCTCTGATCGGGCATGGCATTGGCCGCCAAATGCATGAGCCGCCAGAGGTTCTGCACTATGGTCGTCCCAAAACGGGATTACCGCTGCGCGAAGGGATGGTGATAACCATTGAGCCGGTATTTACCCTCGGAACCGAGGGGGCCGTGCTCTGGGGGGACGATGGCTGGACCATCAGCACAGCAGACGGCAGTTGGGGAGCTCAATACGAGCACACGATTGCGATTACAAAGAACGGTCCTTATATTTTGACCTCGTAAAAGAGAGTTGTGCCATAGGGAGTCAATGTGCGGGTCGTTAGCATAAGGCTCTCTAGGTAAGTTTTTTAGGATGACACATTCATCGTGGTTGTAGAGATTTTTCGATAAAGCAACAGATAAATCCCCAGCTCGACAGGCGAGGAAACAGCCATCACAATTCCCGCCATTTTGCCGTCCAGTCCTGGAAAAAAGCAGATACACAGAATAAGCGCGAGAATCGCAAAGCTCACAGAAAACAGCCTACCGATAAAGATAGGTTTAGTATTACCGATTAATATCGACCGTCCTATAAAATATTCCACCCAAGGATAAAATGCAACATAGACAGCCAGTATGCGAAGCAGTCCTCTGGTTTCTAGCAACAGTTCTCCTTCCAATCCCAATACACTCCGTAACACAGGATCACCAGCAAATCCGAAGGAGAGTAACAGGAGTAGCATTGGCGACAGGATAGACAAAAAGCCTAAAAATATCAGCACTTCCCTGTGCTTGGTCGTATAAAATTGAATCACAATTTGATGCAAAGAGCTGCAAAACCAGACAAATAGATTTAGGATTTGCAGTGCTACAGAAAAGGATGCCACGGCCAACAGTGGATCAGTTGTATTGTTCAGCGCAGCTTGGATGGAAGGATTCAGGATAACCAGCACCAGGCCGAATATAGCAAAGGAAGGTAAAAAGGTAGGAGATGCTTCGCGTGATGGATGGTTTGCTCCCCGTTGTCAGGAGGCAGCTTTCTTTTGAGAACCCGGCCTTCTAAAAAAGTAACGACCAGCTCTATGAGAATACCTGCAATAAAAATGGCGGCACCGACTCGTCCGTCATTCGTCCAGCCGGCACGGATCAAAAACCAGGAAGCAATTAGCATCACGATAATACGTATGGACGAGCTGAATGTCATCCATGCCGTTCGGTGCTTGTTAATAATAAGTCCCTGATATATGTTACGGACAGCTACCAATATGTATAGTAAAGTAAGAACCTGAAATACGTTCTTGGTGGGTTCGATCAATACTGGGGACACACCAAATACATATTGAAAGACCAGATTGCCTACAGGCGTCAACCCGATGCACCAGCCGATGATCAATACAGCCACAGCCACGAACGTACATAAAATACCGATAGAATGAACGGACTTGCGATCATAACCAAATTTCGTGGTCATCTGCCGTACAGCGGTTAACGGAGTTTCCAACAGCAGGCACAGGCTGACGGCGACCGCATAGCTGCTTAATGTAAACGAAGGATGTTTCGAAAAACGGATTATCCTATCCAACTTCACTAAACAATGAATATCCTTATTATAGATCAAGATTTGGATCGTCGATATAATAGAGTGCATAATATTGGAAACCAGGAGTGGAACTTACATGAACATCAGGGAAGCAACGATATCAGATGCCGAGGGCATCGCCAAGGTGCACGTAGATTGCTGGAAGACGACGTACAAAGATATAATGCCTGCCCAGGTTCTGGAACAGCTTTCCTATGAGCAAAGAACAGAACTGTGGAATGCGAATCTATCCAGTGAAGACGGTCATCGGGTATATGTTGCTGAAAATGAGAAGGGGGAAATCATCGGATTTGTGAGTGGGGGTCCAGAAAAGTCAGGTGAATACCCCCCGTATGGGGGAGAAATAACGGCTATTTATGTTTTGAGTGAATACCATAGTTTAGGCTTGGGGAAGAGACTATTTTTACGTCTGCTTCAACATTTTAATAGTATGGATATTCACTCTGTAATCGTATGGGTGCTAGCAGATAATCTAGCATGTACTTTTTATGAAAGGATGGGGGCCAAACTTATAGTAGAACAACATATTATAAATATGGGTGGCAAAAATCTGAACATGGTGGCTTACGGTTGGATACTATTCGGATAGAATACGCTTTTGTCCTTCCAAAGCACGAATTGGTGCGATATTTTGCGTAAATTCCAACGTTCCCAGATAGCGGCCCTCTGCATCACGGATGGCAAAATAACGGATGTAGACAAATTTGTCCTTGATTGGAATCCAAAAATCTTCAACATCCTTGCGACCTGCCTTAAAATCTTCCAGCAGCTTCTCAACGACATGCACGCTTTGGGGTGGGTGGCAATTCTGTACGGTACGACCAATGACGGCTTTCGTGCGCGCGAAGATTCGTTCCTTACCATGGGAAAAATAGCGAACAACATCATTTTCATCAATAAAAGTCAGGTCAACGGGTAGATGATTCAACAGTAGTTCCAATTGTTGTACAGATATAATCCCCGTCTCGAATCGCACGAAGCCCTGCGGTGTTCCAGATGTGCCTTCCGTTTGCTCAAGGGCTTCTGCCGGTTCCTCTGCCCGTTCAGGTATCCATTCACGTTCGGGAGCGGTCAGGCAGAACCCGATTTCTTCGCTTTCCCGCGCTATTTTCAGCCACTCATCCTCTGTCAGCTTACTGAGTGCCATCGGCAGCAAAATATTCTCTTCCTTGAATATCATTTCATTCACTTCGCTCATGATATGGGCAAGTGCCTTCCCAATCTGTTCACGATCTCCGTTATATTCGGTGAGCAGACTCTTTGCCTCCTTAATAGCGGCACGAATGCTGTCGTCCACACCCCACATAACTTTGGTTGGGCCAAAAATTCCATAGCGTTCTAGATAAGGAAAGACCAGATTTTCTTTGCGGCTATAGTGCTTGTCGAGATCGAGCAGCAGACTTAAATCTTCCAGTAACTTGTAGATGATTTTGGGGCTGTCGTCCTTTTGAAATTGGTCCGCGTGCAATGACAACTTGAAGTTGACCAATCGTTCGATCTCCCGATTTTCCAGCTTGAAGGTATGAACGGGATGTCCCGGTTGTTCCTCTGGTCCTGAAGGACGGTGAATATCCTCAATGGAACCCTTGAATATCGATGTATGCACGGAACAAAGACGCTGCACTTCCGATACGGGAATCCCCTCCTCGGTCATCAATGCATGCTCCATAGCTGAAATTTCCGCTACGCTTACTCCGCCAACAGCCTCTGCGAAACGTGCTTTGACTTCCTCCACGCTTTTCCCGGCATGTAATTCTTTTATAATTTCCTTTAGCGTTTGTTGGCGTTCCGTTAATTCCTGTGCTGTATGTTCACGGTTGTTAATTAGCTCGCTCATGATTGTTAGCTCCTTTATTTTTGAATGGTAAAACCATGTTGCAAAAACGTGCTTTCCACGGTTTCCATAGCTACTTTTTTCATTGCAATACCTTTGGACAGTGTCATAAAACGACCTGCGGTCTGTAACATGCCAGGCTTGGCGATATCGTGAAAACCCAGCTCTACCATAATGTCCTTCACTTCGGGGTAACGGTTAACAAGGTTAAATATCGGCTCATCCCAGTGCAGTATCTTATCCATTTGGTCATCCCCTTGATTGAGAACGTTTATCATTTACAGAGTAGCATAGGTTCTGACGAGCTTTTGTGATTGTACGCACAATTTACATTCAGGTGTTGACAGTTGTAATTCATGGTTTATATACTGTGTATAAAGATATATACAGTAATAACACTGATTACTGTAATAATAACTTCGTATGAAGAGAGAACGAGGTCGTCATTACAGGCAGTGCAGAAGGGATCAGGATAAGAAAATGACAATCATCAAGCAGGCATGGAAGATTAACCGGCACGATTTTCGTAACAATCCATATGTCATGCTGTGGACATTGCTGTTTATTGCGTATTTGGGATTTACTATGAGTTTTGCTGTAAGTGTGCAATGGGGTGAACTTGGAAACTTGAGTCCAGTAGCCGATTTTATCATGCTGGTGTTGATTCCGTTTCTCGGATTCATTTATAACCGCCGTGCATTTAAATATCTTCAGGAAGATTCCTATACGCATATGCTAGCCTTTTTCCGCACCTTGCCTATACCGATGAATGCGGTGATTATGAGTCGAATTCAACAGGCGCTTTTGGCGTTTGTTGTGAACAGTGTAATATTTTTCACTCTATTGTTTACGTTGTCAGCTACGTTTCGGGTATATGCCAGTACAGGTTTCTTTGTATCGTTTGCACTTACCTGGATAGGCTACGGCATGCTGATTCAAGCCATTTATATTCATTTGGAATTTCTTAAAAGAGGAAAATCCTACTTTTGGCTATCCATTGTCATCATGCTCATTTGTGGGATAGTTACGATTATAGTTCGAGTATGTGGGGCCAATCTGGTATCGTTAACGGCATTTTATAGCAAGGAATGGAAGCTGTTGTCTCCGGTGATGTGGGGAGCGTTGCTGGCAGGAGTTCTGGGTATGTGGGTGTCCTATAAGGTGACACAGCGTAGGCTTATGAAACGGGACTTAACTTAGGGGTATGTGTACAAAGATAGATAAAAAGGGGGGAGAAGCAGGTGAATATACCAGTGCAAATTGATGAGAATAGCGCGGAACCGCTGTATGCACAAATTGAAAAGCAACTTCGTTCACTCATCGTAACCGGACAGATTGCAGCGGGAACGCTGCTTCCCTCCATTCGGGAGTTTGCAGGGACGCTCCGCTGCAGCGTCATCACCGTCCGGCGGGTCTATCAGGATTTGGAGAACGAGGGCTTGCTTCGTACCCGGCAGGGGACGGGCACCTTCGTAGCTCTGGTCGAGGACGATAAGCGCTCAGGTTACCGCCTTAAAGCAGTGACCGAGGCGTTGGAAACCGCGATTGACACAGGCATTGCTGTGCAGATGACAGAACAGGAATTGTTAGTGCTTTTCGCAGAAATGGTGAAGAGAAGGTATGAAGTCCAAGTGAAGGAGTGACGCCCGTGAAGAACGAAGTAAATCATCCTGTGGAAGTTCCTATGGGGATACAGATAAAAACACCCATTATTGAGATGAGCCAAGTCTATAAAACCCGAGGTAACCGGGAAATTGGACCGATTAATCTAACCATTGAACCGGGATATGTAGTCGCTTTGGCTGGACATAACGGATCGGGCAAAAGTACATTGATTCATCTGCTGACTCAGCTTATCCACCCGGATTCCGGTGAAATCCGTTGGTTCGGTCAAGCGTATCCAGACGGCATGCCGGCAGATACACGACAATGGGTTGGGTATATGTCAGAGCAGCCAAGCCGGGAGGAAGATCGAATCACGGCAGAAGAAGCAGCGGCTTTTCGAGCCTTGTGGTATCCCGGCTGGGATGAAACACGTTTTCAGCGTCTGATGGAACGATTTCAGGTCCCTCAGCATACGAAATTATCGCGCATGTCCAAGGGAGAGCGTCGTAAGTTTGAACTGGCTGCAGCCTTGGCACCTCACCCTCGTTTGTTGCTGCTGGATGAGCCTTCGTCGGGTTTAGACCCTTTTGCCTGGAAAATCATGCTGGAGGAACTGCGGGATTGTATGGAGAACGGCAAAACGACGGTCATTATTGCTACTCATATTATAGACGAGATCAAGCGTTTGGCGGATTATATTGTCCTGATGCATGATGGCAAGCTGCTCGGCAAGCTGGAAAAAGACCATTTGCTCGAAAATAGCAAAGAAATGTGGTTTGAAGGCACGCCAGAGGAGGCATCGGAGCTTCCGGGAGTGGTAGAGACGGAGAGCGAAGGCGGATTGCAGCGAATTGTAACGTTGGCAGCCGGAGAGACCAGCGCCATATTGGAACAAGCGGGCATTCGCCCTATCCGTGTGCGGCGTTTGGAGCTGGATGATATTTTAATACATTGGTCTGCTGGACAATTATCAGAAGATGCGGAGATATACACGCAGAAAAAAGGAGCGGAGTAATCATGAGCATGCTGCAATTGAAAGAGGTCGTGAAGCAATATGGGAACCACACGGCGGTGAACGGAATTTCGCTGAATGTGAACGGCGGGGAGATTTACGGACTACTGGGAGGCAATGGAGCAGGAAAAACGACAACGATGCGCATGGTGCTCGGTCTGATTTACCCTGATGGGGGAAGCATTCAATATGAGGGAAAGCCCTACAGCAAGGAGCTTCAGCGGACGATGGGCTATTTGCCTGAGGAGCGTGGACTATACCCCAAGGTGAAGGTGAGCGAGCAAATTAACTATTTGGGCAGGCTGCGCGGCATGTCGGCCAAGGAGGCGGACAAAAGTCTACGCTACTGGCTGGAACGCTTTGGAGTGCCGGAATACTACGACAAGCGGATTGAGGAGCTATCCAAGGGGAATCAGCAGAAAATGGGCTTTATTGCCGCTGTTGTGCATCGCCCAACGCTGCTTATCTTGGATGAGGCCTTCAGTGGGCTTGATCCAGTGAACGTTGAATTGCTTAAGGATACGGTGAAAGAGCTGCGGGACGATGGGGCTGCGATTTTATTCTCGACCCACCGCATGGAGCATGTGGAGGAACTGTGCCGCCATATTACGATCTTGCATCGCTCAAATACAGTTGTGCAGGGAAGTGTGCAGGAGATTAAGGGCCGTTACCCACGTGAAAAAGTTCGTCTCATTACTACAGGTGAAGTGAATGGACTGGAGCAGCTGCCCGGCGTGCGCCGTGCAGAGCCTATGGATCGCGGCTGGATGCTGCATATTGAGCAGCCGGATGCGGCGAAGCTGATTTTACAAACGGCGTTGGAGCAAACGGATGTAGAGCATTTTGAGATCAAGGAACCTACGCTGAACGAGATTTTCATAAGAGAGGTGGGGGATTCCCATGAATAGACTGGGTACGGTGATCGGTTTTACGTTTCGTCAGAAGGCGAGAACCAAATCTTTTATCATTACAACGCTGGTACTGGCCTTGCTCATTACGATTGGTATGAATCTGCCGTATTTGATTTCTTTGTTTAAAGGAGATGGGGCAGGAGGTTCGGGCACAACGGCAGCCGAGCATCATCGCTTGGGACTGATTGCTGGGAGCCGGATAGAAGTGGCAAATCAGCTGGAGCAATTCACCAAGGAGCAATCCAACCCGGCAGCCATCTGGGTGCGTTATGACAGCGTACAAACGCCGGCCATGCAGCAAGCCTTGAAAAACGGGGAGCTGCAAGGTTACGTGCAGTTCACGGAGCCTGCCGCCAAGGGAGACGCGTTTCCTAAAGTGGAGTACGTCTCTGTAGAAAAAGAGCCATCTCCTGCTGTAATTACATTGTTGCAGACGGGACTTCAGGAAGCTAAAGTCAAAGCCATTATGGGCGGCAATGCATTGACCAGCGATCAAATTCGTGAAATTAGCACACCTGTATTGGTGGATAGCAGGGAAGTAGACGGTCCGTCTGAGGCAGGGGGAGCCGTGGGGACAGAGAAAAAAGAGACCTCTATGATTAACTATGGTTTGGTCTATGTACTGATGATTTTATTCTTCACCTCCTCCATGATGACGGGGAATATGATTGCTGCAGAGGTGACATCGGAAAAAAGCTCACGTATCATGGAGATTCTCATCACAAGCGTCTCACCGTTGACCCAGATGTTCGGAAAAATTATCGGCATTTTCCTGGTCGGCCTGCTGCAAATTGCTGTCTTTGCAGCCGTTGTATGTGCCAACCTTATGCTGCCGCATAATAATGTCATCCTTAGCTCAGCCGGGCTGGATCTGTCGCAACTGAATATCGCGGTATTGGGCTATGGTCTGGTATTTTACATCCTCGGATACTTTCTGTACGCAGTATTGTTTGCTGCGGTGGGCTCTATCGTTAGCCGTACCGAGGAGTTGGGACAGGCGATCATGCCGATTACCGTGCTGTCACTGGCAGCCTTTTATATCGGTATCTTCAATATCGCCGCACCGGATACGATTTTCGTAAAGGTGGCCGGGTATATCCCATTTTTCTCGCCGACTGTCATGCTGTTGCGGATTGGTCTGGAGCGGGCGAGCCTGCTGGAAATTTGGCTGTCACTTGGTATACTGGTCGTCTCCATTTTGTTGTTCGGTTGGCTGGCCGCCAAGATCTACCGTACGGGCGTCTTAATGTATGGCAAACGTCCTTCATTCAAAGAGTTAAGAAAAGCTATGAAGGCTTACAAGATTTAAATTTTTTAATTGCGGTGTGAGTGTGTGGAGTTATGAATAGTTATACATTGTTATACATTAAATAATATTTATTTTCTCCGAATGGGTGGGTTCGATTGTGAACCTACCCATTTTCCATTGAACACAGTTATGGTTCTTTCTGTAAACAAAATCACTAATTTGTCCGATACATACATAAGGATGATTTACTGTTAAATATACCCTTGAAAATTATGATTTCACATATCATTAAAATTAGACTTCGGTTTAAGATAACCAACTACTTGATACGTGCAGCCTATGTAAATGTGACGACTAGAAAGGAGATAGAGCGTGAATCGTGAAGAGGTTTTTCGACATTTTAAAAATGAGATCTATGAACCCCTAAAACATCGAATGTTATTCGCATTGGAAGTCTATTTCCAAAATCATAAGCATGCCTTGGCTAAGGCATTTTGCAATTCACTGGAGCAGATATTTGAGAAAGTCAAGTTGATGCAGCAAGAAGGTAATAAACAGGCCTTGGGATATATATCTTATTCCATGCTTCGTACCGAATTAGCAAACGGAAGGGCGACCTATTTAGTGGAGGCGATGGATAAAAGATGGTTTATGGATCTCCATACTTGTCGAGATACCTATAATGCAGATTGGGCATTTCACTACTTGCACGAGTGGGAGACGGAATTAAGTAAGCACGCTAAGAAATACGGTGGAAGAATCGGATTAGATGATATTGAAAGGATGAAATTGCGCGCGGCAATACATATTCATCAATATATCATTGCTCTGGCGCGTTTTAGTATCACAGAAGCGTGGCTGGATGAAATCCAGTTTGCTCATGAAATTCAGTTAGAAGATGTGTTTGAGATGAGGGTCGGGGAATATTGGGACCAAAGTGAAGTCGTTTTTAAACGGGATGTGCGTGTCAAAGATTCCAATGTGATTAAAGACTGGCTAGAGGAAAAAAAGCCCTATGACTACATACATGAAGTTTTCCGCAAGATCGACGGGTCTCAAGGAAATTATGAGGGAATACGTCTACAATATACTGATTTGAGTGAAAGTTCCTTTATAAATAGTGATTTTACGGGGGGCAATTTGATTGGTTCCTGTTGGTATAAAGCATATTTACAAGAGGCTGATTTTAGCGATTGTTTGATTCAAGAAGCTCGTTTTGAAAAAGCCAACTTAAGAGAAGCTTCTTTTCGAGATGCAGTAGCTGTACCTGGAATATACCAGTCTGAACGATGGGAAAGACCTGGTTTTCAACCCGTAAGTTTTGCAGGAGCAGATCTTACAGGAGCCACATTTCAGGGGGCTTACTTACAGGATGCAGATTTCACCGGGGCTATATTGCAGGGGGCCGACTTCATTGGTGCAGCTATAGAGGGTGCCTGTTTCGAAGGGGCGGTGCTGGATGGAACCCGATTTAGTTTAGGCGTGCATCCAATTGCCCGGGATCTAACTTCATTTGGATGAAACCATGTGGGACAGACGCAATGTAAGGGACGTGGCATAGTGGAGTATTTTCTTTGTCAACACGATGATCGGATGTTGTATGCTGCTGTTCCCATATGGGACGAAGAGGCCAATGCAGAGATGGTAAATATTAATAATTGGACGGAATGGCCCTCTTCTTATGCTGCACAGTTTAAGGTCAAGGGTCACGATTACACGGTTTACCCTGATATTCTGATGGGTTCGAGGATGATGGTATCTGATTCTGTACATGAGTTGTTACAGGTCTATTCGCCGAGCCTCTTCAGTCGTATGGCTTTGTTTCGGGATATGGAACGTTCTCAGCAAAAGTTGTACTGGATGATTCAGCCCCCTTTAGTGAACTGTGTAGGTGAGCTAAGTACATTTCATCCCGGAGGAACATTGATGAAGTTGGTAGTAGATCGAGAGCGCACCGAGGGAAGGCCCTTATTGCAAGTTCAAGGTTTGCGTGAAACCTGTACATTAGTAAATTTGGCATTAGCAGAAAGTCTGTTGCGGAGGGGAACGAGTGGTATCTCCTTTCAGAAAGTCGATATGCAGTAACGAAATGGGAGGAGATATTTGTGGAACATTTGGATAAGAAAATTGTTTCTTTGCTACATACGGTAACATCAGAAAATGCCGAAAATAATCCATCCTTAACTGAGGATGAAGCTTTAAGTCACGCACACGAGAAGGAGCCGTTTGGGCAAACATTACAAACATTCATGCAGCTTGCAGGGGAAAGTTTGGTTTTTGCTCAGAGGTATTTAGTGGATGAACGTATCAGTATAACAATGCCAAAGAGCTTTCGGGATATGCCAATTGATGAGCAACTATTAAAATATCCTTCTCATCATCGCCCAGATTTTATTTTCACTAATGAGGCAGGCACGATTAACTTAACCTTCAAGCATACCGAAAGCCCGTTGCAAACAGAAGAGTTGGAGGACTTTACGGATGAGATGGCTCTGGTGGTAAAACAAACCCAGAAGTTGACCGAATGGTTTGGCCATGAAGTGTTGGAGGTAGGAGAGAAGCGAATAGGATACTGCGAATTCATGACGCCTGTATGGAATGCACGTATGTATAATTTATCTTTTTTTACAGTATTGGAAGGACGGGCGCTAATGTGCTCGTTTAACTGTACGGAAGAAGAAATGGTGACCTGGAAGCCCGTTGCCCGCAGTATGCTGCTAACGTTGAAAATCGAACCCGAGCGAAAGGAAAGTAAACCCTTATGACATTAACTAACATTACATATGATCGGTTGCAAATTACACCATTTGAATTGGTGAGTATCCAGGAATTGCGTATGACCAAGCGGTTGAATGAGCATACCCGGCTCTCTTTTACAGCTATTTTACCTGAAGAATTACAGGACAGTTATGTTCAATTGATCGAAGCCGATTCCCCGGTTTGTGTATCACAATTGGATGAGGCAGGAACGCCAACACCGCTATTTAACGGAACGATACTTCATATGGAAGTCAAAGCTGTCCGAGATGTGTATTACCTGGAGGTCGAGGCTATATCACACACGTATAAATTGGATATTCGCAAAAAAGACAGGTCTTTTCAGGATAAAAATATGAAGGTAGGGGAATTGCTGCGGGCTGTAGGTGGGGATTATCCCGGTTTTGACATTATTGATTCGGCTACAGGGGGAGCAGCTTTAGGTCGCATAGCGGTCCAATATCGTGAAACAGATTGGGAGTTCCTCAAGCGGATCGCTTCGCGTTATCATACTTCACTCACGCCTGCCTCGGTGTTTGATGTGCCTAAGTGTTATTTTGGTGTTGAGGAGATCCAGTCAGGACTTGATTTAACGAATTATCATTACACCGTCAGTAAACGAGTCGCGGATTATCGTTATTTTAACGGCAATGATACAGCACATGTAAACGAGCATGATTTTATTGATTATCTGGTTGAGGCCGAGCAAGTTTTGGAGTTAGGCAGCACCGTTACTTTTAAAGGTAAAAGCTTGTACGTGTACAAGGTAGATACTCACATGCAAAAGGGTGTGCTACAGCACGTGTATACCTTAACTTCTCACAAGGGGTTGAGGCACAAGGAAGTTTTTAACGAACAGCTTATTGGTCTGTCTTTACCAGGTAAAGTCATTCAGGTAGAGCGAGATCGTACCAAATTACATTTGAATATAGATGCCGTTCAAGACCCTACGAAAGCCCACTGGTTCACGTATGTTTCTCCTTATACTGCGGAAGGACATAGCGGATGGTACGTGATGCCTGAGTTGGGAGATACCGTGCTACTCTATTTCCCTGCCCATCGGGAAGAAGAAGGCATGGCAAGTACATCTTTGCGCCAAAAGAATCAGAGTGTAGAGCAGCATGCGCTTGCTAATCCCGACATCAAATTATTTCGTACCGCCCACGGTAAGGAAATCAAATTAACTCCCGATGAAATTGTAATCACCAGTAAGGAGGGAGCTGTGTATATACAGTTAAATGAAAAAAATGGTATTCATATTGTAAGCGACAAACAGATTCATTTCTCAGCAGGAGGAAATATCTCCATTCATTCCGGCAGTAAAGTGAAAATCACGGCAGGGGATGAAATTCAAATGACGAGCAAAGGCAGCACCGTATCGCTGGGCGGAATGACAAATGTTCTGGGCAGTGAAGTGAAGACGAACTAAGAAAGGAATGAAAGGGGGAATAGAAGAATGGCAAATAAGTCTCATTCCGATAAGGAACCTATTCAAGCTGGACGGGGAAGTAAACAAGGATATGTTGTTGCTGGGGCGATCTTAAGCTGTAGCTTTGGTACGCAACCGACACGTCTCAAACGTCCGTTCAGTCACGGAGTATATGTAAAAGAGAAAGCGCAAATGAACGTTGGAGATTACTTGCCAGGAACCCATATCAGCAATTTCGGTCGTTGCTCCTGTCCAGCTAATCCAGCGGTCAAAAGCAGTGACATGGTGGATATCTACGGGGTGAAAAAAGCGAACTGTGTTCCGGTCATCACCGGACCCTGGATCGGCGGCAAAAGTGATGTGCTTGTGGAGGGAGAACCAGCCTTGCTGGATCAATGCTCGAATGCGTGCCTATACGGGGGAATGATTCGGATTACAGACGATGGCCAGACGCTGGAGTAAGGAGGTACAAGTTGAATCACACACAAACGATGTTAACGTATACGGAGTTGGAATGTACAGGTCCATATCCTCTTCAAACGATAAGCGAACTGCGTATTGAACGAAAATTAAATGACCATGCCCGGTTAAAGATCAGTGGATGGTTAGATGAAGAGCAGAGAGATCATTACATAGAACAGGATCAGGATAACGAACCGGTCATTATCCGTACCAAAACAGAGAATGGTCAGCCTGAACGCATTTTGTTCCATGGTTTATTGGTCCATGCAGAAACACGGATGGTGCGTGGCATCTATTATGTGGAGCTTGAAGCCGTTTCTCATACGATTCAGTTGGATATCACACCTGCAACGCGGTCTTATCAGGATACCTTAATGCCCTACGGAAATTTGATCAAGCAAATCATTCAGAAGTACAATCAGGCCGATGTTATTGATAACATAACAGATAGTACTATCTTGCATGAATTTACTTTACAATATCGAGAGACGGATTGGGCCTTTCTCAAACGGATGGCTTCCCGGTTTGGAACGGTGTTGATCCCAGAGATCTCATTGAATGGACCTAAATTCTGGTTTGGTATGCCTGAGGGGCAGTACGTTGAGATGAAGCATCCGGTTTACCGTACTCGACGTAGTTTTGATCCGAAAAGGATAGCGGAATTCAGCTACATGATGGAGAGTGAAACGCTTGCCAGGCCCGGAGACCTCACGAATTGGAATGGTGAGCAATGGATGGTGGCAGAAGTCACTTCTGAATTGCGGAAAGGGTTGCTATTACACGAATATGAACTGGTTCACGAACAGGGAATTCAGCAAACAGAGATTTTGTGCCCCCACCTCACAGGAGCTTCACTCGAAGGACGTGTAATTGAAGCTGAATCAGGCCGAATCCGTGTTCATCTTACAGTGGATGAAAAACAAGATCGGGATAAGGCGTGGTGGTTTCCATATGCCAGCAGTTATACCGCCGAAGGACATAGCGGTTGGTACGTCATGCCGGAACGAGGAGATACAGTATCTGTCCGCTTCCCTACAGAGCAGGAGGCGGATGGATATGCGGCAAGTTCCATACGACAAGGGCGAAGCTCGTCCCTCAAGCTCACTGATCCAGCCACCAAGTATTGGGGGACTCCTCATGGCAAGGACATCAAGCTGAGTGCCAGTGAATTGAAGGTGACAGCTAAATCGGAACAGGTTCACATTTCAATGAATGGTTCAGGTATTCAGGTCGTCAGTGAACATGAATTGTCATTGTCGGCAGGCAAGACGCTCTCCTTGCATGCGGACGGGGAACTGAATATTCAAGCTACCGATGCTATTTATTTCAAAGCGGGCAGCAGCAGCTTGGTGTTGGATGGAGAAACGGATATACGGTCTGCTAAAGTACAGCTGGAAGGCACGGTTAAAAGACCGGTTTTTGTTGCTGATTTAGCACCGATTTGGGAGCCCCCATTAATGTCTGTGAAAGCTTATGCGGAGGCGCAAGCGGCGAAAAGTGCAGCAAACAGCAGTACAGGGGGAAGCTCCAATTCAAGCGTTACATCGAAAGATAAGGGAGCCGTTAAGTCAGCTGTAAACACTCCCAGCTCACCGAAGGCTAGTCTACTCGATGGCGTATTGGGATTAGCTCAGAAAGTATGTGATGTGGCTGCGTCTATTCCTGTATTGGGTGCCATACCGAAAGCAGCAAGTCAAAAAATAGCTTCGATTCGTTCCGAAGTGGCTTCCTCAGGACCGTCATCCATAGTTAAACATGCGGCAGCAGGATTGTCCATGATTGCCAGCGTACCTTCCCATGGTTGGGGAGTGGTGTTGGGGAAGACCGCCAAGGTTGCTGCCCAAACCTTACATGCGCACGCGGAGGAACAGAGGGCTCGTGAACGGCATGCGACGATGGATTTTCTTGGTAAGGTATGGACGAGTGCCAGAGGGTATGGAGAAGTACAATCCATACATGACTTCATCAACTATGTAAAGGGAGTCAATCAGGCTTCCGTCCAAGCCTATAGCGATATTCCCCCTGATATACGGGAACGATGGTATCAAAGAAATGTGGATCAACAGTTTGAAAAGGCGCTGGATGCTTATTATAATAATCAGGATCTCTCCATAGATATAGTCGCATTGATGGAACATCAACGGCAGACAGACAATCATTTTCGATATAGTGACAGAGCTTTGATGAGTTCCAAGTATCGGGATGATATGAAAGGGTACACGACAGAACAGAAGAAATATCTAATTGATTTTCTGAATTCAATTGACGAATATAGGAAAGAGTATGGGCCGTATAGGGAAAGCTCTTTTATGAAAGACCTGGATGAGACTGAGCGGATTGTGTTTAATGAAATCAAAAACTTTGCCTATGAGAGTGTAGAGGACATGGCAGAGAGGCTTCGGAATTTCCCTAATATAGATATTCTCCAAATGGTGATCGATAACATCGAAGGAAAACAAGACGTAGCAGATAAAATTGTTAAAGTCATAACGGATCCAGATGCTGCTTATGAAAAAACGATAAACAGCTCCAAACAAGAAAATGCCCGTCTGTTAGTAGAAGCAGCATTTTTATTTGCCGTTGGAAGGAAAGGAAAGAATCATTCTAAAGATGACGGTGCTTCACCAGGAGGATCGCATAATGATCATTCTTCTGAGGAGACGAATAATGGTGGTTCGGGCGGTAGTAGGACTAGAATAATTTCAAGTGCTGATGATTTATCAGACGGGGCAAGATCAAAAATAACGACTAGCCAACAAGCTACTTTAAATCTACACGACAGGGTCTATACTCATGTAACACCAGATGATTTATTAGGAGCTGAAAAGGAATTAAAGGGAATACCGCTCTTAAGAGAGGATGGTTCACTAGTATTGAGGGAAGATGGATTGCCATTTAACCATATGCAAGAAGTTTCAGACTCATATAGAGGATTGGAAAAGCTTAAAAAAAGCTATGAAGGAATTCTTAAAAATCCTAATTTAGATAGTGAATTGAGACAATTGTATACTAGTAAAATTAATGAGGTAAATGCTTCTATGAATAAAATAGAAGATATTTTTGCTCCATTTGGAGGAATATTACCTCCAAAATAATTATCAATAAGGCGGTGTTGAATGTGTTTGATAGAACTAAAAAACTTAGTTTGTTTATAACTAAAGAAGCATATGAAGAAGCAGTCCAAAATGCAATAGATAATCCTAATAGTCCTTTAGTCAAATGGTATCTAGATATTCTTGATAAAACGCTTGAAAACTTAGAAAATTTTGATCTTATACGATGTATAAGACAAAATATTTTTGTGGAAATGGTCGTTTTTGAAATTATTCAAAGGATTTTAAAGGATAATAACCCTTTTTTTGCAGAGATTGATACAGTAGAATTAACGGAAAAGTTATCATCTGTTGATCATAAAATCTTAGAAGCAAATAAAGAATCTTTAATTAAAATAATTAGTTTAATCATAGACAATGATCTAATTAATAAATCAGACATTTGGTTATACGAAGATGAGAAGGATGAGTATAGGACATATATAAATAAAATTAATAGAAAATTAAAAGTGGGCTATTGATAGTTTTTTGAACTGAATAATAGCTTCGGTAGGTATTGGCACAGACCGAATACAAGGCGGTGAGCCAAGCCTGGATTATAAAATGGGTGGTAACTGGTAAATAGTTGCCACCTTCTTTATGTCTATGTTTAAGATTACAACTTAGGGGACGGGTAATGTAGCTGATGAGGTAAGACCAATTGATCATAAAACTGGAGAAATAATTTATCATGACTGGATTCCTGCCAGACCTATTGATCTTGTAACTGAACAGTATCTCATTGACAAAGTTGTAGAAGCTAGATCAAGGTTATCTAATAAATATAAAGATAAAGATAAAGGGAATTTTGCATATGTTAAAGCGGAAATTGAGGGGCTTGATCAGTCGGAATTCTTTGCACATAGTAAAATTAGTGATCCGAACAAAAAAATTCCTGGAACTGAAAATTTTTTTTTTAGACCCAGAAAACCCTTCATTTCCTGCTACTAAGGCCTCTTTGGATGAGGGGAAAGGTGATATTATTCTCAGAGATATGGATACTGAATATAAGATCTTGAATGATATTGATAAGAAACTTGGGGATAATAGAGAAGCGAAGGGTACAATTACTATGTTAACGGAAAAAGATACATGTGGAAGTTGTAATTTGGTTATCAGCAATTACAAATAGTGTGTTGGGTCAGTTTGGACGAGATTGCGAGAATACTCTCAGTGAGAAAATGATTGTGTATACCACTTTAGGGGAGATACTCATACGCAAAATTACCTAATCCCAGATGAAATCGTTTCAGAAATAAAAAGTTTCGATGTTAACGATACAAAGGATCAACTTCTTCAAGTAGAAAAAGATCAGTTAATAAATCTTATTAATAAAGTATTGGAGAAATCAAACAATAGTTGAAAGTGGGTCTGTAAAATGATTAATGGCGAACCATTCCGTAATCCCACGTTTTCGTCCTCTGTCCAACATACCCCATGATACAAGTTCAAGCAGGACGTTGACTGCATTGCGGTCCAATAAGAAACAGCGGCGGATTTCCTGCGGAACTTCGGCGTAAACATGGTATTGACTTCATAGAGATGTGTCGCTTCTTCGTCATCCGATTGTTCAGCAACGCTATTTCTAAACAAGCTAGACTGTAGTTCTTCCCAGTTCGTTAGTTTCAAGTCCATAACTGCTTTTCCCTCGAATTAAGTCTGAGTGGACGGCTAGCCTTACCATGACCTACTCTTTATATCAACTGGTCGTCACTAGAGTTCTTACGCTATAACCATCGCGGCAAGTAGTCAAATTATTGCGGACAATTTGCAGATAAGTCCTGACAATATTAGTGGTCGGACTATCTTTAGTTGCATTTTCTTTGACACTATATCCATCGGGGTATCTAATCATAAAGTTGTGTTTGTTTTCAAAAATCCGCAAGAAAGCGAATATAACAAAAAACAGGTCACCGGGCGGAGCGCGGCGGTATTCGCTCCAAAGCGGTTTTTACGGGAGGAATACTTTACTCAGAATCAAAGATAGAGTTCCGCCGCCATTCCGCCTTGCCGCTTCAGGAGGCTCGTTAAATGGCTCTGAGACCGTACGGAATCGCCTTACAGGTGTTTCTGTGAGTTGGTCGAGAATTGATGTAGACACAATAGTGTGGCTCTACGAGCCGTATAGAAGGCTACGCGAGTGTTCGGTACTACTCATCTTCCATGACAAGTAACTCATGAAGGTTAATATCTAATGTTCGGCAGATATGCTCCAATGTATCGAAAAAAGCAGTAGTCACGTTGTCTTGGCAAAGTCGGTTAATTGTACTGGGTCGAACATTCATTAGCCGAGCCAGTTCCCGTTGTGACATATTTCTCTCGGCAAGAATCTCTTTGAGTCGAATCCTGATAGGCATATTGCATCTCTCCTTCAACAAGCAGAAAAGGGAGCAGAGTTTATTGATACCACTACAGGCTTAAAGTGGGAAGTGAAAAGTTTTGAATCATATCCAAGTGGTAGGAACGGAGTACCTATAACAAATCCCAAAAAGGGTGCTTTTTCTATTCAAAATGGTATGCAAAAAATACAAGAAGAATTTGCTAAAGGGAATGACGTAATTATTGACACAAAAAAAATGGTGCCTGAGCATATTAAACAACTGAAGAAAGCAATTGATGAAGCGGGAATAGCAAATAGAATATTGTGGTATCCTTAAGGAGTGAGGAAATGGAAGAAAGAAATATTCTTAGTATGTTTGATTTGCATAAAAAGTGGGTTGAGACAATTGGTAAAGAAGGTGAAATGTTAAAGCTAGATGAAGTGGATTTAAGAAATTTTGATTTATCCGATAAATTGGTTGAACAAGCATATTTAATAGAGTGTACTTTTGATGATCTCAAACTGGAGAATATCGATTTTCACACATCATTGTTATGCTCGTCAACTTTTAAAAATGCGTATTTAGATAAATCCGATTTTTATAAATCAGATCTTAGATATACAGATTTTTCTAACTGTGTCATTAAAAACTCTAGATTTAGTAAAGGTGATTGTTGGGAAGCGGTATTTAAAAATGCAATTTTAGTAAATTGTAATTTGATTAATGTACTTTTCTACCTCACTGATTTTAGTAACGCAAGACTAGAAAATGTAGATATAAGTGTAGCGACATTTGAAGAAACATTATTAAGCGGAGTGATATTGAAAAATATTAAAGGTATAGAAGAAGCTCATATTAAAAGTATTAATATTGGTACGTTGGAGAAACCTATTTTGTTGAAGTCAGAAGAAGCAAAGAAATGGATGTTAGAAAAATGTGAAGTAAGTGGTTAAGCAGATTGGCTACTAGTGCCGAAATAACACATCATTCAACCAATAACACATCTAACCCACGTAATACCCGTATAAAGATTTCTCCATTTCTGTTGTACGCACATCAAATGCTTTAATTTTATAACCTAAATATCACTATTCCGTTACATCAAACAGGTTGATTATGGTCAGATACCACCATAATTGACCTGGTTTTTGTTATATTCGCTTTCTCACAGTTTTTTGAAATCAATCGCAACTGTAAAATAAGCCACGGCGATAGGGAAGATGAGATATATCGCATTTTCTAGGATGGGTAGCACGACAATTAATAATAGGAGCGACTGTATTGAAAACATTTTTTGTTTTTCAGCAACAGCATGGCATGTTATTGCGATTGTTACTGTGAAGAAAAAATCTCTGGTGACGACCAGTTAAAATATAACAGGCAGGGAACGTATAAGGCTAGCCACCTGCCCTCTAATTAAGCCTGAAATTCATGAAAAAAATCGGGAGGGTACGACATATGAAAGGAGTAACGGTATCCATCGACCGTATTGTCATTGACTTTACAGACGTGTACTGGGACTTCTTCAATGAGTTCTATAAACGAATCTGTCACTACTACCGGGTCAATTAAACGAGAATCATTATGCTACATTTGCATACTGGTTCGGTGGTGACGGATTGTAATATCTAAAATATTGTATGGATTTTGACCATTCCATTTAAGCTTGTTACAATAGGTTAAACTAAGTGGAGATACTTCAATATAGAATGGTGTGGTCTAAACTTGCAACATGAAAACGAACTTTTGGATGTATGGTTGTCTTTGTCTCACATCCATTCCACTTTAAATGATAAGTTAGAACAAGCTCTACTACAAAATTATGATTTATCCTTGAAGGAGTTTTATGTTTTGGGTTTTATATCCCATTCCGAGGAAAAAAAATTACGACTGCAGCAACTTCAAGAATTGGTGGGATTAAGTCAAAGTGCGACATCGAGACTCGTAGTGAGAATGGAAGCCAAAAACTGCGGGGCTTTACAAAGACATACATGCGAGGATGATCGACGAGGTGTGTATACTCGGATTACGGAATTTGGTGAAAATAAATTCCAGCGTGCACTTCAAACCTTTAATCAGGTGTTACAATCAGAACTTCAGAAAGATGGAGTGAAGTCACAATTTCAAAATCTTACGCAAAAGCTGTTTTAGACTGTGCAACCTGTGTATATCGTTCTTAGTATCCCTAGGGTAATATGTGGCTTGAACGTTGTGCCACGAAAGGCTCTTTACAGGGGCTTAGTTTATTACCCTACCGATTCAATAGAGATGTTATGATTGGAAAGTGAACATTTACATGATTGCGCATGCATGTTTTCATCAGACTTCCAACCATGTACGTATAGAAACGCCCTTCCAAAACTCCTCCTTATAAGGAGGAGTTTTATCCTCTGGAACCAACGCTAGCCCTCTTTGCTTAAGAAACAGAGGCCGTATTGCGCTTTTCCTTGGCATTGCCGCGGTCGCGACGACTCAGCAGAAATCCGACCAGAGATGCCGTGGATTGCTGGAAAATCATCCCGAGTACAACAGGCAGTGCTACCGGGGCCGGGAAATAGGTGATGGCAAGCACGGCTCCTGCGCTAATATTGCGCATGCCGCCGTTAAAGACAAGCGCCGTACGGTCTGCATTATTCCACCGCATCAGCCCTGATATCAGATAGCCGATTGCATATCCAGTGGAAGCAAGGACGATTATGGATAGGCATACTCCGACAAGCTTGAGATTAAAATCGACCAGATAAGGCGCGATGACAGATCCGTTAATCATTACGACAAGAGCCATAGCCAGCTTGGAGAACGGGCCCAGCCGAGGTCCCCATACCTGCTTGATCTTCCCTTTAGTCCATTCGTTCAACACCATGCCGATTAGCGAAGGAACGACAATCATCCAGAATAGGCTCTGCATCATCGCCCAGGTATCGAGCTGCACATCCGCTCCGATCAGCAGGGACATGATGCCCGGAACGGCAAATGGGGCCAAAATCGTATCAATTAAAATGATCGCCAATGTCAGCGCCGTGTTGCCTTTATAGATGTTGACCCACACGAAGCTGGAAATGCCCGTAGGGATAGCCGCACCAAGAATAAGTCCAGTGATCGTATAAGGATCATTACTGAAAGCCAGATGCCCCAGCATCATGGCAAGAAGCGGCATAGCCAGGTGAAGAATAAACAGACAGGCGATCAGTGGACCAGGATGCTTTATCACATGGACAAAATCCTTAAACCCCATACTGATGCTGCCCGCGAAGGTCATGAATGCAAACAGCCAGGGAGAGAGTTCTGTATATTCTGACAACGGCGTACCGATTAGGACGCCAATTAGAATGCTGATTGGTGTAATTAGCGGCATAGCTGCATTTAGTCTACGATTCAACGTGAGGAGCATACAAAACTTCCTTTTTTAACCTTAAGTATAGACCTTGCACCCCCGATTCGTAAATGATCTGTGACCTTGCGGTAGCCCGATAGAAGCAAATTTGGACGCTCCTGATGAACATAGATCAACCCTTCAAATTATTTCGGTATTCCAAAGGAGAGCAGCCCATTATTTTTTTGAATAGTCTGGAGAAGTAGTAAGGGTCCCTAAAACCGAGTTGTATGCTAATTTCTTTAATAGAAGCATTCGTCAAATCCAAAAGCTGACTGGCTCTCTGTATCTTCATTCTTAAATAGTAATCGACAGGAGAGTAGCCGGTGGATTGCTTGAATATCAAGTTCAGATGCTGCTTGGATACCTGAACATGCCGACTAAGCTCCTCAAGCGAAACGGTGGATTCCAATTGTTCACTCATATAGCGTGTTGCTTTATCCACATGACTCTGGTACGTACTGTCTTCCTTGCGAAATGCAACGGATACAACAAAACTCAGCAGATAACGGACAGTTTGCGATACTTGAACTAAATGTATGATGGAGTATGATTTATTCAGTAAAAGGTCGTAACACTGATGAAATAGCTCCTGTAGTTTGACTTCATCACTGGCGGCCATGGAAATATACGTTTTAAAAGGCTCAAATAATGCCATAAAGTCATCAACTTGGTCTCCTTTAAGATGAAACCAGTAAATCGTCCAAGGATCTCCATCGTCAGCCCCATAAGCATGCGGCATGTCCCTGGGAATGTACGCAAAGCTTCGCTCCGTCATGTCAATCGTTAGGCCATCCTTTGTTCGTATCCAACCTTTTCCACTGGCACAGTAGATGAATATATGAGAGTCACATCCGTGCATTCTTTCACGAAAATGATGGCGGGCATGGCTGAAGCAGCCTATATCCGTAATATATAGATTTTTTGTAAGCGGATTCAAATTTAATTTATCCAGCATATTGGGTGGAAGGACATATAACTTTTCACCCTCAAATCCATCAGCTTTCTTATTCATGATCTATCCATCTCCTAGCCTTAGGCGGCTCTAATGATGAAATACGTATATAATCCATCATAAACAGTGGATTGTCAATTGTCTGTAATGTCGCTTACTTGTAAGCTCTGAATATAAGAGCGACTATGAGGGAGTGATGGAATTGAGCATTTTCGATGCTAAGGCACGCGTGTGGGAGGAAACTGTGCAGATCTCTACGTATGGAATTGGCAAACCTGACAAAAATCCAATGTTTCTGGAGAAACGTGTCTACCAGGGAAGCTCCGGTCGAGTGTATCCGCATCCGGTAATTGATAAAATTGAGGATGAGAAGAAACTTGAAAATTACCAAATGGTTTTTCTGGAAAATAAATATTTGCGCATTGAGATCATGCCAGAGCTGGGAGGCCGCATTTATCGTGCGGTCGACAAGACCAACGGTTACGATTTTGTATATTATAACAGGGTCATCAAACCAGCGCTTGTGGGCTTATTGGGGCCGTGGATATCTGGAGGGATTGAGTTTAACTGGCCACAGCATCACCGTCCCAACACTTATGGACCCGTTGAATACAAGTTGGAAGAACATGACGACGGAAGCGCAACGGTATGGGTGAGCGAAATTGATCGTATGTTCGGTACGAAAGTAACAGCTGGTTTTACACTACAACCGGATAAAGCATACCTTAAAGTTGAGGCCCAGCTATACAACCGGACTGACGAGCCTCAAACGTTTCTATGGTGGGCCAATCCAGCCGTAGCGGTACATGAGCACACACAATCTGTTTTTCCTCCAGACGTATCAGCCGTGTTCGACCATGGAAAGCGAGATGTATCCCGTTTCCCGATCGCTACAGGCACCTATTATAAAATGGATTATTCTGAAGGTGTAGATATCTCCCGATATAAAAATATTCCTGTCCCCACTTCATATATGGCCTATAAATCGGATTACAATTTCATAGGTGGTTACGACCATATGAAACAAGCGGGGCTTTTGCATGTGGCTAACCATCACATCTCTCCCGGAAAAAAGCAATGGACATGGGGAAATGGCGAATTCGGCCAAGCATGGGACCGGAATCTAACAGACGAAGATGGTCCCTACATCGAGTTGATGACGGGGGTATATACCGATAACCAACCAGATTTCACTTGGCTTCAGCCGTATGAAGAAAAATCGTTCTCGCAGTATTTTATGCCTTACAAACATATTGGTATGGTCAAAAACGCTTCAATTGACGTAGCCGTTAATCTGGAATTAAATTGCAGGGAAGGGACAGCACAGATTGGAGTCTATGTAACTTCCTCATTTCGTGAGGCTGTTGTGGAATTAAGTAGTCAGCGGAAAGTTTATATTAAAGAAACCTTAGATCTGACACCTAATAAGGCCTTTATACAGAAGACAGTTATTTTGGCTGAGGATGGGGATTATGAACTATGCTTAACCGTCAAAGACGCGACCGGAAGGGAGCTGATTAGCTACCAGCCGAAAAAAAAGGACGTTGAACAGATGCCGGCTGCCGCAGCCCCCCTGCCAGAACCGGAGGAATTAAGAACGAACGAAGAATTGTATTTAGCAGGACAACACTTGGAGCAATACCGTCATGCTACCTTTGAACCCGAGGCGTACTATCTTGAGGGCCTGAAAAGAGATAAAAATGACAGCCGCATAAATGTGGCATATGGTACGTTGCTTCTTCGTAGAGGGTTGTATTCAGAAAGTGAAGAGTGCTTTTGTAAAGCCATCTCGCGGGTAACCTGGCGTAACTCTAATCCCTATGACGGTGAGGCCTACTACCAGCTTGGTTTGTCGCTAAAACACCAAGAGCGGTTGGATGAGGCGTTCGCTGCATTTTATAAATCAGCATGGAGTGCGGCATGGCAAGACAGCGGATATTTCTCACTGGCACAGATTGCGACAGAACAAGGGAACTATGAAGAAGCATTGGAGCTCGTGGAGCGTTCAATCATCCGCAATGCTCACAATTACAAAGCACGCAACCTGAAGTCGGCTATTCTTCGTAAGCTCGGCAGCTACGAAGCGGCAATAGCCTTCTCCAAGGAAACGATGAAGCTCGATATCGCCGATTTTGGAGCTTACCGTGAGCAAGCATTATCATTAGAGGCTCTCGAGTTACGAGATGATGCTAAAACGGTCCTCGAAGAGCTGGAAAAATGGATGCGTGGAGATGTGCATAATTATATAGCGGTAGCATCGGACTACGCGGCGGCGGGACTCTATGAGGATGCAGCATGTGTGCTGGAAGAAGCTCCAGAGCAGGCACAAACATACCCTATGCTGTATTACGTTCAGGCCTTCTGCTATGCTAAAATCGGCAAGCATGAGCAGGTGAACAATGCTCTCGCCCAGGCCGCAGATGCAGTACCCGACTACTGCTTTCCTAACAGTCTGTTTGAATTGGATGTGTTACAATTTGCAATTCGAACGAGACCGGGGGATGGAAAGGCGCATTATTACTTAGGTAATTTACTCTATGATAAGAAACGGCATCTGGATGCCATTTCCAGCTGGGAAACGTCTCGTTCCATTGACGATACTTACCCCGTTGTTCACCGTAATCTTGCTCTTGGATATTTTAACAAACAAGGCCAAGTAGAGAAGGCTCGCCATTCGTTAGAGCAGGCCTTTACGTGCAATACTTCAGACGCGCGTGTTCTTTATGAGCTTGACCAGCTGTATAAGAAGCTGAACATCAAGCCCAACGACAGATTGAACCTAATGGAGAGTTATCCGGGAATCATAAAGCTTCGCGATGATCTGTTTTTGGAATATGTAACCGTTCACAATACGCTGAAGCAGCATAAGGTAGCGTTGTCCTTGCTGACAGGGAGAATATTTCATCCATGGGAAGGCGGAGAGGGGAAGGTAACTGGACAGTATAGGCTTGCCAAGGTAGAGCTTGCCAAGTCCGACCTGAGGTCTGGACGGATTGAACAGGCTGTAAAAGGGCTGCGGGAGGCTTTAGTGTATCCAGAGAATCTTGGCGAAGGTAAGCTAGAGGGTTCCCAAGATAACGATATTTACTATTATTTGGGCTGTGCGTATGAGCTATTGAAATTAACAGATGAGGCAAGGCAGGCCTTTTCCACGGCCTCTCAAGGACTGGGGGAACCCATTAACGCCATGTATTATAACGATCAGCAGCCGGATATGATATTTTACCAAGGATTGGCCTGGCAGAAACTTGGCTATGCGAAGGAAGGCATGCGTCGATTCAACAAGCTCATTGATTACGCCGAAAGACACTTATTTGAACCCGTGAAAATGGATTATTTCGCGGTCTCGTTACCCGACTTTCTCATCTTTGAAGATGACCTGAATATTCGTAATCAGGTTCATTGTACTTATATGAAAGCACTTGGTTTGCTTGGATTAGGGCGACAGGACGAAGCTATCTTGTATTTTGAATCGGTGCTTAAGCTGGAAGCTAACCATCAAGGAGCATTGAACCATATGGACTGGGACTGGGAGGGGAAATCAAATGAATAATCTCGTGAGAAAGTTACCGCGCAAATTGACGATCACCATGTGGGACTTCTCCTGGTATACAATGACACAGGAAGGTGAGCCCTACAGCGATCTTGAAGCCCGTTTTAAAGAAGCGGTCGAAAGAGGGTACAATACGATCCGAATATGTGCTATGCCATTCATGTTGTTTACAGCGGATGGCAAACGCCCCGGCCCCTTGGAGTTTGCTAACCTTGGGGAAGTAGGCCAGCGTACGCGTTGGTATAACTGTCGTGGCGGCGCAGTGCTGGACGGGCATGCTCATTTACTTGAACTGTTTAAACAAGCTAAGGCTCATAACTGTTACATTATGTTATCCTCTTGGGAATATCAGCAGAGTCCCAGCTTTCTGGCTCATGCTGGGCTTAGAGATGAATTAGCTGCAATTCCCCCTAAGGAGAGATTCATGGCCATTGCAAAATCAATGGATCAGTTGATCCGTTTCGTCACAGCAGAAGGTTATAGGAACCAGATTATCTATACAGAGCTGCATAACGAAGTGGAATTTGGGCAGTTAAACGCCGTCGGAACGTCTGAAGGCATAGCCGAAACAAATGTACCAGCGCTTATTGAAGCCATGCAGCCCTACGTAGAAGAAGCAGTTGGATATCTCCGCCAATGTCATCCCGATATCATGATGACCGCCAGTTATACGTTAAATGAAGCCTACCCTAAAGCTTACGTCGCGCGCAATATGCAGGTTGCCCATTTTCATCTTTATATTAAAGGAGTGCTCAATGAGCTTATGGAAGCGGCAGGGCTTTATGATGAGTTGGCGCCGTTCCCCAATCCATTCGTACAATCCCTATTAAGAGAAGACGCTCCTCCATTTGCAGAGTGGACCCTGCCTCTGGAGGAGAATTGGCGGATGGAAGGCAATCCAGTCGGGATGAGGCTTATTTATTTGCACGACTGGGTAGATCCCGATCAATGGGATTTATTTTTGTACGATCGGTATGGAGACCATAAAATTGCCATGTTGCAGAAGGCCGATTCCCGATTGGAAGAGATTCATGAATGGACACGTCATTCCGGCATTCCAATTGTCATAGGAGAAGGTTATGTAGGCTACACGCCGCTGTATGCCCAATTTGAAGAAGGCCCAGTCGGTAAATTTATCGCTGAATATGTGTTGCGAAAAGGAATGGCACTTGGGTTCTGGGGAATGACCCTCTGCTCTAACTGTGCTCCCCATCATCCATTCTGGAATGATATCGCTTGGCAGAGCAAGTGGAATCAATTTATCCTGAATTCAGATTAACGAGTGAGGGGTGTGAACTCCATGAGAACCTATCGGGTTACAGTCAAAGACGATCAAAAGCGAATTGTTAAGGGACATATCAAACTTGGCGGCACCAATCCAAAAGGAGAGGAAATCGGATTCACCAACTATTTTTTGGAGAAGGACGGAGAGCCCTTTTTCGGTATTTGTGGTGAATTCCATTATGCCCGTTATGATGAACGCTATTGGGAAGACGAAATCATTAAAATAAAAATGGGCGGCGTAAACATCATTGCCACTTATATTTTTTGGAACCTACATGAAGAAGTTGAAGGTATTTTTAATTGGAGTGGGAACAAGAATCTTCGTCGTTTCATCGAGTTGTGCGGCAAACATCACGTATACTCCATTATTCGGATCGGACCCTTCAATCATGGGGAAATTCGAAACGGTGGTATGCCGGATTGGTTATTTGGTCGACCATTTAAGGTTCGTTCTAATGATGAGGGGTATCTGTTCTATACGAGAAGATTGTATAACGAAATCGGTGCCCAGGTTAAAGGGCTGCTATATAAGGAAGGGGGGCCGATTATCGGCACCCAAATCGAAAACGAACATCATCATTCATCTGCCCAGTGGGCGTTGACTGTAGGAATTAATGATATGTGGTTAAACAGCGGAAGTGACGGTAACTCGCATATGTTTAAACTTAAAGAAATAGCTCTGGAAGCGGGGATTGATACTCCGATCTATACGTGCACAGGATGGGGAGGAGCCACAACTCCTGTCCCTGATATGCTGCCATTATGGGGCGGGTATGCCTATTGGCCATGGATCTACTACGAAGAGGGGCGTTTGGAAGGGATGAACGAGCATCCTGCGACACCGGAATACATTTTCCGAGACAAGCATAATAACAAGATTCCAAAGAGCTACAATTTTGAGCCTCAATATGCCCCTGAAGATTATCCGTACGCTTGCTGTGAAATGGGTGGCGGCATGGTTCAGTTTTATAAATATCGGTTCGCCTTTCCCTACCGTAGTGTTCCAGCGATGACTGTCATGAAGGTTGCAGAAGGCTGTAACCTGATCGGATACTACATGTATCATGGGGGTTCCAATCCTCGAGGTCAGGTTAACCCATATACAAATGATCTAGCTACACCCAAAATATCCTATGATTTCAACGCCATGATCGGCGAATTCGGTCAAGTAAGGGAGTCATACCAAAGAACAAAGCTGCAGCATTACTTTTTTTCAACGTTCCAAAAGCAATTCTCTCTAACAAAGACTATTCTGCCAGGGGATACGTCCCAGATGGACCCTTATGATGTGGAAACGTTACGATATGCAGTGCGATCCAGTGCCGGATCGGGGTACCTATTTCTAAATAATTTCCAAGACCATGTCGAAAATGACGACCTGTGCGATTTTAATGTGAGCATTGAGCTGCCTGAGGAAACGATTGTAATTCCTAGTCAAGGTGATCTGACGTTAGGACGTGATAGCTTCGCCATATTGCCATTTAACTTCAATTTAGATGGAATAATGCTTAAATATGCTACGGCACAGCTGATAACAAGGATAGAAGAAGATGGAGAAGTATATTATTTTTTCTTTGTACCAGAGGGCATGAAAGGAACGTATGCAATGGAGTCACAAGATATCATCAGTGCCACAATCGACAAAGGTTCGATAGAGCAATTCGATGGGAACACGATCATTAAGGTTGCTGAAGAGGAGGATAGTCTCATCCATCTGGTATCTGAAAGTGGCAAAAAAGTTGCCATCTACACGATGACTGATGAGCAAAGTCTTACATTTTGGAAGGTAAACATGCAAGGCCGAAATAGAGTCATTTTGACAAATGCCAATCTACTTGTATCTGAAGGCGATCTAAGGCTGGAATCAACGGGCCAAGAAATGGTAACCCTGAGTGTATTCCCGGATTTTGACGCCTCATTCACATCTATTTCCGGTGGAGAACTGCTTGAAATAACAGAAAGTGAATTATTCAAAACGTATCGTTTAAAGGCTCCTAAGAAAGAAATCCATTTCAATTTGAAAAGGGTAAATAAAGATAAATTTACTATTGATTTCGAAACAGATGCGTTTCATGGAATCAAGGAAGCTCTGCTGCGTATCGATTATACTGGAGATATCGGTTATGCTTTTATGGATGGTGAACTGATCAATGATAATTTCTGCAACCATACGACCTGGGAAATAGGTTTGAAAGCATTTGAACATCGGCTCATCGAGCAAGGGTTGTACGTGTATATTTCCCCCATTCGAAAGGGTAAGGTTCTCAACAGCAATACGACTATGGCGGGCTGGAACGAGGCGACAAAGGAACGTATCGTAGATATCGGTTCGGTTAACCTTGTGCCTGTATATGAAATCAGAATCACCATATAACCCAGAAGGTTATATGGTGATTCTTTTCCAGATTCATTTCACATAAAGTAAGGAGCCAGTGAATACATGAGTCTTTTTTATTTTCTTAATGTGTTTTTAGTAGATACCGGCTTTTTTTGATGTTTGTTTGATCCCGTTGCTTCCGTTAACTACAGTTTTTCCCCAATCCGTCAGATTGCCATTAGGTCCTGTTACAAGATCAAGGTAGGAAAGGTTGGAACTATTACCATACCAGGACCAGGCTAACCAGCCTATCCCTTTGGATTGTCCGTATCTCATGATTTCTGTCTCGTCGACATCTGCTCCTTGATGGTAACCGCCAAATTCACCAATAATCAGCGGAAGTCCTTGATTCAGAACGTTATCAATATGGGTTCGAACAGTTTGAGCATCTTTACCCGCGAACTCATACATATGGATGGAGAATACCGTATTTTTCAAAGAATCAGCTGCAAATACAGATTTACCAAAGTCATTGATAGACTGAGGATATTGTCCCCATCCGGCACAATCGACGATGAGCGTATTTTTGATACCTGCGTTTCTCAACTTGGGAATCGCTTGCTTGTATCCATCAGCCCAACCACTTCCATTCCAAGAACCATACCATTCGTTCGCAATGTTTACGATAACCCGATTTTCCTTGCCGATCAGAGCATCTTTTATGCTAATCCAGTAGTTCACAGCTGCATCCAAAGACGCGTAGTCGTCTTTGCCCGTAGCGTCATGAACTTCAAGCACAGCAATCATTTTGTAACTCGTGACGAGAGAGATCATATTTTTCACGGAATTAATGTCATCCTTGGTGTACTGGTTTCCGTTAGAAAGGACAATTCGGACGGTATTAGCACCTGTCTGGGCAATTGCTGGGATAGCTGTATAAAGATCGTTTTTGTACCAACTGTGAGCATGATTGACGCCTCTCATAACAAACGGCTTGCCTGTAGAATCATACAATTTGGTACCGCTTACATAAAATCCTGAAGCAGCTTGTGCCTTGGAGAAGAATCCCCCCAAACCAATCATGATAAGCACACCGACGAGTCCAGACAATAATGCTTTTCTTAACAATACCTTCATTTTTTTACCTCCCTAAATATATTATTCAACTTTCTGCTATATAGAGAAGAAGTAGGTATGTAAGTATGTACACAGCAGTAAGCTAAACACAATATAAAACGCTTTCATTTTTGGCGATAGTTATTTTTTTGTTATTCTATCATTTGTGTTTTTGTTATGCAATTGATTTTTTTAGCTATTTTTTTGCTTTTGAAATGCAGATACATAGTTTACTTATTTATGTGTGATTTTTCTATGATTTTATTGTGCTCGTTGCTTCTATTAAGGTGTATTCCTTCGATATTTATTTGTAATTTAGTTTTTTTTAAGATAAAAATAACCTAACTAGTTTTTCTTTATTGTGCCTAGATTATGTAGATAAACCTAACGTTCTGCTTGGCTGATTATCTTGAACAAAGGTGAGATCTATCGGAAGCAATACCTAAGCTTCACCACGATATTAAATTATAGTATGATATTCTTATGAAAAATTTTACCAGAGTGAATAGGGGCAAGCTGATGAGAAAACCAATCATTGCAGTCGATATGGACGATACCATCTGTCATCTCGTCAAACGAGCCATATACCATAACAATAGTGAATTTCCCACTCATCCGCTTCGGTATGAAGAAATGTTAGATTGGAACACCGATCATCTACGTCATCCAAAGAGCACGCTTGATGTATTTTATGGACGACCGGGTTTGTTTGAGGAACTTGAACTATTTGACGAGTATGTTGTAGAAGAAATGGAAAAGCTTTGCAATGCTTTTGATGTCATTATTGTGACAGCGGCAGAACCCAAGACCGTCGTAGAGAAATGGAACTGGCTTCAAAGACATATGCCATTCATTCCGATTGAGAACTTTTTCCCATGTAAACGAAAAAACCTGATTAACTATGATCTCCTGATTGATGATGGTCCTCATAATTTAGTGCCTGCGCTAGAGGCGGGGAAAAAGGTGCTTTGCATTCCTCATCCATGGAATCTGAGAGCAAGAGAGCAATATGAGTTCCCCGTCATGACATCCTGGCAAGGGGCAAAAGAACGAATCGACTCCATTTTAGGGGTTCTGTACAAATAATAGAACCATTCGTAAAACAGCTGGCTCCTTTGGAACTGGCTGTTTTGCTAGAAAGAACAGCACCTATGATTGAAATAAAATGGTACAATTGATATACCTTATCCATGAGGAGGGAACGTGTATGACCATGACTATGGGTCAGATTGTGAATCATCTGACCAAGGGAATAAGCATACCCAACACCACCGTAGATCTGCTGGAACCAGGATTTATAGATACTGAGGTACAGGGAATTGTAACCGCTTTCTCCGCTTCGCAGTATGTGATAGAACAAGCTATTTCTCTAGGTGCAAATTTTATCATTGCGCATGAAGGCATCTTTTATAGTCATCAGAGGATGCATGAATGTTTACTACATGATCCTGTTTTTTTGCAAAAATCTCGCATCATTGCCGATGCAGGTATAGGCATTTATCGGTTTCATGACGCCATACATCGTTATCAACCGGATGGAGTGATGGTTGGGCTTCTTCAGGCGCTTGGCTGGCACAACTACATTGTGAAGCAGCAGCCGACGGCCGCCATTTTGACTATTCCGGTTATGGAGGTTAAGGAGATCGCTGAATATATCAAAGCTAAACTACATATTCGTTATGTACGGGTGGCTGGTGAGGTTTCCATGCCATGTGAACGAGTGGGAATCTCAGTAGGATACAGGGGAGGTGGTGATCTAGCCATTCCATTATTTCTAAATGAAAATGTAGATTTAGTCATTGCCGGTGAAGGCCCAGAATGGGAAACACCAGAATATGTTAAAGATGCTGTCTATCAAGGTCAAAGTAAAGCACTTATCATGCTGGGACATGCTGAAAGTGAAGCACCTGGGATGAAGTATCTCGCAGATGTACTTTCCGCTCAATTTCCAATGCTCCCGGTACACTTTATTGAAGATCGCCCGGTGTTTCAAATATTGTAATGAGAACACGTCTTTTGTGATGGTCATCCAGCACTGCTGTTATATCCGTTCATCCACTTTATGAAATGGAGGCAAGATGATGGGAAGCAGAGTGATTATGCCGTTCAAAACGGACTGGAAGTTTATAGAGGGTAATTACGCAGGTGCTGAGAAAATGGACTACAACGATGAGCATTGGCGACTCCTTCAGGTCCCTCATGATTGGAGCATTGAGAAGTCCTTTGATCCACATATGCTGTATGGTGGCAATCAAGCTTATTTGCCGAGATGGTCTGTCGGATGGTACAGAAAGCACTTTAATGTGAAGCCCTCCTCTCCAAAACAGCGCGTATACATACAATTTGATGGCATTCACAGTAACAGTGAGGTTTGGATCAATGGACATTTTGTGGGCAAGCGGCCCTATGGATATGTTAGCTTTCAATATGATTTGACTCCATATATTCGGTGGGATGAGGAGAATGTGATTGCCGTCAAAGTGGACAATACGATTCTTTCACCTGACAGATGGTATTCGGGGGCCGGTATTTATCGTAATGTCTGGCTGATTTGTACGGATTATATTCATATAACCGAATGGGGGACTTACATTACCACACCTGAAATTTCGCCAGATGAAGCCAAGGTGACTACCAGAATCCAGGTCACTAATCATCACGCGCATGCCGTAGAGTGTACGATTATGACTGAAATGCTGGACCCACAGGGACAGATCAAAGGAAAAGTTGAAAACCGAGTCACTCTTTCGAGCTGTGAAACGGGGGAAATAGAGCAAAAAACGCGAGTTTTAGAACCAGAACTATGGTCACCGGACAACCCAGTGCTCTACGAAGCCCAAACGACAATTTATTGTGACAATACAGAGGTGGATCGTTATTGTACCCCTTTTGGCATAAGAGAAGTGAAGCTGGACACCCAAAAAGGTTTATTGCTGAATGGGCACAGCTTAAAGCTAAAGGGAGTGTGCATTCACCAGGATTTAGGCTGTCTGGGGGTTGCTTACCATGATACAGCTATGAAAAGAAGGCTTCAAAAGCTGAAGGAAATGGGCTGTAACTCGATCCGTTTTGCTCATAACCCGATGGCGCCCGAATTATTAGATTTATGTGATCAGATGGGGTTCTTGGTGGTTGATGAGGCTTTTGACAAATGGAAATCTCTTTTCTATGAGCATTTATATGAGGAGTGGTGGGAAAAAGATCTGGAAGCAATGTTGCTCAGAGACAGGAACCATCCCAGTGTTTTCATGTGGAGCGTTGGGAATGAAGTGGAAAACCAAGGTCAGCCATCCATGCTAAAAATGTTGGAGCAGCTCGTGGATTTCTGCCATGAAAAAGACCCAACCCGACCGGTTACATGTGCGCTTGAGCCGCATAATACACCGATCAGCTTGCGTGAGGGTTCGATTGAGGCCAAAGTGGAGCATACCAAACAGCTGGCACAACGAGTGGATGTTCTAGGGTTAAACTATCAGGAGCAGTGGTATGAGCACTATAGGGCGGCCATGCCGGATACGCTTATCCTTGGAACAGAAACATTCCCATACTATCGGGGTAAGGATAACCGGGTTAAAGGTTATTTGCCTATGAATCCCTGGTTTGATGTCGCTAATCATGATTATGTGATCGGTCAATTTGTTTGGAGTGGAATTGACTATTTGGGAGAAACGAGCTATCCCTCCAAAGGGTGGTCTTCGGGCCTGATTGATACTTGCGGATTCCGCAAACCAGTATCTTATCTCCAACAAAGTTTATGGTCTAATCAGCCTGTTGTGCACATAGCCGTATTTAACGAACATATGAAATCGGAATTTAATCCGACATGGACGATGCACTGGAGATCTCCGGCCATGGAAGATCACTGGACATTTCCTGAATACGCTGGAAAATTAATACGGTTGGTTACCTTCACCAATTGTGAGAGCGTGGAATTGATCGTGAATGATGAATCATACGGTGAGAGGAAGTTGGTGGATTATCCTAATCATTTGATCGTATGGGAGCTTCCCTATACACCGGGCGAAATCCGGGCTGTGGGTCGTAATGGAAACAATAAGGTTTGTGAGCATGAATTAACCACTGCCGGACTTCCTTATGCTCTAAAGTTGGAGGCTGATCGGGTAATCCTACCTGCTGATGGGCATGAGATATCTCATGTGGAAGTAACCGTCATAGACCAAAACGGGATCATTGTACCTAACCAGGATTTTGATGTAACCTTTAAACTACAGGGTGATGGTCGTATCCTTGGAATAGACAATGGTGATCTCACCAGCGATGAATCCTTCAAGGGGAATGAGAGACGAACACACAGAGGAAGGTGTCTCGTTGTTGTACAGTCCGGTTATGTGGCTGGTGAGTTGTTGCTTCAAGCGTCAGCAGATGGAGGGTTGCTGGGAGAAACCAGACTGAAAATAGAACAAGAACGCAAATGATAATTCAAGGTTGATTCAGTATAAAGCTCGTATAGTTTAATTAAAAGGTCTGAATAGGTGATGAGTGCTCATGCTTTACCTGCTCAGGCCTTTTTTATATGTTTACAACTGACGGTCAATAACGATCTATGACTATAATTCTCTTTTGACAAATAGTTTGGATACGAATAAAATGACTAATTATAATATAACTTATTAAAAGATTAATAAAAAGTGGTGATAAGGAGATAAGTAAATGCCAGTAGAACCATCCATGAATCCTCGGGTAATTCGTAATATTTTGTTTTTATTATTCGCTTTACCAGGTGTAGCTTTTGCTTCCTGGGTGTCTCGAACGCCCATTATACGGGATATTTTGCATGTCTCGACTGCCGAAATGGGAATCATTATTTTTGGATTAGCTGCAGGTTCTTTAGTGGGACTACTCAGTGCAGGCAATATGATTTCTCGTGTAGGTGGACGGGTGGTCATTCTGGGAAGTGCGATTTTGATTGTAAGCGGTTTTGTCATTGTAGGGTTGGGAACTGCATTTTCGCTCACGAGCATCGTGTTTGCTGGTTTAGTCATCTTTGGGGTGGTTATGGGACAGCAGAAGTAGCTCTGAATGTCGAAGGTTCTGCGGTAGAAAATCAATTGCAAAAAACGCTTTTGCCGGCTTTTCACGGTTCATTTAGTATGGGGACACTTGTAGGTGCAGTCATCGGTTCTGGAGCAGCGGCACTACACATACCTGTTGTGGTCCATTTTGGAGCGATGGCTGCCATGATTGCAGTGGTAACTTTCTATTTTTATCGTTTTCTGCCTCACGATACAGGTATAGAGAAAGAAGTTCCTACTCAAAAGGTTGGATATAATCTCAAGGCGCAGCTTGCTGTATGGAAAGAAAGACGAATTTTATTGATCGGTATCATCGTGTTAGGTATGGCGTTTGCAGAAGGGTCTGCGAATGACTGGCTACCGCTAACGATGGTAGATGGTTATGGCGTGGATTCTTTAACAGGTTCCTATATGTATGGACTATTTGTGGCAGCGATGACCATTGGACGTTTTACCGGAGGATTCATACTGGATAAATACGGCCGTGTCCCTGTATTGAAAGGAAGTGCTGTCCTGGCTGCTATCGGTATCATTCTAGTGATCTGGGGACAGCATTACCTCATAGCCGGAGTGGGCGTCGTATTATGGGGGCTTGGAGCCTCACTTGGTTTTCCTGTGGGCTTATCTGCTGCCGGAGATGACCCTCGTGGTGCAGCTATCCGGGTTGGAGCCGTAGCCACGATCGGTTACATTGCCTTTTTAGTAGGTCCCCCAGGATTAGGGTTTTTAGGTGAACATGTTGGACTTCTGCATGCCTTGATCGTAGTGCTCATTGGCGTTATTGTTGCTGGTTGGATATCCGGTGCAGCCCAACCTATTGGGGTGAAAGAAAAGAAATCAGATTAAAATATAAAGGGGATTGTCGCATGACTATGAAAACGGAAAAACAAAAGATGATGGATGGGGAACTGTATGTAGCTGCTGATCCTCAATTAACGCAGGAAAGAGAGTATGCGAGAAGATGTGTACGTCTCTTTAATCAGACGGCAGAGACGGATCGTGAGTACCGTGAAAAGTTACTTAAGGAGCTTTTCGGATCAACTGGTGAAAATATAGGTATGGAACCCAACATACGCTGTGACTACGGATACAATATCCATGTTGGGGAAAATTTCTACGCCAACTTTGACTGTACCATTTTGGATGTTTGCGAAGTGCGCATTGGAGATAATTGTTTCCTGGCTCCAGGAGTTCATATTTACACAGCGACTCATCCCATAGATCCGTTTGAACGAATCGCTGGCCCTGAGTATGGGAAACCTGTAACGATTGGCAACAATGTATGGATTGGCGGTAGAGCAGTTATTAATCCCGGTGTTACGATAGGTAATAATGTCGTCGTGGCATCAGGAGCAGTAGTAACCAAGGATGTTCCAGACAATACGGTTGTAGCTGGAAATCCAGCACGAGTGATTAAATCCATTGAAATCTCCTAAACAGCATACAGGCTAATCATTTAATATTTGTACCGATGATCCTATTAAAAGAGCTCCTAATTTTAATAGGATCATTTAATTTAAAGACTTGTACACTTATGGTCTTCAATATTGAATTATACAGAGTAATAAATAATCATATTCATCCGAACCAGTGTTTCTCCTAGATTATAGTAAATGTGTGGGCGGTCTGCTTTAAAGCGGATCGAATCTCCAGCTTTAACCGTGTACATTTCTTCGCTGATTTTTACCACCATCTCACCCTCAAATACCGTAATAAATTCTTCTGTACCTTCACGGTGCGGCGCTGAACTCAGTTCCCCGCCTGCTTCAATCTCTACGGTGTAAACCTCAAAATTTCTACTTCCTTCATAGGGGAAAAACGGATACAACCGATAGTGATTATTTTCTTCAAGCACTTGTACTTTGCTTTTAGGAACGACTACTGCATCTGCAGGTGGTTCATTAATCAGAGCAGTGAAAGAGATTTTTAAGCCGTTGGCAATTTTCCATACGGTTGTAATCGAGGGATTAGATTCTCCCCGCTCAATCTGACCGAGCATCGTTTTACTGATCCCCGTCAGATCAGCTAATTTATCTAGACTTAATTTTCTTTCATTTCTTAGATACTTCAAATTTTTACTTAAAATCAGATTAATATTCTCCATAATTCTTCGCTCCTATTGTGCTTTATAAAGAACATATTGTACAATCATAAAGTACAAATGTGCGCTTAAACGTACATTTTATTCAATTATAACATACGGGAGTTGATTGTTGCATGCCGTTTATTCCGTTCCTTTCTTATGTACTTGTTACCAGCTTTACGCCAGGTCCCAACAATATTATGTCTTTAGACAGTGCCAGACGGTTGGGTTTGAAAAAAGCATTCCCATTCTTGCTGGGAGTAACAGCAGGCTGTTTCGCTATTATGCTGTTAGCCTGCTATTTTAATCTTGCTTTGTATCATTTTTTGCCACGGGTTAAGATCTGGATGAATGTCCTCGGCAGTCTGTACATGCTCTATCTGGCGGTGAAAATTGCAAAGAGCAAATCCTCTACGGAGGGTAATGATCACAATGAGGGATATTCCTTCAAATCAGGACTGCTGCTGCAATTTATCAATTTAAAAATCATTTTGTATGGTATTACGGTCATTTCAACGTTTGTAATGCCTTATGATGTATCGTATATAGAGCTTATTACGATTTCATTACTCCTGACCTGTATTGGTTTTGTAGCTGTAGTATGCTGGGCGATTTTTGGCGCCGTGTTTCAACGTTTCTTGAATAAGCATGAGCGTTCCTTCAATATCATAATGTCCTTATTGCTCCTTTATAGTGCACTATCGATATGGATGTAAATGAGCACCTTATTCATCATAGAAAAGAAGGGTTCCTGGCTATAGGCAGGAGCCTTTTTTTCGTGTGAATTGAGCTTATTCTACGAGTCATAACATACAATCGAACAGAATGGATGAGTCTCCTGATCATTTAGCTGCAAAACGGGTATTACCTTAATAGATAAAGCTGTTGACAACTTGTATATACATGACTTAATCTTGTATATACAAGATGTTGAAAGCGTTATATTATTTTTACGCTACTTCATTTCGCAAGAAAGGAATGAGCATGAATGGAAGCAATGAACAAGACTTTAATTCCTCAAGATAAAGACTGGTGGCGTAAATCAGTAGTCTATCAGGTTTATCCCAAAAGTTTTAACGATACAACGGGCAAAGGAACCGGTGATATAAGAGGACTGACGCAAAAGCTGGATTATTTAAAAAAACTGGGTGTTGATATTGTCTGGTTGCAGCCTGTATATGTCTCACCACAACGTGATAACGGGTATGATGTAGCCGATTATTGCCAGATTAATCCGGATTATGGAACCATGCAGGATTTTGAAGAATTGAGCGAGGGAATCCGGGCACGTGGGATGTACTTAATGATCGACATCGTGGTTAACCATTCTTCCACAGAACATGCCTGGTTTCAGGAGGCACGGCTTTCTAAGGATAGTGAGTATAGGGACTACTATATCTGGCGTGATCCAGCACCCGATGGTGGACCACCAAACAATTGGGTTTCCAAATTTGGTGGACCTGCTTGGCAATATGACGAGGCAACAGGCCAATATTTCCTGACACTATTTGATAAGACTCAGGCGGATCTAAACTGGGAAAATCCCAAAGTCCGTCAGGAAGTTGTCAATCTGCTGGAATTTTGGGCTGAGAAGGGAGTCAGTGGTTTCCGGCTCGATGTCATTAACTTGATCTCCAAAGATCAACAATTCTCGAATGATGATGGGAGCACGGTTCCTGGCGACGGACGTAAATATTATACGGACGGTCCACATGTGCATGAATACATTCATGAGTTACATGAGAAAGTATTTGCCAAACAAAACAGCGTCACTGTGGGTGAGATGTCCTCTACCTCCCTAGAGCACTGCATCCGTTATTCCAATCCAGAGAGAAAAGAATTGTCCATGACCTTTAATTTTCATCATTTAAAGGTGGATTACCCAAATGGACAGAAGTGGGAACTCATGCCATATGATTTTGAAATGCTGAAAAAGCTATTCTCGGATTGGCAAACGGGCATGCAACAGGGTGGCGGCTGGAGTGCATTGTTTTTTAATAATCATGATCAGCCAAGGGCAATCTCTCGCTTTTTGGATGATGGCCAATACCATGCGGAAAGCGCCAAGCTGCTGGCAACCACGCTACATGGTCTTCAAGGTACACCTTATATATTTCAAGGTGAAGAAATTGGGATGGCCAACCCGCAGTGGGCAGACATTGAAGAGTTTCGGGATGTTGAATCTCTGAATATGTATCGTATTTTACAGGAGCAAGGCAAAAGTGCAGAAGAAGCATTGAATATCATTCGAGAGCGGTCTCGTGATAATTCGAGAACACCGATGCAGTGGGATGGCACTCGCAATGCGGGCTTCACTACAGGCACTCCTTGGATTAAAGTAGATGAACGATATCCACAGATTAATGTTCAGGCTCAGTTAGAGGACCCGAACTCTATCTATCACCATTATCGTAAGCTAATTCATCTGCGTAAGACGGTGCAAGTCATTACCGATGGGAATTATCAACGCTTGGACGAAGCTCATCCTCAGGTCTACGCCTATCAACGCAGCAATGAAGAGGAGACTTTGATCGTCATCTCTAATTTTAGCGGACAGGATGCGCAATTCCGTATACCGGATTCATTTTATTCACGATTAATAAATCAAGCGTTGGATGCGGCTGAGCTCTTAATTGGTAATACCCAGCACGCCCCAGAGCTAAAACAAGTGATCTCTTTAACCCCATATGCTTCATATATGTGGATTGTTCGTAGACTTAGTGAATAGTATGGAGACATCTGGTAGCACCCCGGGCACGTTATTTTGATAACCGGGGTTGCTACTTTAAAATGAGCAAACGTTAAGGGAGTGGGCTAAATGGCGATTGAAAGATCACAGGTAGAAGACATTATAAAAGCCGTTGGTGGCAAAGACAACATAGAGGCCTCTACGCATTGCGTAACTCGTCTGCGATTTGCCCTTTATGATGATAAGCTGGTTGATAAAGATGCACTTGAACAAAATGATCTGGTCAAAGGCCAATTTTCTTCACAAGGACAATATCAGGTCGTGATTGGCCCAGGTCTGGTGGATAAAGTATATGACGAAATGATCTCCATTACAGGAGGTAGTCGGGCTTCTAAAGACGATGTCAAAAATGCGGCAAGCAAAAAACAAAATCCAATTCAGCGTGCCATCAAGACGCTGGCAGATATTTTTATCCCCATCTTGCCCGCAATCGTGACTGCAGGCTTATTGCTTGGAATAAATAATATTTTGACTGGCAAGGGAATCTTCTTCGAAGGTATGGCTCTGGTTCAGGTCTATCCTCAATGGACCGACTTTGCTGCTATCATTAACACCATTGCCAGCACCGCATTTACATTTCTACCTGCCTTAATTGGATGGTCGGCTGTTGTCCGGTTTGGCGGCAGTCCTTTACTCGGGATCGTACTGGGTTTGATTCTGGTTCATCCGGATCTGCTAAGTGCATACGGTTATGCAGATGCTGTTACCAAAGGAACCGTCCCAGTTTGGAATTTGTTTGGGTGGGAAGTGAACAAGATTGGTTATCAAGGACAGGTTTTACCCGTTTTAGTATCCGCTTACGTGCTCGCGCACATTGAGAAATTCCTAAATAAGAAGATAGCGGATTCATTTAAACTGTTACTTGTAGCACCGATTACATTATTAATAACGGGATTTCTGGCTTTTACAGTGATCGGTCCGGTTACTTTTATGATTGGTAATGCTATTACGTCTGGTCTTGTATACGTTTTCGATTTGGCTCCTGCGTTGGGAGGCCTGATTTATGGAGGCTTGTACTCCTTGCTCGTGATTACGGGAATGCACCATACTTTCCTGGCGGTGGACGTGCAATTAATTGGTACGCAGGGTGGAACATTCCTTTGGCCGATGCTGGCGCTGTCCAATATCGCTCAGGGTGCCGGAGCACTGGCAATGATGCTGGTATTGAAGGAGCAAAAGGGAAAAGGATTGGCTCTTACCTCTTCAGTGTCTGCATTTCTGGGTGTAACCGAGCCTGCCATATTCGGGGTGAATATCCGATATAAATATCCGTTTGTATTCGCAATGATCGGTTCCGGTATTGCAGGTATACTGCTCACCGTAAATCATGTGATGGCTTCTTCCATTGGTGTGGGCGGGATTCCAGGCTTCTTGTCTATTTTCCCAAACAACTGGGGTGTATTCTTCATCGGGATGGCGATCGTGTTAATTGTGCCATTTGCTTTAACTTTAATGTATGGCAAGTTGTTAACTAAGCGCCGTCAGGCTGCACCAGCCAATGATTCCGTACAAAAAGACTCGCTTCCGCAAAATACCGCAATAGATGTGCTTGAAGTGAGGACTCCCGTACGAGGACGTGTTGTACCGTTGGAACAGGTCCCTGACCCGGCTTTTGCCGAACGGCAGATGGGGCAAGGTATTGCAGTGGAACCGAAGGATGGCAAGATTCTTGCCCCATTCAGGGGAAAAGTTATTCATATCATGATGAAAAGCAAGCATGCCTTGATTTTGGAGCATTCGACAGGTGTACAGATTCTGGTACATGTGGGGATCAATACGGTGTCACTGAAGGGTGAGGGATTCACTATGCATGTGGAGACCAATCAAACCGTGGAGCAAGGACAACTATTGATGGAATTTGACCGTGATCTGATTCAGAAATCCGGATATCCCGTCATTACACCAGTCATTGTCCCGGATGGTCAGAGTATGATTGAATCGGTTGAGGAACTGCCAGGTGAGGCAGACGATTTGCAGTATACCTTAATGAGAATTCATTTGAATTCTTCATCAGGTCATAGGAATTAATTCAGATTCAATTCGCACAGTCTATTATAGTGAACAGGGAAGTGAAAGAATGCTACAATGAACGTGGTGATGAAAATTGACAAAGAATATATTTTTGCAAATTTATCAGGATTATTCGGGACGAATCCAGACAGGCGAATTGGCTCCAGGCACGAAAATGCCATCTGAAAATGAACTGGCCCGAGAGTATAACACTTCTCGTGAAACCGTACGTAAAGCACTTCACTTGCTTGCACAAAATGGGTATATCCATAAAATAAAAGCTAAAGGATCTTTTGTTCTGGATATTGGACGGATGGATTTTCCTATAGGAGGACTGGTCAGTTTCAAGGAAATGTCTGAACGAATTGGGCGTACATCACGAACCATTGTACATGAAAATCAGCTAATTCCAGTTCCAGATGACATAGCCAATCATCTTGAGATTGACAAAGACAAGTATTTGGTCTGGAAAGTTATTCGTGCGCGTGAGATTGAAGGTGAATGCGTCATACTGGATAAAGATTACTTTCGATCAGACATTGTACCTGTGCTTACCGAGGAAATTAGTCGTGGGTCCATCTACGAATATTTGGAGGGAGAGCTCCATCTTCAAATTAGTTATGCCAAAAAAGTGGTTTCTGTAGAAAATGCAGACGAAGAAGATCATAGGCTGATGGACCTTCAGAACTACACTCATGTGGTCGTAGTACGTAACTATGTTTATCTGGAAGACACCACGTTGTTCCAGTATACCGAGTCAAGGCATCGGCTAGACAAATTCCAATTTATTGACTTTGCCAGACGTTCCCACGGTGAAGACAAGAGAGCAGATTTTTTAAAATAACGATCAATAAAATAGTTAAGAAACCCCGTCTTTTAAGACGAGGGTTTCTTTTTTACCTTGGATGCAACTGCTGAGCAGCTTGTATACTGGCATTTGAGGGATTTGAATTTGCGTTTTATCCAAAAGCTGTTTATTGAATATTAAAAGGTTATATACTGTTTAGAATACAATTCCATGATCAATGCAATGGGAACGAGGTGTATGTTATTTATGTATAGAGTGGCTATCTGCGATGATGAGCACAAGCAGAGAGAACTTGTTAAAAATATGCTGATTACTTTGTCGATAAAGACCAGTATAGAATTTAAAGTTGAATTATTCGACTCCGGAGAACAGCTGGTATCTCATTATCAAAACCATGAGTCTCCATTCCATATCTTAATATTGGATGTTGAAATGAATGGCATGAACGGAATTCAAACCGCCCAAAAAATAAGGAGTTTAAATCACCTGGATGAACAGATTGTTTTTTTAACGAGCTACCCTGAATATATGGTGGAAAGTTTTGACGTAGTCACATTTCAGTATTTAATAAAACCGATTGCTCCCCATATCTTTGAGGAAAAAATGATAAAGCTGTGTCAATATTTTCAATCTCTCGATAAAAAATTCGTTATCATCAAGTCAGCTTATGAGGAAGTGCTTTTAAAATATGATGATATCATTAGTATTGAAGTGGTCAAAAGCTTAACCATAAAAAACAAACTGCATTTTGTAACCTCTACTCAAACCTATGATAGCAAAGGGATTCTTTCGGACTATGCTTCAGCATTAAAAGAACATAATTTTCTACAAATTCATCGTTCGATTATTATAAACTTAATTCATGTGAAAAAATTTGCTGGCGGTGATGTTTTGATGTCAAATGATGTGAAGTTACCTATTGGGCGTTCTAAAATAAAAGAAGTTAAAGATTTATATACCAAATTTATGATCATGAAGATGCATTAATATGATGGAATATAACTCCCTGCTTCTTAATCTTTGCGTTGTCCTTGTTATGTGCTTCCAAGTGAATTTTTACTTTAACTCGGTTTTTGATAAGTCCAATCGAAAGCCGAACAGATTCGTGTACTTCATTATTTTTGGGTTGCTGAATTCCTTATATTTAAGTGTTTATTTGACTCCTGCGGTATCTTCGATTTTAGCATTACTTGTCATATTTAGTTTAGCGCAATCGTATACAGTGGAAATAAAGACAAAGATCATTTTTTCTATTCTTTATGCTGTATTGATAACCATCGTTAATTTTATATCTCTTTATATTTTATATGCTGTAGGCTCCGTTAAAATTAGCAACTTTAGCCATTTGAGTGGACAAGATCACTTGATATTCTCTAAGGTTATGTTACTCAGCTGCATTATCATGTTTGCTGTCATTCAGATTATACGGCTATTTGCCAAACGCAGAACCTTCCCTTTGCAGCATCGTTACTATATTTTATTTCTAATCGTTCCCATCATAAGTTTATACCAGGTCAATGTTTTATCTGTTTATAGTGAAAAGAATATGTATTATTTTGGTTCTATTATTGGCTTTATTTCCTTAAATGTTTTTATCATATATATTTTTGATAATGTCATTGAAAAATTTCAATTAATGCATGAAAATGCTCAATTACAACATCAGATGGACTACCAAGATGCTAACTACGAAAAAACGGTTCACAGCTTCAAAAATATAAAAAGAATCATTCATGATACACACCAACAGTTTTTGTATATTGAAGAATGTATCAAGAGAAATGAATTGGCAGAGGCAAGTGAACATATTAAGGTTACCTTAAATAAAATCGAAGGAGCATATCAAAGGGTTAATACCGGTAATCTGGTTATAGATGCCCTTGTCACGAATAGTCTTAATATTGGGCAAGCCAATGGCATAAAGATAGATACCCAACTTCACTTATATTCACAGAAAGTAAATATTGAGCGTTATGATTTATGTGTAGTTCTAGGGAATTTGCTGGATAATGCCATAGAAGCATCTAAAAAGGTCAAGATTGCCGATGACAGGTACATTCTTATTAAAATACATTCCAATGAGTCTGCGCTTTTCATTCACATCCTTAATCATGTGGAGAATGAAGTGGCTCATTTGCATAGTCAAAAATCAAATCCGGATTTTCATGGTATTGGCTTAACCAATATATCTAGAATATGTGACAAATATGGTGGGAATATGACCATTGAAACGAAAAATAAAGTATTCAATAATATGGTTTTATTGCCATTTTATAAGGACATTCCTTAGACATCATGTTGTTTAGGGATTGTTTTTTACATTTAAGGGTGTTTTTTTATATAGAATCCTCGTTCATTGTATGATCAGGTCAGTAATAAAGCCTGGTGAAGCTATAAGAGGAGGAAATATGGAATGAAGAAAATAATAGCTGTGTTCGTTTCTGCTATGCTTTTTGTACTGCCGATGACGAATACTTTTGCTCAAGGCACTGCTGAACCCATCAAGGAAAAGGCTCGCAGTCTAGCCTCGGAGCTGGTATCCAAATACGGTGCTAGCGGTGTACAGTATGCCATTATGGACCAAGGAAACATTGTATTATCGGATAGCGTGGGTGTAAAGAATAAAGCAACCAACGAGCCGATCACCAAAGATACGATGTTCGGTATAGGCTCTACAAGCAAAATGTATGTATCTGCTGCAACGATGATGCTGGTCGATGCCCATAAGGTAGATATTGATCAGCCGCTAACAACATACATTAAGGACTTTAAAATGTCTGATGAAAGATACAAACAAATTACACCCCGTATGCTGTTAAATCATTCGTCAGGTCTTTACGGTGCTCACTATAAAAATAGTATGTTATTTAATGACAATGATACAGAAAATCATGATGAGCTCTTGCTAAGGTTGCAATCAGAAACTTTAAAATCAAACCCTGGCGAATATTCCGTATATACCAATGATGGATTTCAATTGCTTGAAATATTGGTTGAGCGGGTGAGCGGTCTAAGTTACACCGATTTCCTGGCAAAGCATATTAGTACACCTTTAGGTTTGAAATCTACCAAAACACCTCTTGATCAATTTGATAGACAAAAGCTGTCCAAAACTTATTTTCCTGCGATTGAGGGAGCTTTACCGGTTGAAAATGCCAATGTCATCGGGACAGGGGGCTTATACTCCACCGCAGAAGAGGTGGCTATGTTTTCAGAAGTATTAACGGGGAACAGACCCGATATTCTGTCTGCACAATCGGCGAAGTCCATGAAAAGTCATGAATATCGAAATGGAATATGGGTACCTGAAGAGACAAACAGCTTTAATTATGGACTTGGTTGGGATGCGGTTCAGTTGGCACCGTTTAGTGATTACGGAATAACTGCGTTATCCAAGGGTGGGGATACTGTTTTGTATCACTCTACTTTGATCACCATACCAGAGCATCATATTTCTATGGCTGTGCTTTCATCTGGAGGGTCTTCCATCTTAGATAGTATTTTTGCTTCTAACATTTTATTGGAAGTTTTAAAAGATAAGGGCATCATTAAAGACATCATACCGGAGAAAACATTTGAGCCTCCTGTAAAAGTGGAAATGCCATCTGATTTACTTTCTTATTCGGGATTATACGGTTCTGTGGGTACAACCATCAATGTAGAGATTAAAAACGGTGAGTTTGATTTACCTGCTTTCTTGGATGGATTCGTCCCGGCGCAAAAATATGTGTATACAGGCAATGGACAATTCAAAAGCAGTGATGGCAGTGTAGCCATAAGCTTTGACAAACAAAAAAACGGGAAAACGTATATTAAGGCTAACCTATATTTAAACTTTTCGGGATTAGGTCAAATGGTTATGGTGACTTATGAATATCAAAAGCTAGATGCCAATCCTGTAAATCCCACAGTTAAAAAGGCATGGGAAAACAGAAACGGGAAAAATTATTATGCTTTGGATGAAAAGATATCCTCCATATTTTATCTGGCCCCCTCATTTATAACGAAAAAAATATCCTTTGATCATGATGGATACGCAAGTGGTACTAAAATTGTGGATGAGAATAAAGCAGTAAATGCCGTTGAGATTCCTGTTATGAGTGGAAGAGATGCATTTGATCTGAATTTTTATACCAAGGATGGTTCGGAGTATTTAACCATAGATGGACAATCCTATATCAGTGAAGATGCTGTTAAACCTATCTTGGGAGGAAAGTCAGTGTACACCATACCATCTAATGGCCAAGCCACATGGTATAAAATAGATAAAAACTCAGCCAATAAAACGATGACCGTTGATTTTCCAACAAGCGGAGGGTTCGCTGTCTATGATGAAAACGGAGCGGTTGTACAATTTTCAACTGCTAGCAATAACAATTCGGTTGTACTGCCCAAAGGTGGCTTGATTGTTTTGGGTGGCAATGCAGGGGATGTATTTAAAATCAATTTGAATTAAGCGTGTAGCCGCTTCTGGAAATTCAGGAACGACCGTTGCAGCGTTGGAAGGTTAAGTAGATAACCGCGAATCTTAAGTCGAATTGGCCTTTATATAAGGCCAATTCGACTTTTTCATTCAGCAGATGAGCCTAAATCCGTAATAGATAATTTTATATCGAAGGTTACGGGGATTTTGCTGAATTTGTAATCCCAATCATCCTTTACTTTTTTCCACACCTGAGGTTTCTCGATATGCAAATGATCACCAAAACCGGCAACATCGACTTTATATTCTGACTGTAATTTGTGCATAACAGACTTAACCCTGCGAGTCACTTGTTCTTCAAACTCTTTCTCAGCCTCTTTCATGTTTCGTGTCTCAGTCGGGTCCGCTTTATCATCCCAGTTTTCGATTAGACGTCCTTTAGATTCAATTTTTACATGGAACGAGATATCATTGCCCTCGGTCACCTTGGTTGTTATTTTGCTTTTTACCGATTTGATTTCGTAAGTGATGGCTTCATTCCGCTTGTCATACGTTTTGACAGCCCCACCTTTAACATCACCGGTAATCCATCCAATACTCTCCACGTCTTGTTGTCCCAAAGTACCTATCCAGTGACCGGTATCTCCTTTAATAATCCCGGCACCTGAAAATTCTAATTCTCCATCTGATTCAGTGATGTTCTGTAATATATAGCTTTTTTTGGAATGCATTAATCCATCCAATTCAGACAAATTGACTCCCCTCATTACCTTGCTGGTTCTGAAATGGTTACGAAGCATATACAAAATATGAATGGATGGGACCTCGTCTTCATATTTGGTAACTAAAGTGCTAGCTGCTCGATCCTTGCTTAAGAAGACCAAACAACTCGGGCGAATATCATTATCACGTAGCACAAAATCCATTAATTGCTGCATCGTCTGTTCTTTCGCCAAATCGGTGGCAACCACCATGACCTTTAGATGGTGACCAATAACCGGGCGATCCAAACGGAGAGAGAGTTGTCGAAAGATTTCAAGCAAAGAATCCCCGGTGGCTGCTATATTGACATAGTTTGGTCCTTGTCCGCCACCGCCTTGCTGCTCTGTGCTTCCAGATGATTTTTTGGGGACGATTTGTACGCTGGCGGTAATTTTATTTTTCTTGAAGTAACGACTACCTTTCTTTTCCAGATTCTGCTCTAATGGAGTAAGCTCCCCCTTATCCAGAGCCAGTCCTGTATATATGCTGAGCTCTTCTACTTCTTTGCTGCTCCAGCAACCGACTTGAGTTATAAGTAGAATGAAAGCAAGCAGCAAGGATAGCATAGGGCGTCTACACATTTTGCTTCATTCCCTTCTTCCTGATTATGAACACGATGGAGAGAAGTACCGGAACCAGAACAAATATAACGATTCCCATGTATCCGATCGCATCGCCTAGACTAAACACTTCCATCATACGAACAGGAGTCATTGTAGAGATAAAAATAATTGGGATTAAGCCAAAAATCGCATAACGATATTTAAGACCGAACACCTGTGAGACCCCTAGGGAAGCATTGAAGAAGAAACTGCAGAAATTACAAAACATTTGCATCATCCAGATCACTAGCAGAGGAAACTCAAGCCGCTCAAAAAGAAAACCGGGGATTTCAAAACTGCGCATCAAATTGATGGTAGGCCAAGTACTTGTCACAGTGGAGTCCATCGATAACCCGCCGATCACCATAACTACGGTCAAAAAGTACAAAATTAAGGGGATACTGATCCCGACTACCATGGCCTTTAATGCTTTCTCAGGGTATTGTAAAAAAGCGACCAGTGTCATGACGACTTCACATCCAGAGAAAACAAGAATAGTCGATTTCAGACCCTTGATGACAGGTAAAATCCCCTCACTCAGTACAGGACGAAGATGATCAATCTCAAAAATCCTTAAGCTAAAGACAAAACAGAGCAGCAGAAAAAAAAGACTAATCGGAAGTACAATCTGGTATAGCCGAGCGATGGGATTAATGCCGCCAAAAACCAAATAGCTTCCTACCCAGATGAATGGAATCACAATCGCCCAGATCGGAGTGCCTTCCAGCAGAAAAAACATGGTCACTTCAGCTAAAACCCGAATCTCAAAGCCGGCGATGATTAAAAAATATATAATCAATAACACACTTAAAAATCCACCCGGAATTGTGCCCACGATTCTTCTGGAATATTGATACACGGTGTTTTCAGGAAACTGTTGACTTAATTTCACCATAAGCCAGACGACCAATATGACAATACATCCACCGAGAAGGACAGAAAGCCATGCATCAGGAGTCTGTACCTTTTCAGTTACACCTCTCGGCAGTGTCAAAATCCCTGCGCCCAATACGGTATTGGTCAGGAACACAGCCGCCTGCTTGGTTGTGATCTTATCATCAGAGCGTCTAAACACCATAGCTCCTCCTTCGTCTTGGCATCATGGCCTACGTTTGGTTTGCTGAGTTTTCATCATAACGGGTCTTCTTTTCATCATAGATATAGGAACTCGAATATACATATCCTTCCAATCGCTTAAGCGCATAGGGGAAAAGGGCGTTACATACGGTACGCCAAAGCTTTTTAATTTCGTCAGATGGATACAAATTAACAGAAAGAACAATATGGTTCCTAACATGCCCAGGATGGCTGCAAAGAGCATGCCGACAAAACGCAAAAGACGCAAGGTAATACCCGCACTGTATGTCGGTATTGAAAACGAAGAAATGGCAGTAACCGCAACCACAATTACCAGGAAGGGGCTAACGATGCCTGCATTTACAGCAGCGTCGCCGATGACCAAGCCTCCCACAATGCCCATCGCAGGACCAATGGGTTTGGGCAAGCGAATGCCGGCTTCCCGTAGAATTTCGATAGAGATTTCTAAAATCATAACCTCAATGACGGATGGGAAAGGGACGCCTTGACGGGTTTCGATGATGCTAATGACCAGCTTGGTCGGAATCAAACCGGGATGAAACGATATAAAAGAGATGTACAAAGCAGGCCCCATAAGCGCTATAAAAGCCCCGCTAAAACGCAACAGCCGTAAAAGTGTTCCTGGAATCCAGCGCTCATAATAGTCTTCAGGTGATTGAAGCAGCATACTGAAGGTCACCGGAACAATAAGTGCAAAGGGAGTCCCATCCAGTAAAATGGCTATTCTTCCTTCCAACAAAGCATTAATGACACGGTCGGGGCGCTCTGTATTGTGAGCCTGCTGGAACGGACTTAAATAATTGTCTTCAATAAGTTGTTCCACATAACCGGATTCAGCCAAAAAATCCATGTCTATCTTTGAAATTCTGCGCGTTACTTCTTCGAGGAGATCTGGATTCACAATATCCTTTATATACGCGACAACCAGATCTTTTTTGATTCGGCTTCCCACTTGAAATTTCTTCATTTCCAGACTTTTGTTTAAGCCTTGGCGTCGAAGCATCGAAGTATTTTCACTTAATACCTCCGTAAAACCAATGCGGGGACCCCGAAGTAATGCTTCAGAGGTTGGTTCATTGACGGAGCGAATGGCGCCATTGGGCGAGCCCACCAGCAGTGCTCCCTTCATTCCTTCAATTAATAAGGCAGTATGGCCTAAAAGTATAGACTCCTGCAGGTCCTCCATATCAGCAACTTCACTAATTTGAGTAAGTGGCATCAAGTTTTCTTTTATAAAGGAGTTACTTATACTTTCCTGCTGTTCCTGTGGGCGCTGTGGGTCCTGCTGGCCCTCGAACATCAAGACCTCCAATACCTGCTTGCTCATAAGCTTTTCATCCTGCATACCTTCTATGAAGATTAACACGGACCGAGCATGATATTTCTTTACTACAAACTCACGAAAATGCACATCACTATTTTCGCCTATAGCCTCTCGAATCGACTTTAAGTCGGAATCATAATTCCCTGTAATTTTGGAGCTTGGTTCATGCTGTTGATCAGCGTGGCCTTCGTTATGTTCGTCGGAAAGCGGACGATCAGAAGAATGTTTGGATTTTGCCCCCTTGCTGCCAACTAACGAATAAATCGATGTGTTTATATAATAAATTCCTAAAGGAATAACCAACGCGAGGCCTGCTTGAAAGAGTGTACTCCAGCTTGGAATATAAGAAATAATTTTAGACCACATGATGATCACCTCCATACGATTCAATTCATGTTTCCTTAAGATACAAGTTGTTCCTAAAGTATTCCTTATAAAGGTTGTAATTACACATGAAATGGAAAGATTCGTTCGATGAATTGGGCAAGTGATGTATTTTAATATTATGAAATTTGATTTCAGCTTCTTACCTTTATCCCTTGAAATAGAATAGGGAAATCCCTAAATATTCTTAATTTGAACTATATTGTGACTGTAATCACATATAGCTCTGTCTGCTGTATTAGAATAGAAGCATAAGCAATATTCATAGGAACGTAGGAGATGTCGTCGGATAGGGAGTATCGTCGAATGAATGGAGGAACCGGTATATGATAAACAGTAAACAGAAACTTGTGGTTATAGGGAACGGGATGGCTGGTATCAATACGGTCGAACAAATTTTAAAATTAACAGATAAGTATGAAATTACGGTCCTGGGAAATGAGCCGCATCCGAACTATAACAGGATCATGCTCTCTTATGTGTTGGAAGGCAGTAAAACGATTGATGATATCATACTGAACGATTTGCAATGGTATGCGGATCAAGGGATTACTTTGTATACAGGAAAAATGGTGAAAAGCATCGACGGTGAGAACAAGAAGATTCACACCGAAGACGGACTGGAAATTGATTACGATGTAGCTTTGGTAGCTACTGGCTCACAATCATTTATTCTGCCTATTCCGGGTAAAGAATTACCGGGTGTCATCGGTTTCCGAGATATCGCCGATTGCTCGGCAATGCTTGAGGCAGCGAAGACCTTTAAAAAGGCAGCTGTAATTGGTGGAGGTCTGTTAGGGCTGGAAGCAGCTAAAGGCTTGGTCAACCTGGGAATGGATGTTACGGTCGTTCATTTAATGGAGGATTTGATGGAACGCCAGCTGGACCGGGAAGCCTCTGCGATGCTGAAAGCAGAACTAGAACGCCAGGGAATCAAGTTTGCTATGCAAATGCAAACTTCGGAAGTGTATGGTCAAGATCGGGTACAAGGACTGCGGTTTTCAGACGGAAGCGAGCTGGAAGCGGATTTGGTCGTTATGGCCGTCGGGATCAAGCCTAATATTCAGGTGGCTGTGCAATGTGGTATGGAAACGAACCGTGGTATCGTAGTCGATGATTTGATGAGAACCTCCGTACCGGATGTATACGCCGTAGGGGAATGTGTTGAACATCGCGGAATCTGTTATGGTCTGGTAGCTCCGCTGTTTGAGCAGGGAAGTGTCATTGCCAAACATTTGGCAGGCGCGGAAACTGAAGGTTATATGGGATCGGTGGTTTCTACCAAGCTCAAAATTTCAGGGGTGGATGTTTTCTCAGCTGGCGAATTCATAACCCAGCCTGAACATACGGTGATTGTTGCAAAGGATGAGTGGAAGCGCACATACAAAAAAGTGCTGCTTCGTGAAAATAAGATTGTTGGAACTGTACTGTTTGGTGATGTGAGCGAATCTGCTAGTCTTCAAAAATATGTGCGTCAGCAAACGCAGATGACAGATGAGATATATGGACAGATCATGGGTACTGGATGTAGCAATCACGGGGCGAAAACATTATCCGCTGAAACGATGGCGGATGATGAAATTGTCTGCGGCTGTAACGGTGTGACTAAAAAGGCGATTGTGGATGCAATTAATGATAATGGACTGACCACAGTCGATGAAATTAAGGCATGCACCGGAGCAACGCGTTCCTGTGGAGGATGTAAGCCTGTCGTTGAGCAAATTTTACAATATGTTCTTGGAGACAGCTTCAAGACGTCAGCCAAGCAAGGAATATGTGGTTGCACATCATTGAGTCGGGACGAGATTGTGGAAGCGATCAAAACCAAAGGGCTGACAACAACGCGTGAAGTTATGAATGTACTGGGTTGGCATAATGATGAAGGATGCTCCAAATGTCGCCCGGCGCTGAATTACTATTTGGGAATGATTAACCCGGATACCTATGAAAATGAGGGAGATTCCCGTTTTGTAAATGAGCGATTGCACGCAAACATTCAAAAGGATGGAACATTTACAGTTGTTCCTAGAATGTACGGCGGTGTAACGACCCCAGAAGATTTGAAGAAGATAGCAGATGTTTCTCTTAAATACAACGTTAAGGTCGTTAAAGTAACAGGAGGACAGCGGCTGGATTTGATCGGTGTCCGTAAAGAGGATCTGCCTAAAGTATGGGAAGAACTCGATATGCCGTCGGGATATGCCTACGCGAAGTCACTTCGTACGGTTAAAACCTGTGTTGGATCGCAATTTTGCCGGTTTGGCACACAGGACTCGATGGGAATGGGAGAAGTGTTGGAACGAAAATTCGAACGACTGGATTTCCCAGCAAAATTCAAATTAGCAGTTAATGGATGTCCACGCAACTGTGCGGAATCATGTACCAAAGATATCGGAATCGTAGGTAATGATGGGGGCTGGGAGATCTTTATCGGTGGTAATGGCGGTATTAAAGCGCGGTTGGCTGATTCACTCTGTAAAGTAAAAACCGACGCTGAACTGATTGATATTGTAGGAGCCGTGATGCAATTCTACCGGGAAACAGGACAATACCTGGAGCGCACGTCGGAGTGGGTGGAACGGATCGGTCTGGAAGAGATTCAGAAGGCTGTCGTTCAGGATACAGATCATCGACAAGCTTTAGTAGAACGCATCGAATTTGCACTACAACAGGTGGAAGACCCGTGGAAAAAGATCATCAATGATGAGGATACTCGCAAAAATCTATTTGAGGTTGTCACTCCGTCTATTGTGTAATTGTATCTAAAATGCCTGAGGAAGGGAGCGATCAAGCAAATGATCAAAAATGCCGAATGGCTTGTCGTCGGTCACAGTAAGGATTTTCCGATCAGAATAGGGCGTACCATCCATATCAAAGGTGCTGAAATTGCTGTTTTCCGCACTTCGGAGAATGAGCTTTATGCCGTTGAAAATATCAATCCTCATCCCAAAAGAGGGCCTCTTACAGAGGCGATAGTATCTGGTCATTATATCTATGACCCTTTATATGACTGGAAAATTGATCTGAAGACAGGCATCGTTCAAGAGCCTGATCATGGACAAGTTAAAACATTCGCCGTTTGTGAAGAGGGAGAAGAAGTAAAAGTATCACTCGAAACGGTTTAGTTCGTCTGATGGAATACAAATAAAAAAGGGCTTGACAGGAACAATCCTGTTGGGCCCTTTTTTCGTCTTGGATCAGGTAATGGTAACGCCTGCACTTGCATAACCTACGATAGTGTTTACGAGGGAAAGTCCCGTAGCTGTTGCAGAGAAGACAAGGAGCAGACGAGTCTGTGCGGTTACCGGTATAGCCAACCCGGTAGTAATACCGCTAGAGATCGTTCCCAAAGCAATAATGCCAGCCAGCGAAGGGGCCAATGTAACGATAGCTCCGGGAACTGCTGTGAAGGTATTATTAGGTGTTGGGGAACTAAACAATTGGGCAGTAATCGTCGCAGTTGAACCCACGAGAGTTAACGCCGCTGTTGTACTGAAGTAACCAGCAATAGATGTAATTACGCCATCCCGTGGTACGGAAAAAGCAAAGTTGATCAGAGGTCCTACAAGTGTACCTGTCAGGTCAATGGCCCCGCCTACAAGGCTAATCCCTGTTGCTGAGCTTCCAAAGCCGATCAAACTGGTGGTTCCTACCACTCCGCCAAGAACGGTTGTCAGGATAGCAGGTCCGCCCGAAGCAAACGGAATGATGGCTCCCGAACCGGTCGCTCCAGTAACACCAGCCGTGCCCGTGGCTCCGGTAGCACCAGCCGCACCCGGCAGCCCATCAGCTCCGGTCGGCCCTGTGACCCCGGCTGGCCCGACGGCGCCAACCGCGCCTGGTAGCCCATCAGCCCCGGTCGGTCCTGTGGCTCCAGCAGGCCCAATCAATCCATCCGCGCCCGTAGCGCCCGTGGCACCTGTTACCCCCCCGGCAGGTCCCGCAGCACCCGTAGCGCCGACAGGTCCGGCAGGGCCTTCCGGTCCAGCGGCCCCGATAGGCCCTGCGGCGCCAATAGGTCCAGCCGCTCCAACTGGTCCGGCAGGCCCCGCAGGCCCGGCAGGGCCGATTGGTCCAGCCGCTCCGATAGGTCCAGCGGCGCCGATAGGTCCGGGAGGCCCTTGTGGGCCAGGTCCACCTGCGGGTCCAGGCGCACCGCCGGGTCCCACAGGTCCAGGAGGTCCTTGTGCACCTGGCTCCCCTGACAAGTATGTTTCTCCTAATACGTTGCTAACCGTCGTTCCAGCGATTCTGATCGCGCTGATTAAGCTGTCTTTAAGAGCAGGATCGAGGGATTCTTGTAAAACGATGGACAATAGGGCATCCAGCAATTGTTGCAGTGCAGTACCTACACCGATCGGAGAGAAGGGTGTAGCTTCTAACGCAACAATAGCAAGCTCCAGCGCTGCCAGTAGGTCTGCCTTAACCCCGCCTCTAAGTCTTAAGCTTTTCGCCAGAGACAACAAACGTCTTAAAATCTGTTGCAAGGAAGATACATTAGCCGCAGAGGGGTTTGCGAATACGATGGGGATGATCGCGGTCAATTCATTAATCAGTCTGAGAAGATCTTCGATACTTCTATTTACTCTTGTTGGTTTACAGTCTTCGTCTTTTTTTGAAGCACCACTGAACCTGAACGGTTTTTTATGTTTCATGCTCAAATATCTCCTCCTCATCATTCTTACTACTGTAGAGGTGACAGGTGGTTTATCGCCCCGCTTCGCAGATATTCATAATATATTTACTGAAGCGAAAAGGGTGAATAAACAAGCAAAAATGATTGTTAAAGGCTTGTACATAAAATATACATAAAAAAAACCGGCCCCCAAAAAGCATGGAGGCCGTGTTGTATTTGCGTATACTCATCTGATCTATGAAGCTTAAAAATTCTTATTTAAGAATACGTACCAGCAGTTCAGCCATCTCACCTCTGCTGATAGCCGCTTTTGGCTTGAGTGTTCCATCTGGATAACCGCTGATCCAACCGGAGGATACTGCATTCTGGAATGCTGCGGAGGCCCATGCTGCAATCTCCTGCTCATCCTTGTAGGATTGCAGTGCGGCAGTGCTGGAAATGGATGTCTGATTCTGCATCGCGTGTGACAGGATCACCATCGCCTGTTCACGGGTAAGACTCTCATCAGGTCCGAAAGTTTGAGCGGTTAGCCCTTGAATCCATCCCTGGCGGTGAGCAAAATCCACGGCTGATCCAGCCCAGTGTCCCTGCATATCTGTAAATGAGGTAGAAGGGCTCTCATCTCCAGCAGTTCCCAATGCTCTGGTCAGTATGGCTACAAATTCTGCACGGCTTACAGCGCGATCAGGGCGTATGTTTCCGTCTTTATAGCCTTGTATCCAGCCTTTGTCTGCAAGAGATTGCAGGGACTTCGCTGCCCAATGGCCTTGTACATCCGGCCATACCTGAGCTAGCACTTGTGGATCTGACGAATTGCTTGGGTCATTTTGCACACTGGCATTATTGGTTTGAGTCTTGGCATCTGTGGCGACGGCAAAGGTACCTAACCCGGTCGTATTCAGACTCACACCCGACAACATCCCTTTTGAATCCATTACAGCAGTCCCTTTTAGAATCTCACGCTCACCATTCTCATGAATAACAAGAATGGAGAACTGGGGCTCTGCATTGTGTAACTCACCTAAGGATTCGTTATCCAGCGGTAGAATGATCGACGAGGTCCCAGTCACATTGGCTTTGATGTCTGTAACCGGACCCATCAGCGTCAGGCTGGATTGTTGCTCGGCCCAGTCACGGATCTGCTGTGCACGTTGTACATCTGCCTGCTGGAATGACAATGTAACGTCCTGCTGGCCTGAGGCCATGCTGGTTAAGGTGTCACTGGATATCAACAGTGTTCCATATCGGGATATTACCGATGCACCAATCTTATCCCATTTATTCAGTAAAGAATGAGTAAGGATAACACGACTCAGTTGCTTTTCCTGCTCCAAACGAATGTCTGCGTACGCTTTGCCTTCGCGAAGTGCTTGCTGTATCTGCTCATCCAGGAATGCCGGCGAAGGAACAAAGAGGGAGAACTCTTTCCCTTGTTCGGAAAATCCGATCTGTGGTACGAAAGCAGATACATCCTCATTGTTATCTTTGTTAGATTTGCCTGTGTTCGCAATTACCTTGGCAGGGACCGTGACTTCTATGGCTTGCGTCAAAGCATGAGAACCATCGCTTACCCTCATAACATCCAGCATGATAGTTACAACGGAAGGAGTATCTGCTTGAATAATAGTTCCGTCTGTACGCACGATGTCTGTCTGGCTACTGCTGCTGATGGTCACACGGAAACCATCAGGTACAACAGGCAACCTGAGCAGTGTATCACTTGTAGTAGGAGCTGCTATGCTTGTGATGGAATCTGCAACGCGCTGCGCGGTTAACCCTTGCGGATACACTAGCCCTGACGGAGCACTCTTCATGCCATTTACGTTCTGCAGCACATAGTAGCTGGCTCCTTCAGGAACAGGTGTAAATGTATACCTTCCCTCTCCCGAAGCAATTCCTTCCGCTATAAGCTCCTGCTGGGCATTGTACAACTCAAGCCTTGCGCTCGGCAACGCGCCTGTAACGATTACTGAGGCTATATCCTCATTGCCTGCTGAAGCTGTAACAGCACGAGGCAGCACGTTTATACGGCGTTCTGCCGGTTCTGCCGTCCAGCCCCCATTGTCGCTATAAGCATAGTTCAATACGTATACACCAGGTACATTTGTATCGACATTCCCGCTACCTGAAAGCTCAGGGATCAGGATATTGCCGTATACGCTGTCCAGTACGCTGGCTCCTGGATCAGCGAAGTTATCGCCGGTTTCCAGAACAATTGGATTACTGCCATTTAGTCGTACGTAAGGTGTATTCGGTAATGCCTTCAGTACTGTGATCGTGAATGTTCTTTGTACAGAAGCTGCACCTTTAGAAATAATGGCAATTAATTGTACATTCACATCACCATCTGTATATTTAGGCCGATTCACTTGACCGCTGTCGCTGAGGATATCTGGTTGTTCCGAGGACCAATCAATCTGGGTGTCGAATGCTCCTACACGAGGCAAGGCAATGGAATCCTTAATCCCTTGCGGGTAATCCAGATTCAGTGTATTTGCTGCCAAATTTACGGCTTCATCAGCGCTTACAGGCAGTGCGGGCACGAGCAGGCTAAATGTTTTTCGTAGCTCAACCGCGCCTCGTGATACAACTGCTTCCAGCGTGATAGTCTGATCGCCCTGTACATAGCTTGGGAAGGTTACATGCCCAGTATGATCCAAGAACTGGGGTTGATTCGATGACCATGACACCTGAACACCATTCAGAGCATCTTTTGGCAAATATACGTCTCCCGTTACTGTCGTTATCGGCAGTTCAAGTGCTTTGTATGCTGCGTCTACGGCTTCAGTGTCGCTCATCGGCAGACGGAGTACGTGTGCAGTAAAATCCTTTGTTTTCGTTAAGCCTGCAAGTTGCAGGGTAGCCGTTAGGGTAACATCCGTATCTCCACTGTTATAGGAGGGTCTGGTGAGTGTTCCATCTGCTGCAATGACAAGAGGTTTGGACGAGGACCATTCGATCTGCGCTCCACCATAACCGGATAAAGGAAGAGAAATATTTTCTGTTAGCGCAGACAAATCGCCAAGCGAGAGGGTGTCTGCTGCTTGATTCAATGTATCTTGAGCAGTGATCTTCGCTACGGTAACCTCAAAAGTTTGGGTATCTGAGGCGCTTCCCTTCGTAATCGTTGCTGTCAGTTTTACTTTTCGGTCACCCAGATCATACCGCGGGCGTGTGACAGCCCCCTCGTTCGTAATGATGTCAGGAGTATCCGAACTCCAGCTCACCGTCGTATCATTCAACCCAGCGAGTGGCAGCGTCAGCTTTTGGGATACCGAATCAGCTGTATCTCCAGGTGCGAAGCCTAATGCAAGAGCAGCTTTTGCCTGTGCAACTCTCTCGGCATCGGAAAGTATGTTCACTTTAACCTCTGAGGGAGTGCTCTCCCCCTTAGCATTCACGGCCTGAACCGTGTAAATTGCTTCACCTGGCGGCAATGCTGAAGTATCTATGAATTGAGTTAAGTTACCTGAATAAAGCGTTACACTATCTCGTATGACTTTGTATGAAGTTGCATAAGGAACAGCATCCCAGCTTAACTCCACTGTATTTCCATTTTTGGTTCCTGTAAAATGACCCGGAGCCTGTGGAACGGGCAACCGCTCGCCATAAGCTTCGAATTCCATGATGGAAGCCCATTGATTGTTTCTCGCATTTCCCTGATCAATATATAATCGCAAGTATCGTGTAGTTACAGGAGTAATACTCTTTTCAACATTAGAGCTCCCATTATTCTGGACGGTATCCACAGTCACCCAATTACTTCCGTTGCTGCTTGTTTGCAATCGGAAACTGTATGGATCACGTTGATCATGCCACCCATAATGGACACCCATACCTGTAACAACGTATCGATCTACGATATACCAGTCTCTCAGATCTACCTGAATCCATTTCTCACCGTTGCTGGCTTGATACCAGCGGCTTGTCGGTCCGATTGACCCATCCACAGCTCTGGAGGGATCATAGGGCTGGCTATAGCCACTGGATGTGGCTGGTTTGTTAAGTACCATATTTTCCCAACTGGCAGCGTGAATCTCATTCGTCCCTATCAGCAGGAACGCACCGCCGATGAATGGCAGCAATGGAACCAGCAAGCGATAGGGTTTAAAATTGTTGCGTGTGAAGTTATTGCCTTCGAGCACGCCATCACCTCTTCTTCATTAAGTAGCACACCATTGAGCATTTCATTATGGACGGGACGGGAATCCTCCTACGGTTGCAATGTAGTAATCTACATTCGGCATCGGAGAGGCTCCACGCAAATCAGGCAATGCAAATGTGGTTGTTCCATTCCCTCCGAAATTATTACCCAATAGACTGAACAGTGCTGTATTTTGCGAAATAGATAAGAGCTGACCTTCACACTTTAGCCATCCATTGGGAGCGAACGTGTAAGGATACATCGTAATTTCCCCAAGATAAGGTTCGGTCGATGCTTGAGCCTGTTTGGGACTGATCGCCGTTCCCCCTAACAAAATGACCGCTAACAAACTCAACACAGCGGCTTTCTTCCAAAAATGCTTCTTCATACCTACAACTCCTTTTTAGATTCGAATAATGGCCCACGAATTCAATAAATTTGTGACATTAGTCATAGAATGAGTAGATATTATCATGGAATTCCACTTTTGGCACTACAGTTCATCTATCAAATTCACCTTTTTATTCCTTTTGTGAGTAAAGAAATTTATTCCATTGTCCATGCATCTTTTTTCTAATCCAGGTAAATCTATATACAAATCATCTGGAAGTGAAGGAGGAAAGAGTGTGTGGCAGGTCATCGGAACTCATATGCCCAAATGGAACGTGTGGATGGAAGCCTTCTTTTTATCCATCATACCTTTGATTATTTTTCTGACGGTACGACAAATCAGAGCGATGGATGGTCGAGAGAGCAGACGTATGGAACGATTAAAGCTTTTAGAAGAAGAAGACCGTTCGCAGCATGCAGATCATAATCCGTCTGTAAGTGAGGCTGAGAAGGAAGAGGGAACCTTTACCGAAGATTACGAAGCCAATGTAGCAAAAATCAGACAAGCCGTCACGGATATGTCGGACGTGAACGAACGATCCATTTTTCTGGAAAAATTGAACGCTGTAGGTACACTTTTTTTTGTGGATGGATTAACAGACAAGGTTGGCATGGATCAGAACATTTTAAAGCCACTAATGGATTGGGGCAGCTCCGGAGAAGGCGGGGAGGATCTTCCGAGAGGAAAAGAGCTTCGGGATATGTTTATTCGTCAGGTCATGCTGGTATCGGAGACTCAGTATACGTTAGAGGTGAAGTTCTCCTTGCAAAAGGTGCTGTTCGGTTCAGTCATACTCATGATACAGGGCATACCGGGTGCTTTTGTGCTGGGCACACCCAAAGGGAGCACACGAGGGGTGGAAGACCCCATATCGGAATCGGTGCTGCGAGGACCGCGAGTTGGTTTTACCGAGACCCTTAGCGACAATACGGCAATGCTGCGCAGGCATGGAGAAAGTACAGAACTGGCCATGTCGTCCTTCAAAGTGGGCAAAAGAGTGGAAAAGCAGCTGATGGTGGTGTATTTCAGAGACATTGCCGACCCGGAGCTTGTGGACGAGGTGAAGCGGCGGGTCAAAACCATTGATATGGATGAGGTGTTGGAGTCGGGCTATGTGGAGCAGCTTATTGAGGATAATTTTCTTAGTCCCTTTCTGCAAATTCAAAATACGGAGAGACCGGATCGGGTCATGGCTGCATTGCTGGAGGGACGTGTGGCGATTCTGCTGGATGGTACACCTTTTGCGCTCCTTATGCCTGTGACGTACGGGATGATGCTCCAGTCTCCCGAAGATTACTATGAACGATGGATACCGGGGTCGCTTATTCGATTTCTTCGTTTTATGGCAACTACGATATCTCTGTTCGCCCCGGCGCTCTATATCTCCTTTATCTCGTTTCATCCCGGACTGATTCCAACCAAGCTAGTCATTTCCATTATCAGTGCGAGACAGGGGGTTCCGTTTTCGACGCTGATTGAGGCCCTGATTATGGAAATTTCCATCGAAATTTTACGCGAGGCAGGACTACGGCTGCCCAAACCCATCGGTCCAGCGATGGGCATCGTCGGCGGTCTGATCATTGGACAGGCCGCTGTTGACGCCGGGATTGTAAGTCCGATTCTCGTTATTGTGGTAGCAGTCACGGCAATTTCTTCCTTTGCCTCCCCTGTATACAGCGCTGGCATTTCCATGCGTGTTCTGCGCTTTGGAGCCATGTTCACGGCGTCCATCTTTGGCTTGTATGGCGTGATCATGTTTTTCCTGATGCTGAGTATTCATATGGTTAAATTACACAGCTTCGGCGTGCCGTACCTTAGTCTGACGGCCCCTCGTTCGTTCAAGGACTGGAAAGATTACTTCGTACGAGCACCGTTGCAATTTATGAAAAACAGGCCCATTCTATTGAAGCATAAAGACCCTAAACGACAAGGATGAGCTCAACACAGGAGGGAGCAAGATGGCCCGTAGGAAAAAAACGGATAAAATTACGACATTACAGACGACGGCAATTGTGGTTTGCTTTATGCTGGCTGCCGGGTTGCTTACTCTTCCCAGAGTAGCCGTTGAAGCTGCAAAAACACCGGATGCGTGGATATCTGTCATTATAGCAGGGGCGGCCACTTTCCTGTTCGGTTGGATTATAGTTAAACTAAGTTCGCGGTTTCCAGAAAGTACCTTTTACCAGTATGTGCAGCGGATAACAGGCAAAGCCTTTGGCAAAGTGATTGGCATGTTGTACGTTATCTATTTTGTGGGCATAGCCGCATACGAAATTCGGTCTGTCGAGGAAGTAACGTCGTTCTTTCTGCTTGAGGGAACTCCTGCGTGGGCAATTTCAGCACCTTTTATGTGGCTCTCTCTGTATCTATGCATGGGGGGAGTAGGTTCATTAGGTAAAATAGGTCAAATGATATTCCCGATTACGGCGTCTATCTTTTTGTTAATATGCATGCTGAGTTTAAATATTTTCGAACTAAATAACTTGCGTCCCGTCTTGTCGGAGGGGGTAATGCCAGTGCTTAGAACGCTCAAAACTACATTTCTGACATTAACGGGGACAGAGTGCTTGCTGATTATTCTTTGTCGGATGGAAAAACCGGAGAAAGCAACCAAGGCGATCGGGATGGCGATCGGGATCGCGGTCGCTTTTTATACAGCTACGTTGATCCTGTGCATTGGGGCTTTTTCAATGGAAGGAGTCTTGAGCAGAACCTGGCCTTTTTTAGATTTGGCCCGCAGTTTTGAAGTGGAGTATCTGTTATTGGAACGGTTCGAATCCTTATTGTTGACCATTTGGATCATGCAAATTTTTGTTACATTCAGCATAGCTTTTTATTGCGCTTCGCTCGGAGTTTCTCAAATTCTGAATAGATCTTATTCCAAGTTGCTGTTTATCTTGCTCCCGCTCATCTACGTCCTGTCCCAAATTCCTAAAAACCTGAATGAGTTATTTTCTTTTGGGACGATCATCGGGAATGTCGCTTTCGTTTTAATCGCTCTACTTCCACTGCCACTGTTGCTTATTTCTCGCTGGAGGGGTGTGGGGTCATGATGAAGTTCCGTTCAGGAATACTCGGAATAGCGGTTCTTCTAATATGCAGTACACTTTCAGGTTGCTGGAGCAGCTCTCCCGTGGAGGATCTAAATCTGGAGACAGGCATTGCTATGGATATAGCGACAGAATCTTCACAAGAAGAGCAAATTAATCAAAAAGGAGGAGATTATCCGAAAAAAGAGTTAATTACGGGAACCTTTCAATTTATCATCCCAGAGGAAAGCGGCGGTTCTAATAGCTCCTCACCGCAAGCTAAAAAATTTTTTAATATTACAGAAACAGGGGATTCCGTTTTTGAGATGTTAAGAGAAATTTCATTGCGAACCAACCGACCGCCCATTGGGCAACATTTGAAAACGGTTATTATCAGCTCCAGTCTGCTTCGCAAGATCCCGTTGTACGAGCTGCTGGACTTTTTCTTGGGGGATAATGACATTCGGCTCAGTGTCCAGCTACTGATTAGTACAGACAAGGCGAGCAATGCGCTTCAGGAAAAAACTCCTGGTCAAATTCCTGCCTATATCTTAAAGGATATTTTCCAAAATCGTAAACGGAACGCACGGTTGATAAAGCCCGTGGCTTTGGTTAAAGTGGTCGGGCCCATGAAGAGTAAGGGAAGTTTTATATTACCCAATGTCATTTCGACGGAGAATGAAATCAAGGTCGCAGGTGCGGGGATCATCAAAGGAAAGACGCAAACATACGGTGGTTTTCTGAATGAATCAGAGGTCGAGGGTCTTATGTGGATCAAGGGCCAATTGGTTGGAGGCGTGTTGAAAGGTAACGATCCTCAAACCGGTAAAAATATAGCCTATGAGATCAAAGCAGTGAAAAGCAGGATCAAGGCCATCGTTCAGGGGGACGACATTTCCTTCCAAGTAAAAATGACCTCAGAGGGGCGCGTTTCCGAGGTTTTTAACAAGAAAGAAAATTTGCGCAGCAACGCTGTGCTCGGACAAGAAGAAAGTATCTTTCAGGAGAAAGTGAATTCATTAGCTGAACAAACTGTAGCCAAAATGCAAAAGCTGCAGGCTGATGTCGGAGGTTTCGGAGAAGTCTTGAGGATTCAGCATCCTAAAGTTTGGCGTAAGGTCAAAGAGGATTGGGATACCATTTTTAGTACCATTCCCGTACGTTTTAGCACAGATATCCATATTGAAGATTACGGCTCTTCGATTACGACGGCAGACTAGTTTGTATGTATTTTAGAAAAACCTTCAATACCACGAATCTACGTGGCGTTGAAGGTTTTTTAGGCTATTCAAACAGGGATAGTGTATCTTCCAGCCACGCAATATAGCTTTCTTCCCGATTAATGGCACGGCTCAGCACCAGATAATGCCCGAATTGATTAGAACCGGGGGCTTGAAGTTTCTCGTCCAGCCGTTGGAGGGATTTCTTACTTTCGTACAGATACTCCAGCTTCTCTTTACGTTTGGCTATCTGGTCCTCGAACAATCGCTTGTTCTCTTCCTTGGGGATGGCTGCTGAGAAATACAGCATGAGCATAAACTCATCCTTTTCCGTTTCTGGTAACTCTTTGGGACTTAGAAGCCATTCGGTCAGTTCTTGGGTTCCTTTGGGGGTAATGCAGTACAGCTTCTTTTCCAGCTTGGCTCCTGTAATGGAGGTGCGATATTCAATAAGCTCCTCTTCGGTCAGCCTTTTTAACTCAGGATAAATCTGACTGTGTTTGGCGCTCCAAAATTGTCCGATTTCCTTCTTGAATTGACTCGTAATATCGTAGCCGCTCATTTCCTCTTTATGAACCAGGCCCAAAATGGCGTATTTTAATGTGCGTTTCAACGTAGCTCTCCTTGTCAAACGTTATTTGACACTAGTATACCATAGTGCTACAATTTATATGTATTTAAAAACATGTTTAATATTACATGTTTTGAATTGAATATTTATTATCTTTGGTCTCCTATTCAATTCATAAAAACTTATAATTTAGGAAAGAAGGATGCAAGATGGACAAGTTTATCGGCAGCCACATGATCTACACTTATGAGAATGGTTGGGAGTACGAAATATATATTAAAAATGAAGATACGATCGATTATCGCATTCATAGTGGTATGGTAGGCGGCCGCTGGGTACGTGATCAGAAGGTCAATCTGGTGAAGCTGGTGGAAAATGTGTATAAAGTATCGTGGACCGAACCGACAGGCACTGACGTTTCTCTGAACTTTATGCCTGAGGAAAAACGTATGCATGGCATTATTTTCTTCCCTAAATGGGTTCATGAGCATCCAGAAATCACTGTGCGCTATCAAAACGATTTTATTCCGCTGATGGAGGAATCGCGTGAAAAGTATGAAACGTATCCGAAGTATGTGGTTCCTGAATTTGCAGATATTACATTCATCGAAAATGCGGGTGTGAACAACGAACAATTAATTTCCCAAGCACCTTATACAGGAATGACAGACGACATTCGTGCAGGTAAACTGCAAGTGTAATCAACTCTGTGCTGAAAGTGTAAAAGCCTGGCCTGTGATAAACAGTCTCAGGCTTTTTTACGTGAACTGGAAAGTGGATTGACAATGGAGTTGTGGACGATATCTAGAATGAATAGTAGACCAGGCCATGCTCTATGAGATATGAACGACTAATCCGAGAGGGGAGGATGGTCGCTGTTGGGGAGAGAATGTGCAGGTTCGCATGGGCAGTCAGATCGGATAAGGCAGATAGAGCCAGCTCTGTTTTATCAGGTCCCCAGTGATCAGCGTGGTGCTGAATATATTGCTCAGCCTCGGTTAAGGACAGACCCTTGAGCGAGGTAAACACGGAAGCCCAGCGGACGAGGTCAAAAGCGCCTTTAATTTCAGGCAGCTCGTATTCCGCCAGACCTTGAGCGCCGTTACACGACATAGTAAGCAAGCCACAGCAATGGTGTTGATAAGGTTTTGAGTCAGGAAATTGACGATAGTCGTATTGAATCATTTCCATGGAACCAATGCGTAATTGGGTCACTTGGGACGTTGTGGGCTGGGCAAGCGTCATGCTCATGCTAGAACGGCCTCCTTCTTGGATTCACTGTAAATAGGGATGGAAGAATCATACGTCACAGAGGATGTAATGTAAATCACGGATACAAGTGTAAAATGGGGATATGTAGCGAAAAACGAGCTTTAATGCCAATGGAAACGGATACTTGCATCCATTTCTTTTGTTATCTTGGGGAACGTCTTTATATCATAAAAAAACAACCCCAGATCTCCCCAGGGTCGTCTCTACTAAAAATGTAGTTCAGCATTTCGCAAAATGCTTGTTTTGCTGATCACACGGGTGTGACGTCCTGAATCTCTTCTTCTTCTTTCCAGATCACGTTCTCGCGATAGTTTGATCCCCAATCGTACATTGCTCTCAGTACCGGAATCAGGCTTTCGCCATGCTCTGTCAGTGAATATTCCACATGCGGAGGGACGACAGGATAGACTTTACGCAGAATGAGTTTATCTTCCTCTAGTTCGCGCAATTGGTTGGTCAGCATTTTTTGCGTAATGTGGGGGATTAGCTTCTTCAATTCACCAAACCGCTTAGTGCCTTCCATACCGAGATGCCACAAAATAATCAGCTTCCATTTTCCACCGATGACCGCGAGAGTCAATTCCTTATCACAATTAATCAGCTTCAAATCTATCCGGTCTTTTATAGTAGTGATATTCATCGACCTCCTGTCCGTAGTTTCCAAGTATACTATTTATAGCTACTATACGCAAAAGGATATACATCCATTTTGGAAACTATGCATATGCTTGGGCACTTATAGACCGGACAGGGATACCTAATGATGTGTGCAAGACTGGAAGAGTCCAGAAATCTGCGGCGTTAAGAAGGAATCACAATAGTGTTAAAGGATTCCGGCTCCAGCTCCAAGCGCTGTGTTGTTTCACCGAGAGACAGATTCAGCACACGCGATTCCTTGAACGGATTGGCGATGACTACCACCCTTTGCCCGTCTGTATTTTGAAAAGCAACTGCATTTCCAGTCCATGAGCCACGAAGTCCGATGCGTCGGGCACCCGGTAATACAAAATGAGAAAAGTGCTTCATGACGTAATATTCTGGGTTCAGGACAGGTTTTCGATCCGCCGGATCAACGGTGATCATCGAATTTTGCTCCCAGCCCCATGTACTCTTGCCTTTCGGTTCCAAAACCATATTCCAGTAAATATAAGCATTTACGCCATTGGTGAAGTAGTGCTGGTACAGATTATATACATATTTGGCGTAGTCCCATGAGTTTTCTCCGTTCCCGCATTCATTTTCTGTTTGCATGTAACGAAGCTCAGGATAACTGGCAACGGTGCGCTGAATGGCATTTTTGCCTGCCCACTGGTAGCCTACGCCTTTAATATATTTGTAGGCCTCGGGGTCACTCAACACGGTATGGGCATACTCATCGAATCCGGTCGAAGTCTTCTTCATTAATTCCTCCCACGGATCGGGTGCGTTAATGGTGCCCAGCCAAATTTCCGTATCCAGTCCGTGTTCCTCAAAAGCAGGGCCCAAATAGTCGCGAATAAATTCACGCAGTTGCTCTCCGGTCCATACACAGGAAGGGAACTTCTGATCGGCAATGACTTCATTTTGAACATGAATCTGATGGATCGTAATACCTGCCTCGTGATAAGCCTGAACAAATTTGACAAAGTACAATGCATACGCTTTCAAAATATCCTTTTCCCAGCGCAGCGTGCCGTAATTGTAGGCTTTCGGTGATTTCATCCATGTCGGCGGACTCCAAGGTGAAGCGAACAACTTCAAGTCCGGATTGAGTTGTAACGCTTCCCGAATAAAAGGAATGAGATATTGCTGATCACGCTCAATAGAAAAGTGCTTCATCTCCACGTCACCGTCTGTTTCATTGTGGCTGTACCACTCCAGCGCGTAGTCACTCGCTCCAATAGGAAGTCGGCAAATCGCAAATTTGTGCTCGCCCGCTGGATGAAAGAGAGAATGAAGCACCCGATCTCGTTCGTCTTTTTCCAAATGGTTCAGGGCCACATAACCTAATTCATTAAAACAGCCACCAAATCCTTCGACAAGCTGATGTGTTTCTCCCGTAAAGACTAGATTGGCACTCTCTTGAGTATCGGTCAAATGATGAGCTTGGGATTGCCAAGCTTTAGCTTTGGAAGTGGAAAACCACTGAATGGTTTGATTACTCATGTATTACCCTCCTGTTCAAGCTTTTTGTATCTCTTCTTATTATAGGGTAGGATCATAGGAGATGAGATGGTCTGAGCCACGACAAATTTGCCCTAATCCAAGGTTGAATTTGCGGATGAGAACTTCTGCTGATAAGAAGTGTCAAGAACACATAAAGTACACATGTCTTTGATATGCTGGTGTCCTAGAATGACCGAAAGAGGGAAGTCGATTGAAGAAAAGAGTTCTTCTCGTGGAGGATGAAATACGTATTCGTGAAGTGATTGCTGACTATTTTAAACAGAATAATTGGGAAGTCTATGAAGCAGGCAATGGAAAAGATGCACTGATCTGGTTTGATTCGGTGCAGCCGGACCTGATTATACTCGATATTATGATGCCGGAACTGGATGGTTGGGAAGTGTGCCGCCAGGTGCGTAGCCGCTCAGGTGTGCCGATCATTTTGTTGACAGCCAAATCCGGTGATGATGATAAAATATTAGGCTTTGAACTGGGAGCCGATGATTACGTGACCAAACCCTTCAGCCCCAAGGTGCTGATCGCCCGCGCCAACGCGCTGATGAAACGGGTGGAGGGACATGTACAGCCGGAGTCGCATATTTTGCGGTTCGGTAGTGCCATTCTCAACACGATGGCTCATCGGCTTGAGGTGGATCAGGCGGAAGTCGAGCTGACGCCCAAGGAGTATGAGCTGCTGCGGCTGCTTATACATAATAAAGGCATAGTTATTTCACGGGATGCGATACTGAACCGGGTGTGGGGCATCGACTTTGAAGGAGATACACGAGTTGTCGATACGCATATCAAAAAGCTGAGAAGTAAGCTAGGCCGTGAATCACGCCATATCCGCACGGTTTTTGGTACTGGCTATAGGTTTGAGGAGGAAGAATGAACAAACGGGGAGTTACCTTTAAGTTGTTCATTATGACGGTTGTGTTTTTCCTGTGTTTTTACGGTATGGTGATTTTAAGTCAATTGCTGTTTTTTGAAAATTTTTATCAGGAACAGAAGATTGGTCGTGTGGAAAGCCGCTTGCAAAGCTTCGGTCAAAGTTATGTCCAGGAGGCTTGGGGATCGGGCAGGGTTTCCCGTGAGGCAGCTCGCTTTATGCTTCAGAATAAAAACCAGCTGGCGATTGTAACGCTGGACGGCAAAGTAAAGCTGGATGATGCGTTTCATATCAATCTAAGAAAAGCGGATGGTAAAATCGTTAAAATATCGCTGTCTCTGTTTATGAGCGAGTACGGAGATGAACTGAGAGCTGCTCGGATTCAGCCCGGTGATACGGTAACGGTTGAAGGTGAGGGATTGGGAACGGACGGCATCTCTACCGCCAATTTAATTTATCCAACCGGCATACAGAAGCTTGGTTTCAAAAATATAGGATCGACTTCGGAAGAGGCAAGCACAGATGGTAGTGTAAGATTTTCCGGTACGGTGACAGAGATTGTACTGCCGGATCTGAAAACATGGAGTCAGCGACAAGGCTTACTGTTTAGTGCGCTAGAGGAATGGTTCCCTTTATCACAGGCGCATCTGGAGAAACTTAAGAATTTCGAAGTGTTGGAAGAAGAGTGGACGGAACCTTGGACAGGGGTACGCAATGCAGTCATAGTCCATCCTGTTCGTCAGGACACAGGCGAGATCGACCTCCTGTTCACAGTGACATCGTTGCAGGAAATTAGTGAGACGAATGAAGCTCTGCGCTGGTTTTATCTGTACCTAGGGATCGGGGGATTTGCACTCATTCTGATTTTGTCCCTGTTCTATTCCCGGATGGTGACCCGTCCGCTCATTGCTTTGAATAATACTGCCAAGCGGATGGCTAAGCTCGATTTTACAGCCCATACACCAATCCGGCAGAATGATGAACTGGGCAGCCTGTCCTACAGCATGTATACCCTGTCCCAGAACCTGGACACAGCTTTGCGTGAGCTTCAGGAGGCCAATCAGCAATTGGTGGAGGATATGGAACAGAAGCAGAGGATGGAGGCTGTACAACAAGACTTTTTTGCCAACGCTTCTCATGAACTGAAAACCCCGCTGAGTATCATTAAAGGCTTCGCAGAAGGATTACAAGATGGGGTTAGCGCCGGGAAGCAGGATCATTATATGAAAGTCATTGTAGAGGAAGCGGACAAAATGGAGCGATTGGTCAAAGATATGCTGGACCTCGCCAAATTGGAATCGGGTACCCTCAAGCTTCGCAAGACGACCTTTATCTTGAGTGAGCTGGTGGAGGAGGTCGTGGACAAGTTATTCCATTTGTTGAAGGAGAAAAAGCTGGAAGTGGTCATTATCCCCGCCAATGAGATGCCGATCCATGCCGATGTAGGATGGCTGGAACAGGTGATTATCAACTTTGTTGTCAATGCCATACGACATGCTGAGGAAGGAAGCTCGATCACGATTCGTATCGAAGGTGCTGGGGAAATCAGTTTTTTTTCCATTGAAAATAAAGGTGAGACCATTCCTGACGATCAACTGGAGCAGATATGGGATCGCTTTTACCGGGCCGAGCTGTCCCGAAGCCGCCAGACAGGTGGGACAGGGCTCGGGCTGTCGATCGTCAAACGAATTTTGGATTTGCACGAATTCCGCTATAAGGTGGAGAATAAGAAGGACGGCGTACGTTTTGTTGTTATATTCGGAGGCTAAGCTATGGCAAAGGAGTTAAGAGTATGAAATGGAATTGGTTGCCCTCACTATGCACGATTGCAAACCTGGGGGCAGGGGTCTTATCCCTGTATTTCACGATTCATGAGCAATACATGACCGCTTTTATTCTCGTGGTAGTGGCTGCTTTATGGGATGTATTAGACGGTTTGCTGGCAAGGCTGCTGCATTGCTCCAGTGATTTTGGCAAACAGCTCGATTCGCTGGCGGATGTTGTCTCATTTGGGGTTGCCCCTGCTTTCTTGATCTTGTTATACAAGCTGGGAGATACCCATTGGATAGGACCGCTTGTGGCTGTTTTGTTTGTCATATGCGGTGCGGTAAGATTGGCAAGATTCAACCTAATGGCTTTTAGCAAAGGCTTTGTAGGTATGCCGATTACGGCGGCGGGTGTGATTTTGTCCTTTATGTTTTTATGGAGTGAGCATTTGAAGCCGGGGTTGTTGCTTGCATTAATGGTAGTGCTGTCGTTCCTGATGGTTAGCCGTATTCCCTTTCCGTCCTTCAAAAAATAATCGGTCAGGAGGTGGCTCCCCTATGGAATGGGTCATCAGCATGATTACACAATACGGATATATCGCTATTTTTGCTCTTCTTGCTCTTGGGATTATCGGCCTACCGGTTCCAGATGAAATTATTATGGTGTTTGTCGGCTATTTATCTTCTATTATGGTACTGAATTATTCGGTGTCTATATTAGTTAGCTTCATTGGTGCAATGACAGGGATGATGATCAGCTACACGCTAGGCAAAAAGCTGGGTCAGCCCTTGGTGGATAAGCACGGCAAGTGGGTTGGATTGACACCGAAGCGATTTGCAAGAGTTAAGGGGTGGTTTGCACGCTTTGGGTTGTGGACCATTTTGTTCGGTTATTTTATCCCAGGAGTCAGACATGCGACAAGCTATTTGTCGGGCATTAGTGCGATGCCTGTCCGAAAATATATGCTGGTGGCAAGCGCAGGTTCTCTGATATGGACGCTTATCTTTATCTCCATTGGTTATATTGCAGGGGCGAATATAAACTTTCATTAAGGTGACCCCAAAAGTAATGTAGCATTTTTCACGTATACCACCGATAATATAAATAAAGATACTGTACAACCAGTGAGGGGATCTGTATTGAATGTACTAATGAAGTATATTGAGAAGTTACCGAGTTTTCTGCAAATGATCTTGAATATCTCGCTGTTTCTGGTCGGGCTGATTTTAAGCTTCTTACTGCTAAAAGAAACATGGTCCATTTTTTCTTATGTTTTTTTGTACGCAGAGACCGACAAAAATTACTATGAATTCACGGAAGAGTTGCTTGTGTTTTTCTTGTACTTTGAATTCATAGCATTAATAGTTAAGTACTTTAAAACCAATTTTCATTTTCCATTACGTTATTTTATCTATATTGGGATCACGGCTGTCATCAGGCTCATTATTGTAGATCATGATGATGCTAAAAATACATTCTGGTGGTCTATTGCTATCCTAGTCATGGTAGGTTCTCTATTGATCGCTAACAGTAAATTGTTAAAAAGAGAAAGTTGATGCTCAGGAAGATTGCAAAGTTGACAGTCAAGTGGGAGAGAGGGAATAAAGACGAATGGTAAGAAACTGGATGAATCATGCGGGCGTCAGGCGGATAGCCGTCCTTGCGATAATCGTTTTGCTGTTGTTTATGTTAAGAAGCATGATGAATATTATGTTGTTAACACTGCTGCTTACGATCTTGATTGGCAGTATATATAACGGAGTGAATAAGCTGGTCAAGCGGTTCGTCAATGTGCCGTCAATGATCGTGCTACTACTGGTGTATGGTTTGCTAATTCTGATTATGGTGTGGGGCGTTTACCGAATGGTGCCGCTAATCGTTGTACAGGTCAAGCAGGTGTATCTCATGATTCAGCAAGCGTATATGTATCCTGATCGCAATCAATGGAACGAAACGATTATCGAATTTATGGACACGCTGAATGCTCAGCGGCTATTTGAGCCTGGCCTGAGTGCAGTGATGAAGGTCAGTCAATTGGGAACACAGCTTCTGGTGTCGATTATTTTGAGCTTGTTCTTCCTGATGGAAAAATCCTATATTACACGTTTTACAGCTACGTTTGTAGATAGCAAGCTGGGTTGGTTTTTCAAGGAAGTGGGTCATTTTGGCCGTATGTTTCTGGGTACGTTCGGGAAGGTATTGGAGGCTCAACTGCTGATTTCACTTATTAATTGTATATTGACCACGATTGCGCTCTGGATTATGGGCTTCCCTAATCTGCTCGGTCTTGCGCTCATCATTTTCGTACTGGGATTGGTTCCGGTGGCAGGTGTGTTTATCTCACTGGCACCGCTCGGCCTGATCGCTTTCAGTGTCGGCGGCATTCAATATGTGGTTTATCTGGTTATTCTGATCGTGGTGATTCATGCGATTGAGGCCTACTTCTTAAATCCGAAGCTGATGTCATCCAAAACGAATTTACCGATCTTCTTTACCTTTGTCGTACTTATTTTCTCTGAGCATCTGATTGGAATTTGGGGCTTGATTGTAGGTATTCCGTTGTTTGTTTTCTTCCTGGATCTGATTGGGATAAAACGCAAGCAAGAGAAGGATACTTGATTCAGCACTACAGATTCCACCCTAGTACAGTGACTATTGATTCATTACGAATGCCTGCGAAGCCGCAGGCATTTTTTTATTGCCCGTTTGTTCATAGGAAGAATCGCTGACGCTCATCCACTTTTTAATTCTCTTGTTAGCTATAGTACACTGAATATGCAAGATTAGATCAAGATAAAAGAAATGAGATGATCGGATGGAACAGAAAATTAAGGTATTGGCTATATCGGGTAGCCTTCGTCAAAAGTCCTCCAATACAGCGCTTATGAAGGCTACTATGGGGCTGGCTTCTGAAAATATGATGTTTACAGTCTATGATGGATTGGGGGATCTTCCGCATTTTAACCCTGACTTGGATGTAGATGAGGGGTCAGCTTCCGTAAGAGAGCTACGGGAACAATTGAAACAAGTGGATGGAGTGCTGATCTGTACACCGGAATATGGGAATGGTGTGCCGGGTGCTTTGAAAAATGCCTTGGATTGGCTCGTATCTTCAGGTGAATTTGTAAATAAACCTACAGCGGTCATCAGCGCGTCACCGTCTCCTATGGGCGGCCATCTGGCGCATGCCTCGCTGCTGCTCACATTGCAAATGATCAATGCAGAGATTGTGGAGAATGGAAAGGTCATTATTCCGCATATCACCTTGAAGCTAAACCAGGAAGGTGAAATTACAAACGCTGAAACTAGGCAGGAGCTAGAAGCATTACTTCAAGGGCTTGAGCAAGCTTGCTCAAGCACAGGAACTCTTTAGATTTTTGAAGTTTAATAAATGAAAATCAGCGGCAGTCTAAGATTTCATTATCACCTTCGAAGCTGCCGCTTCCTCTTTTAATTGATTTTAAAGTTTGAATTTTAGACGGTGTCCAATAAGTTCTCGTATACCTTTAATCGGGCATATACCGTTTCGAGTATGGGGTAAACAGTATTACTGGTTGAAGCCAATGCAAGAAGTGAACCATGTAGATGACTGGCTTCAATCGGAAGCTTTTTATGCATATCGCGTTGCATGGATGACATCATCTCTGGTCGTAAGGATTCCATCGTTTTCAGTGTATGAGCTTCCATCTCGGAATCAATCGGCATCCCTGCGTTGCGAGCAAGTGTAACAATCTCATGCAGCAGCTTTTCGTAAATAGCACGTGACTCTGCCGTGGCAAGTATAGTCCCAACCGAGGCATCCATCAGTGTTGTAATTGCACTCAAGCTGGCAACGAATATATATTTCTGCCAAACTTCACGCTGAATATCGTGACTTCGTGCCACTGTGAAGCCTGCATGATCAAGATGATTCAGCAGCAGTTGTGTACGCTCTGATTGCACTCCGTTCCATTCACCGAAGACGATACGGTGGAACGGACTTGTCTGAACAATAGAACCATCATGATCCAACGTAGTTTCAATATAACAAAGTCCGCCCAGCACTTTTTCAGAACCGAATTGTTTGCGCAAAAAGTCAAAATGTTCGTAACCATTAAGTAACGGAAGAATCATGGTATGATCACCGACATAAGGCTCAAGATCGAATTGCAATTGGGGAAGATGATACGCTTTGACCGAAATGATAATACAGTCGAACGGATCGGCAGCTTCACCATTTGTAATAGCACGGATTGGCGTCTGGAAATCTCCATGAACACTTCTAACAATCAGACCGTCTTTTGCCAACTGAGATTTTTTTGAAGGGCGTACGAAGAAGGTCACGTCTTCTCCTTTTTGAACAAGAAGTCCCCCGAAATAGCCTCCAATCGCCCCTGCACCTACAATCAGAAATCGCATTATAGGGTCCCTGCCTTTATTTTTGCATTCCCGTATAATCCTTCTACTACGTTCTCATCTGCCTTAAAAACATGCTCCTCGCCTGGAAAAGAACGATTCTTCACGTCTTCGACATATTGCCCGATGCTGTTACGAATCAAAGCACCTATATCCGAATAGGTTTTAACGAACTTTTTCTCCCGGTAAGGTGCTGAGTATTGTAACATGTCATGATACACCAAAACCTGACCATCACAGTATCTCCCCGCACCGATGCCAATGACTGGAATAGATATCTCCTGGGTGATGTTCTTCGCCACTTCCTCTGTCACCAGCTCCAGCACGATGGCAAAAGCTCCCGCTTGCTCCAGGGCCCGAGCATCATTTAGAAGGCGCTCAGCGGCCTGTGAGTTTTTACCTTGAATGAAGTATCCGCCGATTTGATGCACAGACTGTGGTGTAAGTCCGATATGTCCCAGCAGGGGAACGCCGGATTGAACAATTCGCTTCACGGTGTCGCAAATTTTCATGCCCCCTTCTAGTTTCACGGCATGGGCATGTCCCTCTTGCATGAGCCTGCGCACATTAGTAAGGGCTTCTTGACTACTCCCATGGTACGTCATAAATGGCATATCCGCGACAATAAAAGTATGTTCCGCACCGCGCACGACAGACCGTGTATGATAGACCATATCATCCATAGTGACGGGCAGTGTGGAGTTATAATTAGATAACACATTACCTACGGAATCACCGACAAGGATGATATCGATCCCGGCTTCCTCAGCCAAACGAGCATATGGATAGTCATACGCCGTAATCATACTTATAGGTGAACCTTCTTGTTTCATTTTCTTCAATTGCAAAATATGAAGTGCTTTCGAGGTTGCCATGGTTGCATTCAAATCCTTTCCTACCTTTATTTTAGATCACAAAAAAAACCTTTCAGCACATGACTGAAAAGGTCCGAAAGGCAAAAAAAGAGTCAATTTGCGACCGTTCTTTTGTCTCGGTCCTTGCGGATCAGAGCAAAATCCAACGAGTTCACCTCCATAGGCTCACACATCTACATATTGAATTACACTAACTAGAGTACCGTTCGAATGTATCGATACAGCCTCTCACGGAAGTATACCAAAATATAGGGCTGTTGCATAACATTCTCTACTATATGAACAAAACAGCCCTTCCAACTTCCTATTCGGAAGTGAAGGACGGTCGATAAATTCATATAGAAAGGATTGACCCTCCCGATAGAATTTTAATTGTAGCATGGGACTATTGTATGTGGAGAGCGTGATATAATAGGGCACAAATCGTTTCATAGATGATGACTCAAGCAAAGGAGTGAAGGCTGGTGTATGAACAAATTGTAGCGTATGGTCTGAGCCAAAAGGAGGCCGTTAAGGATTATCCATTTGGTGCTGATCCCCTGGTACTAAAAGTAGGGGGCAAGATGTTTGCACTTCTAACTGAAAAGGATGACATTTGCCACGTATCCTTGAAATGTGATCCAGTCATTGCAGTAAATCTGCGTGAACAAAACAAGGCGATTAAGCCAGGCTATCATTTGAATAAAAAGCATTGGAATACGATTGAGGTTGATGCTACCTTCCCATTGGAGGATTTGTACAGCATGATCGACCATTCGTATGAGCTGGTCTTCAAGAGCTTAACCAAAGCGCAACGCGAAGCGATTACGATGAGAATACGGGCAACGGATCTGTAAAGGGCTGGTATAAGCCCTTAGGTTGTATCCAAAAATACTTACTAACATTATTATAGTTTTACTTGACAGAAATCACGAATGGATATATTCTTAATTTAAAGATAATTCATTTGAAAATAATATCAAGGAGTGGAACTTAACATGAGCGAACTGGTGAATATTATTCAAGGGAGAAGATCAGCTTCTAAATTTATTCCTGATGTTACTATAGATGCAAAAGAACTAGAAGAAATATTTCAGCTGGTGAAGTTTGCTCCATCGGCTTTCAATTTACAGCATGCGCGTTATATCGTAGTGCAGGATGCTGATATCAAACAAAGACTGCATGATGAGGCAAGTAAGCAGTATAAAATATTAACGGCTTCGGCGACCATTGTAGTGCTGGGGGATACAGAAGCTTATACCAAGGTAGCTGACCTCAACGAAGGATTCCTGAATTTAGGTGTCCTGAGCAAGCAGGAATATGATAGTACAGTGGAATCGGTAACTCAGTTTTATCGCGAGCGGGGACCTGTCTTCCAGAGAGAAGAAGCGATCCGTAATGCCAGCCTGTCGGCTATGCAATTGATGTTGATTGCCAAGGACAAAGGCTGGGATACGTGCCCGATGATCGGTTTTGATCCGGCGAAGGTGCAGGAAGTACTGAATATTCCAGAGCAATTTGTACCGGTAATGATGATTACCTTGGGTAAAGAGGACGAATCGGGTCAGCGGGCACGGGGATACCGCAAGCCGGTTGGACAATTTGTCAGCTACAATGGATTTTGAAATTTGTAAATCATTTGTGTAATAAATCAACATGTTAATGAAGGAGTGATAAAGATGTCATTGAAAACCGCTGGAATTCACCATATCACGTCCTTTGCAGGCGATCCGCAGGGCAACGTTGATTTTTACGCAGGCGTACTTGGTCTGCGATTGATTAAAAAGACGATCAACTTTGATGCTCCAGAAGTATACCATTTGTACTTTGGTAATGAAGAGGGCAGCCCGGGCACGATCATTACTTTTTTTCCAGCTCCGGGTACACGCAAGGGTAAGATTGGAGGCGGACAGGTCGGGATTACGACGTATGTCGTGCCGTCCGGTGCTTTGGAATACTGGGAAAACCGTCTGCACAGCTTGAAAGTATCTTTCACGAAGGCCACTCGTTTTGGCGAGTCATTCATCCAGTTCCGAGACAACGAGGGCTTGCATCTGGAGTTGGTGGAGCGGGAAGATGGCCCGTTGAACACGTGGATAGCCGGGGGTGTGCCTACGGATAAAGCTATCAAGGGCTTTGGCGGGGCGGTACTGTACAGTGCGGATTCCAAGCATACGCAAGGGGTGTTGGAGAACGTCCTGGGGATGACTCTCATCGGAGAAGACGCAAATGCAGGCTACATCCGCTATCAGACGACAGGTGATTTGGGCAACCTGATCGACATTCCGGTCAAAGATGTCCCGTGGGGGAATGGCGGCGCCGGTACGGTTCACCATATTGCCTGGCGCGCGCAGGATGATACGGAGCATCAGGCGTGGAACGAATGGGTTCATCAGCATGGTTTTGGGACCAGTGGTATTGTAGATCGCCAATACTTCAATGCCGTATACTTCCGCGAGCGGGGCGGTATTTTATTCGAGATCGCAACCGATCCACCCGGATTTACCGTGGATGAGGAATTGAATGAGTTGGGACATAAGCTGATGCTGCCTGAATGGTATGAGCCTCAGCGTACCCAGATTGAGTCTAACCTGGTTCCCATTGAACCTAGAGTATTAAAACAGGATTAATCTGTTTGATCCAAACAATCATATTAGAACGAAAAAGGTCCAATGCGGGAAAATTTCTACCGTCAATTGGACCTTTTTTGCATGTGGAATTGTCATACTAACGTAAAAATAAGCGTGGAGAGTTGGCTAGATCATGAGCAGTTCACGGATCTCCAGCTCGGTCAGTGCCGAAAGGGTTTCTTGTCCCGGCTGAATGACCTGGTCGATCATGTTTTTCTTTTTTTGTTGCAGCTCATACATTTTGTCCTCTACCGTACCTTGGGCGACGAGACGAATAACCTGCACGACTTTTTTCTGGCCCATTCGGTGTGCTCGGTTGGTAGCCTGCTCCTCTACAGCGGGATTCCACCACAGGTCATACAAAATGACCGTATCTGCACCAGTGAGATTCAGGCCAGTGCCTCCTGCTTTTAGGGAAATCAGGAACAGCTCGCGTTCTCCTTCGTTGAAGCGACTGCACAACTCGACTCGTTCCAGAGCAGGAGTCTGCCCATCCAGGTAAAAGTAGGACACCCCTTCTCGAGTAAGCTCGCGTCCGATCATTTGAAGCATTGTGGTGAACTGTGAAAAAATGAGCATCCGTTTCCCGGAGCTGAGACATTCCGTAATGATCTCCAACAGCTGTTCAAATTTGGCAGAGCTTCCCGTATATCCTTCGATGAACAAGCCCGGATGACAACAGAGCTGACGAAGTCGAGTCAGACCGGCGAGAATTTTAATCCGATTTTTCTGAAATCCTTCCTCGTTGAGATGCTTCAACGTTTCATGCTGAAGCTTGGCCAGATAGGCGGTGTACAGCTTTTTTTGATCTGGCAGAAGCCGGGATACCTGCACGGATTCGATTTTCTCCGGCAGCTCCTTGAGGACATCACTCTTAAGACGGCGCAGCAGAAACGGACGAACCCGCTTGGCGATCACATTTCGAGGCAGGTTGTGAAACGCTCTTTTCCCGCCGGGAAATAGCGCGGGAAATACAACGTCAAAGATGGACCACAGCTCTTCCAACGTATTTTCTACGGGCGTTCCTGTCAGGGCAAAACGGTAACGAGCTTTTACATCCTTAACAGCCTGTGCCGTCTGGGTGGCATGGTTCTTGAAAGCCTGCGCCTCGTCCAGAATGAGCGTATGAAACGATGGCTTGCTGTACACATCTGCATCGCGCCGTAGCAGCGGATAGGACGTAATGACGACGTCATAACTGGCGGCATCCCGTATGATTCGGCCGCGTTCTTCCGGGCTGCCATCTGCGATAGTGACGCGGACGTGTGGAGCAAATTTCTCCAGCTCATTCCGCCAGTTGTACACCAGTGATGCAGGGGACACGATCATGGCTGGAAGCTGCTGGCTGCGAATCTCCGGCAATACTGAGACGAGAAAGGCGATACTTTGCAGCGTTTTACCCAGCCCCATATCATCTGCCAAAATGCCCCCAAAACGGTAATGCGCCAATGTCTTAAGCCATTGAAAGCCGTAAACCTGATAATCTCTCAAGATTGGGGCAAGCATGTCTGGAACTGGAAAGTCGAGATGGTCTGGGTTGCGTATATTTTCCAGTAGCTGGCGAAAGGTTTTACCCAAAGTCAGATTTTTTCCATGATCGTGAGGATCAATTAAGTACAGTCCTTGCGTGACGGGAACACGAATTTGTGCTGCATCCAGATCACTTTTGCGGATACCTGTTTCATTCATGAACCGAATCAATTCCTTGTACTCCTCTGTTTCGAGCGGCAGCAAGGCACCATTCGGCAGACGGTGATATTTCTGTTTTTCCTCTAACGATTTGAGCAGTTTGCGAATTTCCGGTTCCGGTATGCCCTCCATATCAAATTTAAATTCAAGCCAATCTGTACGTTCATCCCACTCCGCGCGTATCCTTGGGGTAGGCAGAGTATTGTTTATTTTTGCTTTGACTGCACCTGTGGCATAGACGTCCAGCAGCTTTTCCAGTTGCGGAACAGTATGATACAAAAAATCATACTCTGCATCTTCATCTTCCATAAAATATCCGCTATCTGTTCTAGCAAAGGAGCTATGCTCCATCAGCTCCAAAATCCGCTGCTCCTGTTCCCCATCACGTATCAGAATTCGGTCGATACCAGGCGTTCGTGCATCTGTTTCCAGCGGGTTGATGATGATATCCCCATATTGGAACTCCAGCCCTGCCAGCACCTTGTCTCTTACCCGGTCCAGATATAGCTTTGCCTTCAATGGCTGCTGTGTGACCCGATCTGAGACGGACCGAGTCATATGAACACGTCCGAGCTTCATTAACCCGGGTACAACCTTGTCCATAAAAGATTCCATCTGCTCTGGCGCAATCTGAACTTTTCGCCTGTGGTGTACTTCTACCATCCGTTTTAGCTCGGACAAACGCCGTAAGGGATCGGCTTTCTGTTTGACAAGCTTGCCATCGGCAATGACGACACCATAGTCTTCCATGATGGTCAAGTCATCCAATCCTTGAATGCTTAGCTGGTAGCCTTCGATTTCAGCCTCATCAAATTCAAATTGCAGCGGAAGCATCAGGTCGGACTGGGGAATACCCTCGCTCATGTTTCCGTGAATTTCAAAGTAGACGCCCTGTGCTGCTGTCAGCAAGGGGAGCAGCTTTTCCCAAGCCGCAGGCGGGATGAGGAGCATTCGCTCGCCGCTCATATGACTACTGGAAGATGAATACGTGCCTGAGGTTTCCCGAATCATACGCTCATGGTGGCACACCTGGGATAATTGCTGGAGAATAGCGTCATGTTCAGGACGGAAGCGGTACAACTCAGGCTCGTACGAGAAGCTTTTCGTGAACATGTAGCTATCCCCACGGTCAATACTATCCAGAAACGGACGAATTTTCTGCACGATATATAATCGTTTGGGCCCAGCCTTCATTTCCACACCAAACATATATTTTTGGTAACCGTAGGCAAAAGGCCGGATGATGAACTGAAAATCCAAGACCGCGCGAGTATCCAGCAGGGTTGGTGTGCTGCGAAGCGGTCGCTTGCGGTCAAATAGTTTTAACATACTGTCGGTCAGCTGGAGATCGCCTCGTGTGATGTCAGAGGATCGTGCCGTTCTAGCAGTGTGATCATATGGAGCATCTGTAGATGTGTACATCCCGTCTGAATCCATGCTTCCTGCTGTATCTGGGGCAGTACCGGGATGAAGCCTGGAGGCATAGGAGCGCACAGACAGACTTTTTCCACGGCGTATATCATGGGCGTTAAGGAGAACAGCTGCGATATGTTTACAATATCGTCCGGTGTTCTGAAATGTGCTACAGGTGCATTCTGCTCGGATACTTCCATTGGATCGGATCATCGCCGCAACAGCATAAAAGCTGCTTCCTTTGACCGTAGCTTCGTACACACCTTCATCATGATCTATTTGTGTAAAGGCCACTCTTTTGGCCCGGTAATAGGCATCCCCGTCGTCATAAGCAGCTTGACTGCATAGTTGTCTGATGGCTCGCCGGGTAAGTTCAAAACTCATGATTCGTAATCCTTTCTTGGGTTATTCCGTTTTCTTACATGATAACAGAACAGACAGGAGGATGGACACTTGGGTGCTTATCTGTGGGTTAGAGAAGTTTTTACAAGCTGCACATAGCAGGATACAATGGAAGTGTTAAAGAAAGGAGACGGATACCTTTGCAAAATGAAGAGAAAAAGACCGATTCCAAGTCCGGCTCATCCAAATGGTACCTTGGTAGTGCAGCAGCATTGCTTCTTCTGAAAGGCAAGTCGTTACTTGCCCTTTTAAAATTCAGTAAATTTGGCGGTGCGCTGATATCTATGGCGATAACGATTAGCACATATGCGATCATTTACCCGTGGGGATTTGCGGTCGGATTCGTGTTGCTGTTGTTTGTGCATGAGCTGGGACATGTATGGGCTGCCAAGCGCAAGGGGCTTCCCGTGTCAGCACCGTTATTTATTCCTTTTCTCGGTGCGCTGATCACAATGAAACGGCAACCTTTGGATGCGCAGACAGAGGCTTATGTAGCCATGGGCGGCCCGTTACTGGGGACGGTTGGGGCTATGGCGGTATACGCAGGAGCCTATGCAACAGACAGTCCCCTGTTGTATGCGCTCTCGTATGTCGGCTTTTTCCTGAACCTGATCAACCTGCTGCCGATTCATCCGCTCGACGGAGGACGGATTTCCACGGCAGTGACGCGTTGGCTGTGGCTGGTGGGCTTATTGGGTGGAATTGTAGTCGTAGTATATTTAAAATCCTTTTTATTTTTCTTCATATGGGCGTTCTTTGCCTACGATTTGTACAAAAAATATGTTAAACGCAATAAAGGAGAGGTCAAGATCCAATCCTTTTTGCAAAAGCCGCTGGTGAACGTACAGCATCTGTATGAGCAAGGATATCCACTGCCCGGACCGGAGCACACACGCAGATTATCCTTTAATACCTACTCGGATTTGGAGGGGCAGCAATATGTGACGGTGTATATGGAAAGTTTGGATGTGGGGCAGACACTTAAGCTGCCGCAGCAGTGTCTTGTCCAGCATGTATGGCTGAACGGTGTGGAACATATACCGACGCCGGATGCGTACCAGCTCAGATTGCTGTGTGGGATTGATTACATTCCGTTTGAAAATGATAAATATTACGAAGTGCCCGCATCATCGCGCTGGAAATTTGGCATCAGTTACTTAGCTTTGGCCGTATTCCTAATGGGGATGATGTATGTGGTGCACCAGCATATAGGGGATATTAGGCTGTGATCTGAATAATGAGTGCTTGGTCAAGATTTTAGATCATTAAGGCAACGGTACAGCTTATAGAAAATAGAGACAAAAGAGCGCGACAACCGCGATATTCGGTGTCACGCTCTTTTTTTGGTTGAATAACACGGTGGAGCTTTTGCTATCCGTCCTTATATCTTAATCCTTTGTTCATCAGTAATCGGTTTTAACGTCTGGCGGTATTTAAGTGGGCTGGTGCCTGTCCAGCGCTTGAACTGTCTGCTGAAATGAGCCAGACTGGAGTATCCGAGCAGGGAAGCTACCTTGTTGAGTGGCAGATTGGCCTGCTGGATCAGCACTTTAGCCTCATGCAGTTTGGTCTCCGATAGATAGTGACGTGGAGAATAACCGTATACCTTACGGAACACTTCTTGGGCATAGCCGGGACTGATCCCGAGGGAAGCCGCCACATCTTCAAGACGGAACGCTTGCTCGCCAGATTCATCTTCCCGATAAGGCTTAAACCTTGATTGAATGGCTTCCATGATGGCCTTGGCATATTGAACGGATGAAGGCGCAATTCTGGGCTCCAAACCGGTAGATATCATTTGCGAGAATATCCCGAATAGCTCAAATAAGGCAATTTGCATACGAAAACGGTCTGCTGTCGTATATTCTCCGCTTTCTTGCACCATGCCAATCCAGCTATGGACGACCTTTTGCAGCTTGGTATTCGTTTCAGTACCCACTGGAAAAAAGAGCTGATTGCTCTTAATCATTTCCTGACGGAACAATGGATCATCGACATTAAAATGAGAGCTAAAATAGTACATGCCGTTTGGGGAAACACATTGACTCACATGCTTGAAACCCGGCGGAATAATTAAAATATCACCTTCCCCAACCGAATATACGTTATTTTCCATAATCGTTTCCTGACGACCTTCTAAAATGAGTGCAATTTCAAAACCGATATGAGATTCCTCCGGCATGCACCAATCCGCTTGGACCCGGTGAATATGGGCGCCAAAAAATTTCACATTCCAGTCAATAATGGGCAGCCATTGGCAATCATGAAATAGAGCTGGATCAACATCAGGATTTAATATCATCAGATCACCTTCGATTAGGGCAAATTTTACACCGCTTAGACAATCTCATTGTATCTAACATTTAACTATAATAAAAGAGCGTTTACAAATGCTATAGTATAAGCTTTTATATATAAAAGAAAGCGCTTGCTCTGATATTTATACGGATTATGTTGGCATATCTGTTTCTATTATCGGTACTTTATTCGTACTAGCCCGTATATGGGATGCACTTAGCGCTCCGATCTTCAGCGTGATCATTGACCGGGCCAATCTAAAGGGCGGCTTGGTTCGTCTATATCTTGCACTTCGGAGCGACTGGAATTGAATTTTGCAAAATCCTGATGAACCTAATTGGAGGACGACTTGATGAAAAAGCTACTGTACGGTGTTGCCTATTATGATGAGTATATGCCTTATGACCGTTTGGACCAAGATATTCAAATGATGAAGGATGCGGGCATCAATGTGGTGCGGATTGCCGAATCTACTTGGAGTACGCATGAACCGCAAAATGGCGTGTTTGATTTTACCTCTGTGGATCGGGTGCTGGACGCCATGCATAAGGCGGGCATTGAAGTCATTGTGGGGACGCCCACCTATGCCGTACCCACATGGCTGGTGAAAGAGCATCCTGATGTATTGGCGACAACGCCTCAAGGTCCGGGCAAATATGGAGCTCGCCAGATTATGGACATTACGAACCCGGTGTACCTGTTTCATGCCGAGCGAATCATACGCAAGCTGATTGGGCGGGTGAGTCAGCATCCGGCGGTTATTGGCTTTCAGACGGATAACGAGACGAAGCATTACAACACGAGCGGGCCCAATGTGCAATTGCAATTTGTAAAGTATCTGCGGGAGCGGTTCGAATCGCTGGAGGAGCTTAACCGCAAATTTGGTCTGGATTACTGGAGTAATCGCATCAATAGCTGGGAGGACTTTCCTTCGGTGGTCGGAACGATTAATGGAAGTTTGGGCGCAGCCTTTTCCCAATTCCAGCGCAAGCTGGTGACGGACTTTCTGGCATGGCAGGTCGCGCTGGTGAAGGAATATAAGCGGGAGGACCAATTTGTTACGCAAAACTTTGATTTTGCGTGGAAAGGCTATTCCTTTGGCATTCAGCCGGATGTGGACCATTTTGCGGCATCGCATACCTTTGATGTGACTGGGGTGGATATTTACCATCCATCACAGGATGACCTGACTGGCATTGAAATTTCCTTCGGTGGCGATGTAGCGCGTTCGACGAAGAATAACAACTATCTAGTGCTGGAAACGGAAGCGCAGGCCTTTACCCACTGGGTTCCCTATCCGGGGCAATTGCGTCTGCAAGCGTTCAGCCATCTGGCTTCCGGGGCCAATATGGTGGCATACTGGCACTGGCATTCCATCCATAATTCCTTCGAAACCTACTGGAAGGGTCTGCTGAGCCATGATTTTGAGCCGAATCCAGTGTATGAGGAAGCACAGACCATAGGGAAGGATTTTGCAAGATTGTCTCCACATCTGGTCAACTTGAAAAAGAAAAATAAAACGGCGATTCTGGTCAGTAACGAAGCATTGACGTCGATTGACTGGTTTAAATTTAATATGAGTAGCCCGTTAAATTACAATGATATCGTACGTCGTTTGTATGACGAGTTGTATAAACTGAATATCGGGACGGATATCGTTCATCCAGGTACAGAATCGTTTGAAGACTATGATCTCTTGATCGTCCCGGTCCTCTATTCTGCCCCAGACGCACTACTGGAGAAGCTGAACCGATATGTGGAGAAAGGTGGTCATGTGGTATACACATTCCGAAGCGGATTTACCGACGAGCATGTGCAGGTAAGAACGTCCCGGCAGCCGGGCGTGATTAGCGAAGCCTGCGGCATTCATTACAGCTTGTTCGTGGAGCCCAAGAAGGTGACGCTTAAGAATAATCCTTTTGAGGTGGCACCGGAGGACAATCAGGTAGATACGTGGATGGAGCTGATTACCCCGACGACCGCCGAAGTGTTGGCCTATTACGATCACCCGCATTGGGGAAAATATGCCGCGATTACGCAAAACCGCTATGGTCAGGGAACAGCGACCTACATCGGCTGTGTCGTCAGTCCGGCGGTCATCCGTGAACTATTTAGCTCGGTAGCCAAAAAGGCAGGAGTATGGGGACTGGATCAGGAAGCGTCTTATCCGATCATTGTTAAATCCGGCACGAATGAGCTGGGACGGACAATCCGGTACTATTTTAACTATTCCGAACAAGCAGGCTCGGTGGTATATCCGCATGAGGACGGCAAGGAGCTGATTGGGGAGCATGCGGTTACCCAAGGACAAACGCTTACATTAGAGCCTTGGGGTGTTATAATTATCGAAGAAGCGTAAATGATGAACAATGAGCCGAAACCGACTCACGAATAATATCATATAGGTATTCTCCGGGAGTATCCGGTACATGAAGCGCCCCTGCGAATTGCGGGGCGTTTTCGCATATGGCTGAATAGAGGAGTGCATCGCTATGACAACCCGAGCAGTCCACTGGTTCCGGGCGCTGACGGCCCCGTATCGACGCAGCATTCAGCTCAAGCTGATCTTGACGATGATTGTTCTATCTGTGCTGCCGGTCATTGCTGTCACGGTGCTGGCTGCGGAAAAAAGTAGAGCTTCCATGGAAGCTGAAGTAGTAGAGACGAACATGTCCAATATGAAATGGACGGGGATCTATATCAGCGACCAGCTAGATCGTCTGAATCATCTGATTTACAGCATTCAGATCAGCCCTGATCTGAGCGATTATTTGAATGAGCGCGAGCCTGACAATCTTTTAAGCCAATTTAATGCCCAGCGAAAAATGCTGAATACGATGGCGAATGTGTATTATTCGGCCGGAAGTCATGTGATTGGCATCCAGCTTTATTTGAAGCAATCGCAAACCTTGTTTACCTTCAATAGTATGCAAAATGAAATTACGACAGTGAGCGGTATTCCCCCACAGTATGCCGAGATGTGGCAAGCGAATAAGGATTATTCGATTCGTCCAAGCTCTGCTGACCCGGAACGCTTTATTTTGACGCGCAGTATTCGGCGTTTTGAAGACCAGAAGCAGACGGGGGCTATTTCTTTGGATGTATTGTGGTCGCAATTCGATCAGACGCTGGGCCTGCTGGGACGAGGGGATCAGCATCAGGTGCTTATTACAGATGCAGATGGCAGGGTTATGTATCCAGCACAGGCTCGGCAGTCGCCTCCTCCTGCAGGTGTGCTGTCAGCTCTTCATGACGTTAAGCCGGGCCCCGGGATGATTCAAACTGCTGAACATTATGTGTTCTATAATGATCTGGATGTAGTTGGTCTGAAGCTGGTCAAAATCGTACCCACTTCCTCCATTAACCACAGCGCTTTTTCAACGATGCTGTATGGTATTATCGTCGGCGTGATTTCAATCCTGGTTTCCATCTGCATTGCCGTTTTCATCGCATGGCGGACTGCACGTCCGATTGTTCATTTGGCGCGTTCCGTACAGGAGTTGGATATGATCAAAGGACCGATTGGACAGCCAAGTACACGCCCGGATGAGATTGGGCTGCTGGAAAGAAGTCTGCATGGGATGGCAGGCCGAATTCGCGAGCATATTCTGGCGGAATACAGTATAAATTTGCAAAAAAAGACGGCTGAATTGAAAGCGCTCCAAGCGCAGATTCATCCACATTTTCTGCAAAATACGCTGCAAATGATCGGAAGTATGGTGTTTTCGCAAAAGCCGGAGGACACCTATGAAGTCATTCGGTCGCTGAGTGAGATGTTCCGTTACGTGGTACGGGAACCTCAGGATTTGGCCTCTTTACGCGCAGAGCTCGACCATGTGGGACACTATATGCGCATCCAACAGCGGCGATTTCCACAAAGATTGGTGTTTCAGGTGGAGACGGAAGAACAGGCGATGGATATTCGACTGCCTAAGCTATCGCTTCAGCCATTGTTGGAAAACGCGTTTCAGCACGGTCTTGATCGAAAGGCGGGGGCATGGAGAATGGGGATTCGGGTGGAGATTATGAAAGAAGATGTGTGTATTACGGTTTGCGATAATGGAAACGGCATGGCCCCGGACAAGCTGGAAAAAGTACGGGCAAAGCTGGAAAACGCGTCGGAGGAACCGATCTGGGCGCAGGGTAGTCATATCGGATTGAGCAATGTGTCTTCACGCATACGGATGAATTTTGGAGTGCGCTACGGAGTGACGATAGATAGTGAGCAGGGAGTCGGTACACGTGTCACTATCCGCATTCCATTTACCTCAGCAGAGGAGGGAAAAGTATGATCAGAGTATTAATTGTGGACGATGAGCCGTGGAACCGCGATATTCTAAAGACATTTGGCACATGGGAAAAACTTGGAATGTTGGTAGTGGGTGAGGCTGAAGACGGAGACGAGGCGTTCAGGCTGGTCGGGGAGTTAGCTCCCCATATTGTGATTACTGATATGCACATGCCGGGTGCGGACGGAGTGGAGCTGCTGCAAGCGCTAAATAACCATTGTCCTGATGTAAAAATCATTGTCGTGAGCGGATATGATGACTTTGCGTATGCCAAACATGCCATCCGTTACAAGGCCGTCGATTATTTGTTAAAGCCAGTCAATCCTACGGAGCTGAATGCAGTGTTGCTCAAATGCAAAAACGATCTGGAGGTCAAGGCTGCTGAACAGCAGCAAGAAGCGACGGAGCTGGATTATGGTTTTTTTCACAAGCTGACCCGGTATAAGCAACTGCTGCGTCTTTATTTTAATGAGTTGAACCGTGACGGGGTGAACATAACTTGTAGGCAGGTTATGCAGGAGCTGGAGAGTTATGGAGCACCAAGTCCACATATGCTGGGCAGGCTGGTGCAGGAGCTTCTTTCCCTGCTAAAAGAGCTCGCAGCGGATAACGGGCTGGGTACTTCTACGGCAAAGGCAGGATTCCCACTGTCGCAGGATGCCGTATCCTCTGTAGAACATGCGCTGGAATTCGTATCGTCGTGCTATGTTCAGGAACTGGATCAGCTCATTCGGCAGCGGAAATACAAAAACAAACTGAATTTAGAAGAGGTACGGCGATATATCGACAGTCACTTTGCTGGGCCGATTACACTGGAGCAGTTGGCAAAAAACTTTTTTGTGAGTAAAGAGTATATGAGCAAGGTATTTAAGCAGGAGTATGGTCAAAATGTAACGGACTACATCGTAGAGCGAAGAATGGAAAACGCGCGGGAATGGCTGGCCAATAAACAGATTTCAATTAAAGCAGTCGCGGAGATGGCAGGATATGAGGATGTGTCTTATTTCTATCGGGTATTTAAAAAGCATTTTGGCATGGCACCCGGTGAAATGAGGAAGGAAGTTTAAAAAAGTCCAATCCAATAAGCTAAGGGTGTCCAATGGCAGAAGTGACCTCTCATTCTATAATGAAAGCGTATACAAAACGAGCAGTACAAAGGAATTTGGCCTTTATGAAGTTCGCACAGAGCTGAATAGAGGTTGAAGACCGGCGGCATAGCTGCTTTGAATAACAACTGATTTGCCGATGGGCAACGGTTATTTTCAAAATAGGGGAGGTCATTTTTCATGAAAATGTGGAAATGTGTATTGAGCACGATGCTGGTTGGCACGTTATTGGCCGGGTGTGGAGCGAATTCTTCAGGCAGTGACAGCAGCGGTTCCGGTGGAGACGGTAAAACGGTGAATCTCAAAATGTTTATTGCTCAGCCCCGTTTGAAGGAGCACTACGATAAATACATTAATGCTTTCGTAGCGAAAGAGAAGAAAGATAAAAATATCGACGTTACGGTGCAACTGGAGATGCCGCCTGCTGACAACGCCGCACAAATTTTGAAGACAAGACTTGCATCCAACGATGCGCCGGACGTATTTGCATTGCACGCGGTGAATGAAATTCCTCCGTTTTATAAAGCGGGCTATTTGGAGGATTTGTCCGGTCAGCCTTTTGTTAACAAATTGATGGATAGTGTGAAGCCTTCGGTGACAACCAAAGACGGAAAGGTCGTAGCGGTTCCTTTGGAGACGATCTCATGGGGCTATTTGTACAATAAAAAGATATTTAAGGATTTGGATTTGCAGCCGCCGGGAACGTTGACCGAAATGAAGGCTGTGGTCGAGAAGCTGAAAGCGAATAATGTGAAACCGTTCCTGTTGTCTTACAAGGAATCCTGGATTCCACAGCTGTTCGTGCCTCTGACAGCAGGTGCGATGATGAACACACAGAATAAAGATTTTATCGAACGGATGAATCAGGACCAAGGCTCCTTTTCCGAAATGAAGAGCATGTTCGATATTATTGATCTGGTGAATAGCAACGGTACTGACAAGGCGCTGGAAATCGGCGGGGATGATGGATCGGCTGCGTTTGCCTCGGGTAAAGCGGCGATGTGGATTCAGGGACCGTGGTTTGCGGAAACGATTTTAAAATCTGATCCGAAGATGGATTTTGGGGTAGCAGCGCTGCCGATCAATGACGATCCCAATGCGACATTGATCAATTTGTCCACTTCGACTTCGCTGGCTGTATCCTCCACAAGCAAGAACAAGGAGGTTGCGCTCGATTTTGTTAACTACGTGCTGGATGACAAGGATTCTAGCGCGTTCTATGAAGCATTGAAATTTAACCCGATCTCCAAAGTGCATACGTTTAAAAGCTATCCTTGGGTTAATGACGCTACCGAATACGTAAAAGCAGGAAAGTCGTACCAAGATCCATCTATCCCGCAAGCGGTTAAGGATGAGGCAGGGAAATCGCTACAATCCTACTATGCAGGTCAGCTCTCGCAGGATGACGTCATTAAGGCACTGGATAAGGCATGGAAATCGTATAACAAAGTGAACAAGTAACGGTAACCTATAGATTACACCAGGAGGGAGAGACTCCATGCCTTTTAAAATCTATAAAAAATACGTCATGCTACTGGCGTTTACGGCCCCGGCGCTGATCTTTTATGCTATCTTCCTGCTCATTCCAACGATCAGCGGCATGTACTACAGCTTTACAGACTGGAACGGATTGAATCCCAATTACAGCTTTATCGGCTTGGGGAACTTTGTGGAATCGTTGAAGGAAGACCCCGATTTTCTCAATTCCCTTTGGTTTACTCTTAAATACGTATTAGTGATGATTGTGCTGCAAAATGTACTGGCACTGGCTCTGGCAGTGTTGATTGAGTCGCGTACACGTACCAAAGGATTTTTCCGGACGATATTTTTCATGCCCAATATGATCAGTACCATTATTAGCGCATTTATGTGGACCTTCGTTTTTTCTTCCGTGCTGCCACAGATCGCCGAAAAGACGACTATCGCCTTTTTGGGCCAATCGTGGCTGGGCGATCCGAAAGTATCTTTCTTCTCTATCATTATTGTGTCGCTCTGGAATGGTGTCGGCTATATGATGATCATCTACCTGGCTGCGCTTCAAGGTGTACCACAAAGCTTGAAGGAGGCTGCTATTATTGACGGGGCGAACGCATTTCAGACATTGCGAAGTGTGACGATGCCGATGATTACTCATGCGATTACGATCTGTTTCTTCCTGACGCTGAATGGTGCCTTCAAGGTGTATGAGGTCGTATACGGACTGACTGGCGGAGGGCCAGGGCGCAGTACACAGGTGATTACGATGAACATTTATGAGGAGGCGTTCTCCAACAACTTCCGTTATGGTTATGCGAGCGCCAAATCTGTTATTTTGTTCGCGATCGTTCTTATTTTCACCCTGATTCAGTTGCGCGTCATGAAGAAGAGGGAGGTGGAGGCATGAGGCTGAAGAAAGCCAATTCCTTGCTGATTACGCTGATTCTGTGCGTGGGCGCTGTCGTGTCCTTCTTCCCAATCTACATGGCGGTAATTAACTCGTTTAAAACACAGGGTGAGATGTTTGCATCCTTTACGACGCTGCCGACGAAGCTTCACTATGAAAATTACAGTCAGGCTTTTCATCAGACTCATTTGCTGAACAGCGCCCTTAATTCCACGATTATTTCTTTTATCGGCATTGGTGGCATTGTGATCTGTTCGGCACTGGCAGGCTACAAGCTGTCTCGTACACAGGGGAAACTGAGCGGTGCGATTTTCTTCCTGTTTGTCGCATCGATGCTGGTACCGTTTCACTCTATTATGATACCGCTTACGCGAATGGCAAAAGATTTGTCCGTTCAGGGCAGTACGTACGGCTTGGCCTTGATCTATATCGGCTTGGGTGTGAATATGGCGATCTTTTTGTATCATGGATTCGTCAAATCCATCCCGCGTGAGCTGGAAGAATCCGCACAAATGGACGGCTGTAATGAGTTTCAAACGTTCTTTCGGATTATATTTCCTTTGCTGCTGCCAATCACAGTTACCATCGCGATTTTGGATTTTCTGTGGATTTGGAATGACTTTTTGCTTCCATTGTTAATGCTGACGGATGTGAACCATTACACCCTGATTCTCTCGACCAATATGCTGTTTGGAGAGTACAACAAGGATTGGTCGCTTATTCTGGCCGCACTTGTGCTGACCTCCATCCCGGTTATCCTGATCTATGCATTCTTTCAGAAATTCATTATGGAGGGCATCGCAGAGGGAGCGGTTAAGGGATAACTGGAGACGGCGGGCAGTCAGATGGTACTTCCCATCGCCCTCATGACATAAATATCCCCAACGCTAACACGAAAACCTTCCTATGAATAAGGAAGGTTTTTTGTGATTCAGTTTTTTTCTCGCCAACGTTTCAATAAAAAGATGGGAAGGGTTACAAACAAAATTGCAAAGGCTACAATGATCCACCACTGAGGGTCAATGATATACAACACGACTCCGATCAGCAGAACTGTTGTTATTATGAAAATTCTCACTTTCAACATTGTTCTCTTACTCACCCTAGCTTCTAATTTTGGCAACGTTATGAGGGAGATTGCAGTTAACGCAGCAAAAAATATGGAGGTAAATGAATTATAGATAATATCATCTCCTTGATCTAATTACCCACCCAGGATTGTTCGGAATTAATGTGATAAAACAGAAACCCCCCGCTGAGGAAGGCTTTTGTTTTGGAACGACGCACATCCAACGTTACTTCGAGAAAATACTTATAATAAAAAATAAAAGCGAAATGATGATCAAAGTTAGATATATACTGGAAACCCGTTTTCCGATCGTAGCTCCAAACTCTTTAGGATTTTTATATCCAATGACTAAACTGGGAATAAAAAAAATACTGGATAGAAAAATGGTGTAGTGAAACCTAGTATTATCAACACTGTTAGACCAGGCGGACAATCCTAAAAAGGAAAGCAACTGGTCTCCCAATATGTAATTGCCAAATTCGAAAGAAACAGCCATACCAAGAAGAGATAAAAGCAGTGAAAGTGATCCCCAACCTATTTTTTTTCTGTTTTTTCTCAACCATTCAAAGATAATTAGTAAAATTACAATTGCTTGTATGCTGTAAGTCAACATGATTGAAAACATGAAGTACCTCCTTGAACATCAGAATTAAATGATAAGATGTCAATTTCGGGAATGAGTATACCATTTTATGGAATGTTTTCATATGCCTTTCAATACAGCGATCGTATGATCAAATGGAACGCGAAGCGTCTCTAGCCATACAATATTTCATCTGAATGTAAAAGGAGATGATTATGTTGGCTACCTTCTCGGCCGCGCTTCAAGTGAAAAAGCGGATGGCCAAGCGAGTCTTAAAAATGTCCGGTGTCCACGGCATTGGCGTAGGATACAGGGACCCTGCCCATCCCAAAAGGGGAGCCGCTGTCATTGTGTATACGGACCGTCTAGCGTCGGCCTCTACTGGACTCCTGTCGGCCACCGCCTTAGGAAAGAAAACGAACGTTCCAGTCCGAATTGTAAAAACTGGAAAGATCAGAGCCAATGCCACGGACTACAAAGTGCGCATACGCCCGGTCATCGCCGGCTACAGTGTCGGGACGATTGAAGGCTCCGGTTCAACCGGACTCATCGTTGCCCCAACTGGAGCGCCGGCGACGCGTTATCTTTTTAGCAATAACCATGTCCTCAATCCCTCCAATACAGACAATCGGGAGGCTACAATACAGCCAGGCGGAGCCGATGGGGGGACGGTTACTCAGGATCGTATGGGAAGGCTGTATCGTTACGTACGCTTGAATCCCACCGGTACAAACCTGATTGATGCGGCGCTTTCGCTTCCGACCCGTAACAACCTGCTCAATCCGCGTTACGCTACGGTAGGAGCGATTCCAGGTCATGTTACCGCATATCGCATAGGAGAAAGATTGAAGAAGGTTGGGCGTACGACCGGACGGGTCAATGGCACGGTAGAGTCCGTCTATACGGACCTGCAAATCAATTATGGCGGAGAGTTGGGCCTGCTGACCTTCGAAGATCAGACGGTTATTAGAGGTACGACTCCCGTATCACTACCTGGGGATTCTGGCTCTGTATGGCTCAGACAGTCAGATAATTATGCAGCTGCGGTCAACTATGCAGGCACGGCAGATGGTCGCTTATCCATAGCCTTTCCGGTGCAGTGGGCCATGCAGGTATTCAACACACGGGTAGCCCGCCCCAACGGGGCAGGCAGGGTGCTCAGGGTAGATACAGGTTCTTCCCCTCGCTCCTATACTAGGCAACTCACCAGTGAGGAACTGGTTCGCTTAAGACCAAGAACGACACGCATTAGACGAAGCTAAACGTCCTACAGATGGAAAAGCTGCCGCTGATCGTCCCAATAAAGCGGTCGCTTTAAAAGCTTTCCGAAGGACTGCTTGCTTCGGAAGCATCATCTCCCCGGATTTCTCCCCTGATTATAGACTTAACTTAAGTAATCCGGGGGTGGAGCTAATATAGGAAGAATCATTCACGATACCAATCATTTACGACGATAATGATTCACGACGCAAATCATTCACGGTACAAATCATTCATAATCTAAAACGTTAACGGCATGAATGAATACATTCTAATCTGCTCCTTCAGCATATGAATGGGCTCCCACATCATGGGCTGTAATGGTGGCGCTTGCCGAGGCCAAGCCCCGGATTTCCTGAGCGGTTAGGGCTCTGTTGTAAATAATCAGTTCATCCACTGCACCGTTCAGGTAGGGATCATCAAACTGGGATTTCCCAATATAGTTCCGGTCTGTCAGTCCAAGGCTGGAAGGCTTGAGCGTCATGTTCGTGTTACGCGTCGCCTCTACACCGTCCAGATACATCATTCCAGTATTGCCTGACAAAGTCACGGCGACATGCTTCCAAACCCCTGTTGCCAGCTCTGGCGCATTCAACTGTTGTTCCTCTCCGTTCCCCGAGACGGTGATAGCAAAGCGCATACCGGTTCCCTCGGCTTTGGGTGTCAAAAACATATACCGATTCGTGCCTGCTCCAAAATCAAACAGGCGTGCCCAGCCGTTATGCGTGTTCACCCGTACCCACGCGGCAATCGTAAAGTCATTTAGGCTGCTAACGATACCACCGGGCAGGCTAGCATAGGCGTCTGTACCGTTAAAGTGCAGGGCATTGCCTTTCCGTCCGGCGCCCCACGCCCCTCCATTTACACTGGCCTGCTGTCCATAACCTGACGAATCGGCTGCGGTAGATCCGGCCGTTTCGTCAAATTCATAACGGGCTACAATGTCTCCGGCGGGAGACGGGTTGTCTGTACTCGACTGGATACGGATATCATAGTTGGCTGCCGTACCGATATTCAGTCTGACCGTGGTCGTAGAGCTGTTAGCAGCCGTGACTGATCCGTTTTTTGTGCCGTCTACGAGCACGTCATACGTACCTGCCGCAAGTCCGGTCAAGCTCATAACGGTGGTGTGAGTCGTGCCTGGGGTCGTGTTTTTCAGCGTCAGGCGGATGCTGTTCTTGGACTTAGACACGATGGCCAAGCTATATTGGTCCCGATTCAGCTCCAAACTCAGCTTTTGGGTGATCAGATGCAGTCGCTGGAATACACCATCCTTTGGAGTGATCGTGTAGCTGTTACTGCTTTCTGTAACGTCACAGCCATAGCCGAACAAGCCGAATATTGGATCTACAGCAACATCCGAGCTTAGGATTTTAATGGCTCCAAATAGCCCCAGGTCGGCTTCCCCGGACATCCCGCGCCATCCGTTAAAGAGGGGGCCGCCGTCCAGACCGAGTGCGCCATAATTGCCCTTGCCCGCCTGATATGTCCACGATACCGCCCCGATATTGACAGGATCAGAGCTGATCTGTCCCGAGTTAATCGCCCCGATGTTCGCCAGCTTGGCGGCATAGGACAGACGCTGATCCACTTCGGGCTTGGACGAATGCCGACGTGTCCAGTCATCCATCGCATAGCCGGCCAGTGAAGTGGTGTACTGGAAGTTCCACCAATTCTCTCCGGTGATGGTGACCGGATCGGCGTAATAGTACCAGACAGGCATCTGACCGCGTGCAGCACGCGTTTTGGCGTTGATTTTGCTCATCATGGTCGTGTTGTTGTTCATTTTGGCGAGTGTATATACGGCTTCTTCATCTGTATTGTCATAGTTATACTCAGAGCCATAAGGATAGGTGGTGTTTTTGAAATTGTTATACTTGGTAGCCATTTTGGCAATCAGGTCGTTAGCCTCGGTGGTCAAGCCTTCTTCCTGAAGCGCTTTAATCATATCAGGTGTAGTTAGCTCACCCATGAGTCCCGTGTTCCAATTATAAGCAACAGGGCCTTCATACAACGCTTTAAAAATACGATAAGCACGTAGCAAATATGTGTTTTTGCTATTGCGATAGCTGATCAGGTTGGGATACAGCTTGGCAAGTTTATACATGCTAAAAAATGTATTATAAATGTGCGGATAGGCATAGCCCCGGTACGTTGGTGTCGTATTAGGCTGCGGCATCAGGAAATCAGGAACCAGATAATCGGTATGATGGCTTTCCATCAAATTCGTCCAGATGGCCACCTCCAAATAATCATCGACTGCCTTGATTTCAGATGCTACGGGCTTCTGAACGTTTTTCTCCGCCAGAAACTGGCCGTGAGTTAGTCCCCAATCATCACCCCAGCCCCAGTAGCCAGCAAAGCTGTTTCGTTTGGCCTTGTATTGCATCATCCAGTCATCAAAGACCTTGTCCCTCAGGTCGCCCGGCACGTTCCATTGGGTGCTGTTGACCATGAAGGTAGAGTGACGCTGAAGTGCAGCTTCGACTGGCTCGATGGCATAGAACTGGAGAACGGTTTTTTCGCCGTTACCATAGTTTACAGTAATATTGTTATGTCCCAGTCGTCCCAGTGTAAGTTCATATATTTTATGGTTTGTAGGGGCTGTTTCCAGATAGCTGATGGTCGTTTCGGACGGATATTGCGCTGTGACAGAGGTAATGGATTTGCTGGTATGCAGATCGAATTTGGCCTTGAGATTGGTCGGGAAAATCATACCCGGAACCACGGTCACATCCACATGTCCCTCACTGTACAGCCTGTCCTTTACAGCCTGCTCGTCCGCTACTTTATAAAATTTAAAGGCATACGTTTTGCTTTCACCAGGAGCCAGCGACAGACTGGTGCTTCCGAGATAACCACGGTTGGTGCTCTTGATGACATAGGAGTGGATATAGAACACATTCAGTCCTTCGGACCAGCCGCCTTGCTCCATAGCCCAAGTGCTGCCGGGATGCTCCTCAGTTCTCCAATGGTCCTGATATTCGAGACCAGCACCCGTTGAGGCATCAGGGATTAGCAGTACATACGGTCCGATGCCGCTAGGTCGTCCAGCGGTAATAAAGGAGCTATTATGGCCTACAAAGGAGTGTGAGAGTACTCTGGTTTCATAAATTTGTTCATTATTGCCACCGGACCAGTACTCGTTAAACGGAAGCGGCAGTCCCCAATCTCCGATCTCCAGCGTTTGATTAGAGGTGTTTGTTACTTTCATTTGCCAATGCAAATAATCGTTAACCAACGAATAAGTTTCATGTAAAATGAAATTACGTATTCCCTGATTGTTTGATGAATTCTGATAGGCTACCTGGACACTGTTTCCAGAAGAGGTGATCTGGCGCGCATCAGCAGAATTACTTGTCCATGCCCGAGTCCACGCTCCGTTGCCGAGACGATAGGTGAACATGAGTTCACCCAGCCACTGATGATCCGACGTATTCTGTTTAGGTGCGTTGGAGCTATTCATGACATAGTTGGTATTAAAAGTGTCCCCTACCAGCTGTAAGGAAGAGAGATCGCCGTAATCTCCGACAGAGATGGAGAACACTTGATTAGATAGTTGTACTGCCATGCTATCAACCTCCTAACAAAGGTTCGTGAGCGTGCTCACTACGTTAATATATGTGTGAGAAATACTTTTGCTACCCTATGTATGAGAATTGATAGAAAATAGATTCATATAAATGTCCTAGAGGGCGCTCAATCGTGGAGGTAGAGGTATTATGAAAATTAAAATGGAGTTGCCGAAGATTCCTGTCGACTTGCCCATATTAAATGAAGAAATGTATTCCTTACGATCCAAAGGTGAATATCGTATGGGGTCTGTAGAGGATATGATTTTGGATAATGTGGAAGCGGTTAAGGTTTCATTAGAGAAGATGGCTTTTAAAAATGTAACGATCATGGAATCGTCATTGCCGGAAAGTGAATGGACAGACGTCATTTTTGATAAATGCGATCTGTCTAATGTTCATTTTTCCGGTTCCTTTATCCATCGGGTAGAGTTCAGGAACTGCAAACTGCTTGGAACAGACTTTTCCAGAAGCAGGCTCCAAAACGTTCGTTTTTCGGATTGCTTAGGGGATTATTCAATGTTCCGTTTTGCTAATTTTAAGCAAGTTGGTTTTGAAGATTGTTCTTTGATAAGTGCCGATCTGTATCATTTAACACTACAAAAAACCTTTTTTAACCGTTGCAATCTGGATCAAGCGATGCTATCCGGGTCCAAGCTCAACGGGATTGATCTGAGCGATTGCGAATTTGATGGGTTACAGGTGGATATAGAAGATTTGAATGGCTGCATCATTTCACCGCATCAGGCTTCATCATTTGTGGGCCTTTTGGGGCTAGTGATTAAATAAGGGATTCCTCACTGATTTTTATTACGCTCCCATGCCTGGCGTAGATGTTTAATATGATGTTTGCTTATCCGTAAGGGGTCTATGTTCCGCCCATAACAAAAAAAGATCCGCCTAAGCGGATCTCTTGCATTTATTGATAGCTTATTTTTTTTTAATAACTGGCCGTACAGGCTTCGTTGTCAAGACATTAAGCGCGTCACGCACTTCAGTGGCGAAAACAAGCGGCTTTTCTACTTTTTCGAAGTGGATGTACCAGAGATTGGGGTTATCGAATAGCCAGTGATTGTGCAGTGCCGTTACTTTGACACCATGTTTACGAAGTCGAGAAATAAATGGATTAATTTCTGCGGTCAAAATCACGGTTTCACCAAGACATAATCCTTTTCCGTTACGTCCAATACTTTCGAAAGAAAAAGCTTGGGGTATTGCAAGAAAGGATCTGGTCTTTTTCCCTAAAATGATCGGCTTGATGTTATTTCTGACTGTAGATGCAGTACAAACTCCGTTAATGATTTGAGGTGTTGCTTTTAATATAGCTGCAAACTGTCTACAAAGCGGACTAATTGCCATTTCTCTCACTCCAATTCTTTTGAATTACTAGCATCATATGAAAAAGTAAGGGAATGGGAAGGGTAAGTCTTCTTTATCATTAGTCTAATTTGCTATATACAAAGTGCGAATGGAGCACCCTTTTAAAGCCTCAGCTTTGCTCCGTGATACTCATGTTTGATACTGTCCCATGCCTGGCGCAGACGATTAAACCCTTCAATAATTTGTTGCTCCGTTAAATGGGCAAAGATAAAGCAGGCTGATGGAGGTCCCGGTGTCAGTTGGTAATCGGCGGCATCACGCCATGTGACTCCGTAAAATTGTGCTGTCTGCATCAAATGATGATACTGGGCAGACTCATGCTTCCAGATGGCATAGGCATGTAGTCCGCAATCGTTCTGATGCCAGTGAAACAGTTCACTTAACTGCTGTATTTCACGCTGAAACACGTCGTAGCGTGATCTGTATATTCGAGTCATCCGACGCACATGGCGTACATAGTCGCCGCGCATCATAAAACGTGCTAGTGCGCGCTGTTCCAAGCGGGCAGGCGGCAGGGGATCATATAGTCGTTTGGCAGCTGTCAGCGCTTGGGCCAATTCAACGGGCAGAATCGCAAATCCGAGTCGAAGGCTGCTGAACATGCTTTTGGAAAAGGAACCGACATAGATCACACATTCCGCGCGATCCAGTGCTTTTAACGGCTCAATGGGTCGTCCTGCCCAGCGGAATTCACTGTCATAATCGTCCTCAATGATCCACGCACCTTTGGATACTGACCATTGCAAAATATGTTGACGGCGTGCTAATGGCAACACAGCACCCGTTGGAAACTGACGTCCCGGCGTAACAAACAACAATTTGGAATCCCAATCCTGTGGGACAATTCCTTGTTGATCCATTTCAGCAGCATGTATCTGTCCGCCTGAGGCAGTAACTGCACGATAGATGCCGGAATAACAGGGATTCTCCAATACAATTCGATCTTGTTCATGAATAAGCAACTGACTTAATAACGTGATCACTTCCATGGAACCACTGCATAATACGACTTGATCCGGGGTAGCCGTTATTCCGCGTGTTCTGCCAACATGATGGCAAATCGCTTCGCGCAGCCATTCATCACCGTTCACTGGTGCAGTCGTCGTATCAGCCGAGGGCCTTTGCAGATCTTTTCCAGCGGCAGTCATTGCGCTTTTCCATGCGATCTGTGAATTGCCCTCCAATACAACTTCTCCTGCCTGGAAAGAAATCAAAGGCGGTTGCGCACTGTCTCTATCTGTAGCAGAAGCAGGAGGCGCCTGTAAGTTTCGTTCCCTTTCGATCTGCATGATTCGTTGTCCCCATGCTGATAGAGCAGGGGCTTTTTGTTTTGCGACAGGTGAATTTTGGTTCTGCTGGTTGATTAGAAATTTGTCGGGCAGCGTCGCTGTCTGTTGCATAACAAAGGTTCCTCTGCCTACTGCCGAGTCTACATATCCTTCTGCCAACAGCATATCGTATGCTTCTTTAACGCTACCTCGCGAAATTCCATACATCACAGCTAGATCACGAGTGGAAGGCAGACGCGTACCACTGGCAAGGGAACCATTGAGGATTCCCTCACGAAGAGCATGATACAATGCCAAATATTTTAAATGATACTTTTGAAGCGCACGCTGATAAGCAATCGTAATATCCATACTCTTCTCCTTCGATTGGACCACTCATTTTCGTTCATATTGGATCTTTTTATGAATCCATTTTCAACATAATCTGAAATGTATCATTGGTCAATAGATGGAAGGAGAGTTCCCTGTGAGAAGAAAAGAATTTACGGTGGCAGAACAAGAGGAAATAGAGCAGTTTCTGAGCGAGGTCAGTTTCGGATTTTTAGGCATGAACAGCGAGGATGGTTTTCCGCGTGTGGTTCCCTTGAATTTCGCTTATGGAAACGGCGTTTTTTATATTCATGGCAGCCGTGCTGGAGAAAAGATGGAACGGATGAAAGAGGATAATCGGGTTACTTTTTCAGCAGCCAAAGAATATGCGCTCATTCCGTCTTATTTTACGGATGAACATATGGCATGTCCTGCGACATCATTTTTTAAAAGTATTACCGTGCGTGGTCATGCGGAGCATGTAGTGGATTTGGAAGAAAAAGCATCGGCCTTTTCCATTTTTATGAGTAAGCTGCAACCGGAAGGCGGGTATGACACGATTGATGCCAGCGATTCTCGGTATGCTTCACGCTTGAAAGGGGTCGCTCTGATCAAAATTGTACCAGAGGAATGGACTGCCAAGTTTAAATTCGGTCAAAATGTCAAAGATCAGGAACGTCAGCAAATTATCGACGGCTTGCAACAACGGGGGCTGGATGATGATCTGACAACGATTGAGATGATGCGCAAATATTGTCCTCATCACTGATATATATCGAAAGTCAGGATTTTGCAAAATCCTCAATTATAAATATTTGAATTCAGCGTAATAATTCCTGCTCGCTCACCATCCAATTGGTTAATTATACCTTGTAGGCAGATGCCCTTGATTTTCCAAAACTTTCAGTCCTTCTGTATTAGGACTTTTGAAGGACAGGTATATATCATCCTCAAGCCCATTGTTCTTACTGCAAAGGAACTTTATAATACGATAGATTTGTGGCGTAAGGGGGCAAGACCGTGATGAGAGCAGGAGTCAGAAGTCGGGAAAGTCGAAGGTTGTTACTGGAAGCGGGGGCTGAAGAGTTCGCTCAGACGGGGTTTTATCAGACTAAGGTAAGTTCGATCGCGGCACGTGCAGGATTGACGCAGCCGGATTTTTATATTCATTTTGAAAGCAAGGAACAAATGTATGAGGAGCTTGTGGAGAGCTTTCGTACTTTGGTGAATGATACGGTACAAAGCATGAAGATTGGCCCAGACCTAAGCGAGGCTGAAATTTTGAGACGGGGACAAGTGTTTCTGGAAGCTATTTTTCGCGTGTTGTCTAACAATCCGGCGATCACTCGTATCGGATTTTACCAGGCGGCAGACTCGGTGCGCATTAAGGCGGAAATGGCCGAGCATATTAAAAAGCATCTGCTGGCGGCGCAACGATGGGGCTCCTGCCGTGAGGAACTGGACCCTGAACTGACAGCAGAATGCGTGATCGGCTTGATTGAACGTCTGACGTTAACTAAATTGCTACCTGGACGTGAAAGTCCGTCTGTGCTTGCCAAGCAAGCACGAAATCTCCTGTATCACGGAATGCTCGGGTCCGAAGAATAACAGACTATACAATCTCAACCTAGATTTAGGCGGAAGGCGCGGCATTTGTCCCTATCATGAATGATGGCATAAGCATAAGATGCTCTTGTAAACCATGAAGGGAGGAATCACCATGTCTGGAGTAGGCGCTGGTTATGGAGCTTTTACATCTACAGGAGCGATTCTGGTACTTTTCATTCTGCTCGTTATTATTTCCAAAGCATTCGTCATCTAATTCGTAGCTCATGAATCTGATTTCGGGCGATTTGTTGTAATCGACAGAGGGAGGAGGAACTTAAGATGGGCGAAGTAGAAAGAGGTTGCGGTGGTGGTGGCTACAACATGTTTACTTCCACTGGTGTTATTCTGGTACTCTTCATTTTGCTGGTTATCATCACACGTACCATTTTCATCTAAAGCGATATTCATGGGCTTGAGCACCGATGCTCGGGTCTATGACCGTGCAAGCCAAACTAGGAACCGTCTCCAATAGAGGCGGTTTCTTTTTTATATAAAAGTTTACGTTGACGTTAACGTTATAGAGGCGTAGTATTTATATATAATCTTTTTCATAAGGTGGGTGTCATGGTTACGTACAAAATTGATGAGGTCGCCAAGCAAAGTGGTCTGACGAAGCGAACCATTCGTTATTATGAGGAAATCGGCTTATTGCCCTCTCCGCAGCGCAGTGAAGGGAATATGCGCCTGTATACGCAGGAGGATGTGGATTTACTAAAAAAAATAGTGAGTGCCAAGGAAGTACTTGGATTCTCCTTGCAAGAGCTTCAGCGTTACATGTCCGCAGCGGAAATGCTTAAGGGTCAGCGGGAGGAATATCGCGAGCGAACAGAGCATTTGCAACCGAACGAGCGACGGGCCATGTTGGAGGATATGGAAGGTACACTGAACGAACAGTTGGAATTAATGGAGGGGAAAATCAACAGCATCCGTATGCTCCAGACTGAGCTGGAGGAGTTACGGGTTAGGGTGCGTGAACGCAAGGTTCTTCTGGATGAGGAACTTAATCACGACCCGTCATAACAAGAACATTTACATTCAGATGTGGAGGTAACATCATAATATGAGTTCACAACATGCATTACCTGAAGAGTTAAAAGAACGCTCAGGCTTGCTGTCTCAACCGAAAGCGGTATGGGCGGTCGCCTTTGCTTGTGTTATTTCATTTATGGGTCTGGGATTGGTCGATCCGATTCTTCCGGCCATTGCTGATCAGCTTCATGCTACGAAAAGCCAAGTGTCATTGCTGTTCACCAGCTACAATCTGGTAACAGGCGTTGCGATGCTGATTACGGGCGTTGTATCTAGTCGATTGGGTGTCAAATGGACACTACTAACCGGGATTTTGTTTATTATTGTGTTTGCCGGACTGGGCGGCACAGCCAATACAGTTGGCGGAATTGTGGGCTACCGGGCAGGCTGGGGTTTGGGGAACGCTTTGTTTATCGCAACAGCGTTGTCTGCGATTGTAGGTCTGTCCACTTCTGGAACAGCTAAAGCAATTATTTTGTATGAAGCGGCATTGGGCCTTGGGATTTCAGTGGGTCCGTTGCTGGGCGGTGAGTTAGGTTCCATTTCCTGGCGTGGTCCGTTTTTCGGTGTAGCCGGACTGATGGTAGTGGGATTTTTATTCATTACGTTTATGCTGCCTTCGATTCCAAAGCCCAAAAAACGCGGTTCCATTGCCGATCCGTTCAAAGCACTCAGTTATCCGGCGTTGCTCACGCTCGGTATTGTAGCGTTGTTATATAACTTTGGATTTTTTACGTTGATGGCGTATTCTCCATATGTAATGAATCTGGACGAGCATGGTTTAGGTTATGTGTTTTTTGGCTGGGGAATTATGCTGGCCTTTACCTCGGTGTTTGTAGCACCGAAGATTCAAGCACGCTTGAGCGTGGTATCTTCCATTAGTATCATGCTGACGCTGTTTGCCATTGATTTAGGTGTTATGGCGATTGGGACGATAGCTGGTTCGCCAACGACTGTCATTGTCGCCGTCATTGTAGCTGGTATTTTTCTGGGAATTAACAATACATTGATTACAACTGCTGTTATGCAGGCTGCTCCAGTGGAGCGCTCGACAGCATCTGCGGCCTACAGCTTCATGCGGTTTTTGGGCGGGGCAATTTCGCCGTGGCTTGCAGGGAAGCTGTCAGAGTGGTACTCAGCAGAAACCCCGTTTTATTTTGGAGCATTGATGGTACTGATTGGTGTAGCTGTGCTGATCGTACGTCGTCGACATATGCAGGATATTCAAGTGGATGCACACTAAAATTGGACTTCTGAGGAGGAAAAGAGTATGAGCGAGTACAAACATATTCTAGTCGCGATTGACGGTTCGGAACACGCGATGAAGGCGTTGGAGACAGCCAAAACGTTGTCTAAGCAGCTTCAGGGGAATCCGCATCTGACTGTATTGCATGTAAACCCGGCTTTATCCATGAATGAGCCGCCGGTTGGGGTTGATGTGGATGAGCGGATCGAAGAGGAAGGTCGTCATATCTTAGAACCTGCATCCGACTATTTGAAGGACGAGGGTATTTCTTACCGTATGCTGGCGGGTCACGGTGATCCGGCCAGTGTCATTTGCGAAAGTGCAAAGCAGGAAAAGACGGATTTGATCATTATGGGGACGCGGGGCAAAGGACTTGTTTCCGAAATGATACTGGGTAGCGTGAGCCATCAGGTGATTCAGCATGCACCTTGTCCGGTGTTGACGGTAAAATAGATGGTAAAAGAACGTTGATATCAAGAGAAGGAGGGAAAAGCATGCAGCAGCATTTATTTATTGGTGGAGAATGGAAAGCTGCTTCATCGTACACGACGTTGAAATCACCGTATTCCGGGGAAATCATTGCTGAGGTGGCAGAGGCCACGTCAGAGGATGCCAAGGCTGCTATTCAAGCGGCCTCTGATGCACGCTCGGAGATGCGGGCCATGCCAGCGCACCAGCGGTCAGCCATTTTGGAGAAGCTGGCTGACCTGCTGGAAGAGCGGCGTGAGGATGCAGCGCGCATCATTGCACGTGAAGCCTCAAAACCATGGAAGGCTGCGCTGGTGGAGGTTGACCGGACGGTGCAAACCTACAAGTTCGCAGCTGAAGAAGCCAAACGGATTCACGGGGAAACCATTCCGCTGGATGCCGCACCGGGCGGCGAGGGTCGTATGGCCTACACGCTCAAAGAACCAGTAGGGGTAGTCGGAGCTATTACACCATTTAACTTCCCGATGAATCTGGTCGCCCATAAAGTGGGTCCCGCGCTGGCAGCAGGCAATACGGTCGTATTAAAGCCTGCGGAGCAGACGCCGTTGTCGGCTTACTTGATTGCGGAGCTGCTGGAGCAGGCTGGATTGCCTGCGGGCGCTCTTAACGTGATCAGCGGCGATGGTAAAACCATTGGCGACGTACTTGTCACTGATCCACGCGTCAGCTATATCACCTTTACCGGTAGCCCGGCGGTCGGTACAGAAATTCGCTCCAAGGCCGGCTTGAAGCGGGTCACGCTGGAGCTGGGTTCCAACGCGGCCGTTATTATCGACCGTGATACGGATGTGGACGCGGTCATCGACCGCTGTGTGAGTGGAGCTTTTGCCAATCAGGGACAGGTGTGCATATCGGTTCAGCGTATTTACGTTGTTGATGAACTGTATGATACCTTTGTATCCCGATTTATAGAAGCGACTCAACGTTTAAAAATTGGAGATCCGCTAGAGCCGGACACGGATGTATCCGCGCTTATTTCAGCCAAGGATGTCGAACGTGTCCGTGAGTGGCTGGAAGAAGCGGTTCAAGCAGGTGCGAGGATCGCTCTGGGTGGCCAAGCCAAGGGAGGTATTTTGGAGCCGACGGTTTTGCTTAATGTGGACCCGACTTCCAAGGTGTCCTGTCGTGAAGTGTTTGCCCCGCTTGTGCTGATTCATTCTGTTAGCTCTATAGATGAAGCCGTAAACCATGTGAATAATTCGATTTATGGCCTGCAGGCGGGAATTTACACGCGTGATATCACGACTGCGCTGGATGCAGCGGACAAGCTTGAGGTGGGCGGCGTGATGATCAATGACATTCCAAGCTTCCGTGTTGACCATATGCCGTATGGTGGTGTGAAGCAAAGCGGCACTGGACGAGAAGGCGTAAAGTATGCCATGGAAGAAATGCTGGAAACAAAGCTGGTCGTTATTAAACGGTAGTAGTTATATAAAAGCCTATCTGATGGACATAGATATACGTTTTGCGTATGTCTGCTCATTAGATGGGCTTTTTTTTCACCTTTTGCGCGATTGTCAGATGAAAATAAAGTGTTAGACCGTTGGAACTGTTCCACCGTCAATATTATATTCACTTCCTGTAATTGAAGCGGCCCGGTCGGATACCAGAAAAGCAACAAGCTCAGCGACTTCTTCTGGTAGTCCTGGACGACCAATTGGAATTCCTCCCAACGAGTCCATCAGTTGCTTTAATGCACTTTCTCGGTCACCTGTCGTTTCAGCAATCCGATCAATCAAACTTTGTGCTGCCTTCGTTTCGATAAAGCCTGGCGCAACTGTATTAATACGAATGCCTTGAGGCGAAAACTGCTTGGATAACCCTTTGCTGTAAGTAGTTAAAGCTGCTTTGGCTGCAGCATAAGCCAATGTTGCATCATATAGCGGCAAGCGACGTTGAATAGATGAAATATGAATAATAACACCGGAACCCTTTTCCACCATAGCCGGCAGCAGTCCACGGTCTAAACGGACGGCAGCAAACAGATTGGCGTTAAAAGTTTGCTGCCAATGCTCGTCTGTCAAGATAAGAGCTCCCCCAGATGGGGCTGACGAGCCTCCAACATTGTTGACAAGAATATCTACACCGCCTAGGCGCTCAAGAACACTGTGTACTACTTTATCTACACCTTCAGGCGTACTAATATCGGCTGGAATAAACAGGTCTGGATTTTCTAAATTAGCTGGAGTAGTTCGAGCCGTAGTTATTACGGTAGCACCTGCAGCTGTAAGTCTCTTAGCAATAGCCTCTCCCATTCCTTTGGTACCGCCTGTGACCAAGGCCCTTTTGCCTTTAAACTCACTTAAAATGCTTTCTAATTGAAAACTCATGCGAATAATTCCTCCTAAATTTTACAATGTGGTTGAGAAATACCTCTAGGTATCTCCACTCCGAGTTCACTTGTCTTGCGAACCTTACATACTATCGACAATGACACCCCGGTACCGCCCTCCGCGCAGTCGATGCTTTAGGGCTTTTTGATAGGCTGGACTAAAGTACCAAGCTTGTGCTTCCTCAAAAGTGGGGAATTCCAAGATGGCCAGCCCTTCAATAGCGGGTCCTTCGAGGACTTGGTATGCGCCATACATTGCTAGGGGGTTGACGGAATGTCCCGCCAAACCTGCCGGTGCCAACTCAGAATAGAGTTGGAGTTCAGTTTGATCGGTACTCTGTTCACGTATAAAAACAACATAAGCGGGCATATTCGTTGTCCCTTTCTTATTTTTTTAATTCCTTTATGGAAGTGTAATAATCAGTTCTTTAATTTTATTGTTGTTTACTAGAAATTGATGTTTAAGTAGGAGTGGATCGGGAAGATTTGATTTATCAAAGTCTCCGTCTACTTTCGCAATTACGACGATGGTATTGTTACTGTCATCCATATCCACGATCTCAAAAGTGACATTCGGCCTCAATATTTCTGCTTCACACCATGATTTTATGGCTTCCATACCTTTGATTTCGCGATGATTATCCAAGATCAACGCATCTTTATCGAAAGCGGAAGTAAGTACTTCAAGCTGGGATTTGTTCGCTGATGTAAAATAAGTTTCTACTGCCGGTGGCAGGGTTCTATGTGGATTCATTGATCCTTCAACCTCCTATGGTGAGTATGTTGTGAGCGATAACTTCAAACTCATCATAGCAGTAATAATATGACTACATGGTGTCATATTATAGAGGATCATTTAAATTTCTTTTCATCGTTTCTAAATGAGACAATATTCTTGTACGTACTTGTTCGGGGCTAACCTCTATAAGGAGGGGACCAAAGGACAGCAGATAACTGTCCAGCCAATTGCCTACAGGAAATTGTGCTGTGACGGTATAAGAGCCGTCTTCCTTCTGAGTAATTGTTTTCTCGGCAAATTCATCGTATACGCGGTAAGCTCCTTGAGCAGAAATGTGAAGAGTTACTTCAATGGTATGAAGCAAGTCGTTCATCTTTGTATCTGTAGATGCTACGACTGTTCTTGGCTCATAACTAGTTTCGGTAACTGCAATCTCTTTCATTCGGCTAATCTTAAATACACGATGACTTTCGGTATTTAAACAGTAACCTTCCACATACCAGGATTTATCTTTAAACAAGAGCTTGGCAGGTTCGACGCTACGATAACTCTGTTCCCCGGCGACGTTATAATAGCGGAACTTTATAACACGGTTTGTGATTATTGCGTTGCGTATAAGAGTGAATAGCTGTCTCTGGCTGTTTTGGCTTCCCCATGGCGAAAAATCTACTTCGATCCAGTTTCCCATGTCTTTTTTAAAAAGCCTACTCAACTTGTTTAGCACTTCTTCTACCTGTGGGATGGTAGCTGTAGCCACACTCTGAAGGGCCATTAAGATATCATCTTGTTCCTGCTCGGACAGTAAAGAGGTGTTAAAGACATAACCCTCCATCAATGATATTCCGCCCCCCTTGCCTCTACTGCTGTAGATGGGAATCCCAGCTGCGCTTAAGGTATCTATGTCCCGATAAATCGTTCGTGTGGAAACCTCAAAATGCTCTGCCAATTCATCAGCAGTCACTTTTTTCTTATGGAGTAACATATAAACGATTTCAAAATGTCTGCTTAACGGCATACGCTTCACCTCTCTCGGTAGCATACACCTTATAACATGACATTATAAAGTCATATTAAGTGATTGCTCTACATCACACCCTAATGGGCATCAACTGGGGGACTTTATTTTCTTTGAACAGCGATAATAACACTGCCTTTGGATCAGATCTTTTTACAATCTTTTATATAAAGTTGAACAAAAAGCACTTGCAAAGTAAAAAGGAATAAACTATACTGAGGCCAATCATTAGTAATTGATCAATCACTAACTGAATTAACAAGCAACGGAGGTGATATTCATGAGCAGGATACCGCTCAAGTTTACTGAACGTATCTTTATCGGAACTATGGATTGAGCATATTCAGTTAATTGAAGGAGTACGAAGTTAAGTAATTGATCAATCACTTATTTTAAAGTAAATGGAGGAGAGAACATGAAGCATCTTATTATTTACGCACATCCATCCTAGGGAAGCTTTAATCATGCAATTTTGACCACAGCAGTCGAGGGGCTGAAGCAAAAAGGACATGATGTGGTTGTTCGTGATCTATATGCAATCAACTTTCAACCTGTGATTAGCAGCAGCGAGGTCATTGAAGGAATCGGAGAAGATGTTGTACGGGAACAGGAATTTTTGCAATGGGCAGAGGTAATCACCCTTATTTATCCGATTTGGTGGACGGGGATGCCAGCCATTATGAAAGGGTATATAGACCGCGTATTCTCTTACGGATTTGCTTATAAATATGTAAATGGAGTGCAGATGGGATTACTCAAGGGTAAGAAAGCCATTATCCTCAATACACAAGGAAAATCACATGCGGAATATGCCAGCAATGGTATGGATCAAGCCCTTCGCTTGACGTCTGACAAAGGCATATTTGAATATTGCGGACTTGATATCATGTATCATCTATTTTTCGAGTCGGTACCCCAATCTGATGAAAATACGCGTAAGAAGTGGCTTCGCCAGATTGCAGACATGGCCAGCAAAGCCTAATATTTATGTTCAGAGCCAGAGGATTAAGCATTAGGGGAATCGAAGTTGCCAGTGGCTAACCAAAAGGCATCGCGTGCATCTACAGGCGATGCCTTTTGGGTTGGTCCAATATTGAATGTGTTCCAATCGACACTCGCTCATGGCAAGCGGCAATTGCTACAATAAGGGGTGGATATTAGTTTTTCCGATTTTTCCGATTGGCGCTACGAGATCCACCAGAAGGCCACTGTGCCCCACCACCTTGATTATGAGGAGGCCACCACTGTGAGCCACTACCCTGATGACCACCGCCTTGATTATGAGGAGGCCAATGCGATCCGCCGCCCTGACCATGTTGAGGCCACCACTGCGACCCACCGCCCTGACTGCCACCTTGACCATGTTGAGGCCACCACTGCGACCCACCGCCTTGACCGCCGCCCTGACCATGAGGAGGCCACTGCGATCCACCGCCTTGACCGCCGCCTTGACCATGAGGAGGCCACTGCGATCCACCGCCTTGGCTCCCGCCCTGACCACCGCTTTGTCCTGGAATAGAAGGCATACTTGGATAAGGGCCTTGTGCCTGACTGATTTGAGTAACATCAATATAAGACTGTGTCCCATTAGGATATAGCACTAACATTGATTTATTAGTGGGATCTACGCTTTTTACGAAAGCAACGATCTGTTGACCATTCACAGTAAATATTCCCCATAGATTAACAAAATTACTCACTTCAGTAGTGGTTGCAAAATGTGGTTGTAACGACCCCATCGAACGATGAGAAGAATGTTTAGACAAGGTATATATCTCTCCTTTAGATTGAATTTTGTGACATCATATGTGCAAACGCACTGATTGGAATGGGCAATGTTGCTATAAATCGAGATAAATGCATCTTAGAGAATTTAATTAATCAATTGAAACAATTTGCCATGCGCCATCTTTATCTTTTTCAAAATAGAAGATATATCGTATATCGGGTGAATATCCTTCTTCATTATTCAGTCGTTCCCCTACAACAGGTATCAATATCCGATTATTTTCTTTTACAGCTTCGCCAATACCAGTAAACTTCACCGGATGATCGAAGAGATAATCATGACCTGTTCCAACGTCTGCACCTAGCACAGCATGGAATTGATCCAAATCTTTTGACACGAAGGCAGCTACTGCTACTTTGAGTTTTGTTATCATGGCATCCTCAATAAGAGGGTCTTTAACATCATTCCATTTGATCTCGTCTAAGCTTTGCAGGTCGGCTGATTGATCTATTCCTTCTTTTACTACCGTTTCTGAGGTTGTTGGTACTGTTTCATTGGTAGATGTATCCGTTGTTTCCTGCTTTCCACAACCAGCAAACGCACTTACACTTACGGAAAGTAGAAGTATTGAAATAATTTGAGCAGGTTTGTTCATATTAGATTCACGCATCCTTTCTCTTCCTATAACGAATACTATTTTTTATGAGGAGGAGATGTAATGAAATTACGAAAAGCTGACGAAATGGAAAAGTATGGGGTGGTCTACCGTAGAAAAATGAATAAATAAATGAAATGACCTTCTCAGATTAAAGAAGGTCATTTTTTAATTCAGGAATCATTATTAAATGTAGCACAGCCTTCTGCTTATAGGCGTTATCGCTTGCAAGTCATGCAGTGGTTCTTTATACCTAGTGTGGAATTTTCGCATGGACGTTCATGCGTTTTGTCGGTTAGCTATGATGCTGCGTATCACGGTTCAAAAGTAGCTACACATGATGAAATCTCTGGTGTATATCTATGTAGGGTATCAAGCTGTAGTTAGAGCATTTTTTTGAGCTGGGATATACGGGCTTGGGAAACCTCAAGTATTTTGGCATATTCGTGCTGTGCTGCATTGGGGTGTTTTTGCATTAATTCTTTTAGACTTTCGATCATTTGTTGTGTCGATCGCCGCAGACGTTTGGACTCTTTATTAGATCGTTGTGAGTTGGATAAAGCTGATTTGGATGGTCTTAGGATAGGGCTAAAATTTATCCCCTTCTTTAAACTTTCAATACATTCCCCGCAAATAAAGCTGTCTCTAAAATAAGTTAACTGTTCTGTTGAACCACACATTTTACACGTCACCCCAGTGTACTTTCGAAAGGCGAGAATACCAGTTTCCTCATCTGCAAAAATCTCAACAGGATCACCCACATTATAATCCATGGAAATTCGCATTTCTTTGGGAATAACGATGCGGCCTAACGCATCTAGGGGACGTGTCATACCTGTACTTTTCAAATGATAACCTCCTTTTTTTATATCCTTATAATACTAAATAGTTATGATAAAAAAGAATAGGCTTAGAGAAGCAATCGCATATATTTAGTAAACTGTTGAAAAGTATACAAGTAATTTCCAAAATATGTTTTGTTATTGAGAGAAACGTGTTGAGGAGATTATAAAGAATTTCCGATATATATTCATAAAGATTATTCTAGTTGGCAATCGATTCCCATGCTGTATGAGGTGGCGTTTGGTGTGTACGATTGGACGCAGTATAAGGCGGTGCGGGTATTAACTCGATTAGCACGTGAAGGTCTCCAGACCGACCAGATTGTGGACGATATTATCAGTCATGTCGACGATTTTCGTTATGAGGCACAAATGCTCACGTTCTATTTTCTATCCGGACTAACGAGCAATAAGAAGGTTGCCTCGCTGCTGCCAGGTAGTAGGAATCTTAATTTTGCACTCTTTACTATGAAAACTTATACTTATCGTTAAAGCTGACTTGAAGAGAAAATAAAAGAACGAGGAGGGGAATAACTATGTACTCCATTAAAGAAGTTCAAATGAAGAGCGGATTGCCCGCATCTACTCTTCGTTACTATGAAAAAGAAGGCATATTACCTGATGTGGGTCGGGATGAAGGTGGAAGAAGGGTATATACCGAAAAACAAATCGATTGGATTAGGTTCCTTATGGCTATGAAAGATACAGGGATGACCATTGAAGAAATTAAGGCATACCTTGAGCTAAATGTAAAAGGAGAAGCCACAATCCAAGAGAGAAGAGACTTCCTTGTAGCCCACAAAAAGAAAGTAGAGGAACATGTGGCACAAACGCAGCACAATTTGGAGAAAATTATTCAAAAGATAGCTTTTTATGATCATGTGGTTATGGGGAAAAGCCTCTCTTAGGTATCGTATGATCTGTAAATAGTGGTAAAGTCAAATCGAATATATGGAGCCCCCGGCATATTTGAGAATACGTGCTGGAGGGCTTTTTTGCATAGATTTCTAAAGATGCAGATTCTAGGTCGTAAGTATGGAAAATGGTTGGCAAATGGGCGGTTCACAACGCGCTTACAGGGTAAAAGTGTAGTACCAAGGTGGGCAATTGGGGGCGTTGACTCTCACGCCACGTGAGACTGTAGACTGTCAAGCAAGGGAGGTGAAGCGGAATGGCTTATACGGTGAAGGAAGTATCTAATCTGTCGGGAATCAGCGTACGAACATTGCATTATTATGATGAAATCGGATTGCTGAAACCGCATCATATTGGAAATAATGGATATCGCTATTACGAACAGGAACAACTGTTGAGGCTTCAGCAAATCATGATGTACAGGGAACTGGATTTGCCTTTATCTGAAATTGGAAATGTGCTGGAGCAAACCAAGGAACAAAAGGCCGAGGTTTTGCAGGAGCATCGAGCCAAGGTCGAGGCCAAAGTCTTCCGCTTGCATACTCTCCTACAGACCATCGACGAAACGGTGGCTCATTTGAAAGGGGAACAAGCAATGAAACCAGAACACATGTACCAAGGATTTAATCCGGAAAAGCAGGAAATGTATGAACGTGATTTGACAGACCGTTATGGTCAAAAGGCTCAGGAAACAATTCAGGAGAGCAAGACGGCGACGAAGAACTGGAGCAAAGAGGATTATTTGGATTCGCAGGCAGAGGCTGACCAGATTCATCGGCGGCTGGCAGAAGCCATGAATAAAGGATTGAAGCATAACAGTGAAGAAGTACAGGCGCTAATCCGCCGTCATCTTCAATGGGTAAGCCGATTCTATACCCCTACAGCAGAAATTTATAGCGGGCTGGGAGACTTGTATGTAGAGCATGAGGATTTCAATAAAATGTATGAAGGCTATCGCCCCGGACTGGCTGAGTATTTGCGAGACGGGATGAAGGTTTTAGCCGAACGGGAATTAAATTAACAAAGGGGTGAACAACAAGCCGATTCCGATGGCCTGCTGTTCACCCTTTTTGTGTGTAAAGCAGCTTACATGCTGCTTTGTGCTGTTCTCATGCCTTGCTGACTGCTGTTTCCGTAATGTTGCATGCCACTGCTTGCGAAATGTTGTCCAGTCGTTCCCATATGTTGCGGAAAGCTGTTATTCATGTGGCTACCTGTATTAAAGGAGGTTGGTTGCATACTGCGGGAAGCAAAGCTATCGCCAAATCCAGGCTGAGTCATTTGGTTGCTGGAACGGATGGAGTTTTCCAACTGACTACACAGTTGAATCACTTGCTGGTATTGCTGCATAGCCTGTTGGTGATGCTGAATTGCAGTTTGGATCATTTGAGCTGCGCTTCGTTCACGTTGCACCAGGCTTTCAAGACTGGATGCATTTTGTTGTTCCTGTTGCAGCAACTGCTGATACATGGCAGTTCCTTGCTGTGTTTGTTGTACCAATTGCTGCATGATTTGTTCACATTGATGAAGTTGTTGTTGTGGAGCCATATTGTTGTACATGAATCATCAATCTCCTTCGCCGGATAGTTTTGGGTTTCAGACCCTCCTATATTGTGGCGAAGGAAGACGATATATATGCGCTATTTTTGGTTATAGGCTGGCTACCAGAATAGCCGTAAATTCCTCTAGGAATACGCGATCTTCGTGATCAAAGCGGCCTTTTAGTGGGCTGTCAATGTCCAGCACTCCAATCAGTTCCCCATTCTTGACAAGGGGAATAACGATTTCACTATTGGAAGCAGCGTCACAGGCAATATGTCCTGGAAACGCATGTACATCATCTATAACAAGCGTCCGTTGTTCTGCGGCTGCGGTACCGCATACGCCACGTCCTAATGGAATCCGTATACATGCAGGTAAGCCCTGGAAAGGACCAAGTACAAGCTCAGTGCCATCATAAAGATAGAAACCGCTCCAATTAATATCAGGAAGGAAATGACCAAGTAATGCTGAAGCATTTGCCAGATTGGCAATGGTATTGGATTCATCATGAATAAGTGCCCGGAGTTGTCCGAGAACCGATTCGAATTGTTCATGACGTGTGCCTTCGTAAGGAATAGCTTGAAACATGTAGGGTTCACGCTCCTAACATTAAATTTTTACATTAAGTGTTGTATATGTCGTAAAAAATAGGTAATTATCCAATTCGCTTTTACCATTGGTTAATTAATTCAAGATATAACGATTGTATATATTCAGTCAAGTGGAAAATCACTCTGTAACCTTTTCGTACACTCCGTACTCTAACCTCTGTACAGAATCATTTTGGAAAGGGAAAGCTATACGTTTTAGCGGGGCAAACAATATAGAAAGCAATTCAGCGAGGGTTGTCCTCATCTGTTTCCAGGTTATCCTCTATGGGTAAAAACAGTGTAACATGGTGGCCTAGGCCAGGGAGGAGTTACAATTATGCATGCAGATGTTCAGAACTTGTTTATCCGTATACAAATGCTTTCTTATGCACATCAGAACGATCTCACGGTAAGAGATATTCAACCTGTGTTGGAAGAGCGCGGTTACCGTGTAGGAGAACGTGAGGTCAAGCAGGAGCTTGAAAACCTGACGCAGGAAAACTTTCTGACACCGCATGATGATATGTTCAGCATTACCGGCGCAGGGATCGATGAATTACAGGAAATTCAGTCGATGCTGGGCGTACTGTACAAGGATGTTGTGAAAGAACCGACGCGCACCACAGTTTAATCTCTTATAATATAGAAGATGCCCTTCTAATTCCTAATCCTAGGAACAGGAGGGCTATTTATATATATAAGCTTCGTAGCTTTAAATAAGGTTGTGTTTGTTGAAGGTGTATGCTTAAATGTAGCGTATATTTATTGTTATTTTAATGCTGGAAGGATGATTGAACATGTGTGCATATGCATGTAAGGGGCATATACCACTGCTGGAAAGTGCGCGTCTTCGGCTGCGAAGGATGGAAAGCGGGGATGCGGCTACAATGTTCGCTTGCTGGTCTGACCCGGAGGTTCACCGTTATATGAACCTTTCTGGTATGTCAGGACGTGAGGACGCAGAGGATATGATTGAGCTGTTGAATGAGCTGGCGAAGACGGAGGATGCGCTGCGCTGGGGAATAGAGCTGAAGGAGAACGGGAAATTGATTGGAAGCTGTGGTTTTAATTATTGGCAGACGGAGGGAGCTTGTAAAGCCGAGATTGGTTATGAAATAGCCAAGCCTTATTGGCGACAGGGTTACATGACCGAGGCGCTACGCTTGGTGCTGTCATTCGGGTATAACACGATTCGGTTGAATCGGATCGAAGCGCTGGTGGATCCGCGCAATACAGGCTCGCAAGCCCTGTTGTCCTCGATGGGCTGGACACAGGAAGGACTGTTGCGGCAGGTACAGCATACATCCACAGGTTTTAAGGATATGCTGATGTATTCTTTACTGCATGAAGAATGGCTCAGACTGGAGGCACAACGAAATGCTGTTTCAGTATAACGGCGGTTCGTCGCCGCTGCACAGGTTAGGGCCGTTAAGTAAGCTAATATGGGTGGGATGCTTTAGCCTCCTGTCGATGGCTTGGGATTCGACGCTGCGGGAAGCAGCACTCTTGGCTGTACTGATTGCTGTGGCTGGCTTGGGCGCACGTTTGCCATTAGCACGCCAACTTCGGGCTATGTCGTTCCTGATTGGTTTAGGTATTCCGTATTTTATATTGTCTATCCTAGCGATTCGAGAAGGACATACCGTGGCTGCATGGGGACCCATTGTCATTACAGCAGAGGGGCTGGACATCGCAGGGGCGTTAACGTTGCGGATTTTTGTGTTGTTTTTGGCATCTTATATCTATCTCTCGACGACCGATCCCCGAGATTTTGTGCAGGCATTGAATCTGCGCTTGCGTGTTCCTTATCGGTTTGCGTTCGGTATTTCGGTGGCACTGACGTTTCTCCCCTTATTGGAAGAAGAAGGGAGAACAATTATGGCAGCACGGCGTGTTCGTGGACAGGAACCACCACGAGGGTGGAGCAATCGGTTATCATGGTGGAGCGGGTATGCGGCTGCCGTGTTGGTGAATGCTGTAAGACGGGTTCAGCAGACGGCGCTGGCTATGGAGGGCAAAGGTTTCGGTGCTTATGCAGAACGGACATATCTTCGTACACTGAACAATGGGCGTTTAGGCAACTTATGTGCGGTGACTGCTGTATTAACTACGGCTGTTTTATGGTGGAGCTTATAAAGTGAAGCCTCTTATTTTTGGCCTTATTGTCAACCTGTTAAATATAATTAGGTTGACAATAAGGCCGCAGATGAATACATTTATACAGTAACAGCTTGTACAAGGATCAGAGCTGTAATCTTATAGATTAGATAGGGAGAGGAGTCAAGAAATACATATGAAGGAATCTCGTATGTTTGCAAAGTTTACAACGCTGGATATCGTACTCATGGCGATGCTGGCCACGTTGAACGGTGTCATGACCGTGTATTTGTCGCTCATTAACAAAACATTAAACAGTCTGGGAGGGCCTATCGCTACTTCCTCTATTGTCGGGCTGTACATGATATACGGTTTGTTGGCTTATTATATTATTCGTAAGCCGGGTACGGCGGTTATTGCTTATGCATTTGGCGCGGTGGTGCAATCCTTTATGGGCTCTGCCTATGGAATTGCTTCTATTATCGCGGCGGCTGTCTGCTATATGATTGCGGCTGAGTTGGTATTTGCCTTGTTGCGGTATCGACGCTGGAACGCAGTTTCGCTGATGCTAGTGGGTGGGGCTATGGTTCCGCTGTGGTTTATTGTCGCAGCCAATATGTTTGGCTATATGCATTGGGGCTGGAAGGTGCTGACGATTGCACTGGTCGTTCGTATCCTGAGCGGCATTGTCCTATGCGGTCTGCTGACGAAAGTGTTGGGTGATGCTTTAAATCGTACGGGACTGTTAAAACGTTTTGAACTGGGACGCGCTTCACATGTATAGCCGTGGCTATACATGTGGTTATATCTTCAACAATGGGGATCGAGGATATTTCAGTTATGAATGAACATAGCGATTATAACTCTAGCAGTAAAATAGCCGTATCCTTGAAGAATTTTGGCTATCGGTATGATGACCAGGTGGAGCCAGCTTTACATGGTCTGACACTGGACATTGCGGTGGGCGAGCATGTAGCCATTGTCGGAGCCAGTGGAAGTGGAAAGTCTACGCTATGTCAGCTACTTCATGGCGGGTTGTCCCGTTCCGGTGAAGGCGAACGGACGGGGGAGCTGACCGTGTATGGGATGGACCCCGATACCGCCGATTTGGCTACTGTCGCCACCACTGTCGGCGTCGTGCTTCAGGACCCGGATGCCCAGCTGGTGCAGGGAATCGTCGAAGACGAGATTGCTTTTGGGCCGGAGAACCTGCGCGTGCCTCCGGCAGAAATAGCGCAGCGCATTGCTGCTGCGCTGGAGGCCGTCGGCCTAGCTCCCGAGCGCGTCTCCTTCGTGCGGCGCCTCTCGGGAGGCCAGCGCCAACGCACCGCGATTGCAGCGGTACTGGCGTTGGAAGCGCCGCTGGTCGTGTTCGACGACGCAGCTGCGCAGTTGGACCCGCCGGCTGTACGCGACTTCGCCCTGCTATGTCGGCGGCTCCATGCCGAAGGCCGGACGGTAGTTACCGCGTCCGGCCGCATAGACGATGGCGCGCGGGCAGCACAGCGCGTCATCGTCTTGAAGGGCGGGACCGTGCAGCTGCAGGGTCCGCCCGAAACGCTGCTGCGCGAACATGGTGCGCAGCTGGCCGCCTTGGGGCTGCTCCCCTCTTCCGCAGGGAGGGGAGACATGCGGCGTGAGCCGGGGGTGAATCCCGGCTCAGCAGCGGACCGCGCTGGGCAGCCGTTGTTGGAGGTGAAGGGATTGACCTTCACCTATCCTGGCAGCCAGCGGGCAGCGCTAAAGGGTGTGAGCCTAGCTCTTGCGCCCGGTGAACGAGCCGTGCTGCTGGGTGAGAACGGCTCGGGTAAAACCACGCTCGGCAAGCTGCTCATGGGTCTACTCCCAGCACCGAAGGGGTGCATGCGGTGGGAGGGGCAGGATATGGCGAAGCTGCCAATTCACCAGCTGGCTGCCGGAATCGGCTATGTGTTCCAGCAGCCAGAGCATCAGTTTGCAGCTGCAACGGTGTGGGAGGAGTGCTTGTACAGCGTGCGCGCCAAGCTTGGTTTACGGACCGGGGAGCCGGTTCCCGCCGCATATGTGGAACGGGCGCAGCGCTTACTGGCTTCCGCCAGGCTGGAGCACAGACTGGATGCCTCCCCGTACCTGCTAAGTGGAGGCGAAAAAAGGCTCTTGAGCGTTGCGGCACAGTTCATCTTGCCCAAAAAGCTATACATTTTGGATGAGCCTACCGCAGGAACGGATTACGAAGGAGCGAATATTCTGCTCCGTATGTGCACAGAGCAGTCTGCCGAAGGTGCGGCTTTTCTGGTCATCACCCACGATATGCAGGTAGCTGAAAGCTTTGCCAGCGATGTTCTGTGCATGGAAGAGGGTCATCTCTATAAAATGGAAAATAGTGAGATTTATCATACGATTATAGTTGACAAAAATTAACGATATGTAGACAATAATATATATACATCGTACAAAACAGGCGGCCTATATAGGCCGCCTGTTTACGATTATGCGGTGCGGGTAATAATCCATTCTGGAAAGGCAAACCGCACAGATACAACACAGTTTTTATAAGGGAAGGATTTGTGATTTGCTTGGGAAACGATAAACCCATGAAGCGCGGACTCGTGCTGACAGGTGTTCTATTGGCCACTTTTCTGGCCGCAATTGAAGGAACGGTTATCGGTCCAGCGGGACCGACGATTGTTAGCGAGCTGGGCAGCGTGAATTTGCTCAGTTGGATTTTTACGGCATATTTGCTGACGATGGCTGTGACCACACCCATTTTCGGCAAGCTTAGCGATTTGTTTGGCCGAAAACCCATTTTTTTAATCGGCTGTTCGTTGTTTGTACTTGGCTCGTTGCTTTGTATGATGGCAGGTAGTATGGAGCAGCTTATTATCTACCGGGCTATACAAGGGATTGGTGCGGGTGGTGTCATTCCCGTTACCTTTACCATCATCGGTGATATATACAAAATGGAGGAACGCGGCAAAGTCCAAGGCATGATCAGCTCCGTATGGGGAATTTCTTCCCTGATCGGGCCTCTCTTGGGCGGTTATGTGGTTACCTATTTTGGCTGGGAGTGGATTTTCGGCTTTAACGTCCCCTTTGGATTGCTGGCTATGTTCTTCATCGCCCGTTACTTGCGTGAACAGGTAAGCAAGCGTACCGCACGTATTGACGTGCCGGGAGCGGTTACCTTTACCATCGGGATGACGGCCCTCTTGCTCGTATTGGCACTGGGTGGGCAGTATATCGGCTGGGCTTCTCCTGAATTGCTGGCCTTGGCTGCCGTAGCCATTTTGTTCCTGATTCTGTTTTTGGTTATTGAAAAACGCGCTCAGGAACCGATGGTGCCACTAAAGCTATTTCGGATACGGGATATTGCTTTTTCCTGTGCCGCAGCACTGTTAGTCAGCACTCTATTGATCGGACTGACTAGCTATCTTCCACTATGGATTCAAGGTGTACA